>JBIIGZ010000142.1:0-9271 GCA_044236185.1 Roseomonas sp. | reverse complement strand
GCCTTGCCTTCAGCCACCCAGCGTTCGCGGCTTTGTCCGCCCTTCCAGGCGCGCGTGGTGAAGCCCAGGATTTCGGTCTTGACCGCGCAGCGTTCCAAAGTGCGCGCCAGGATATCGCTGCACATGGCCGCAACCGTGATCGGGCGCCCGCGCATGGAACCTGAATTGTCAATCAGCAGCGTGACTACCGTGTCGCGGAAATCTGTTTCGCGTTCGCGCTTGTAGGACAGCGAATGGGTTGGGTTGGCCACAATGCGCGCCAGCCGCGCGACATCCAGAATGCCTTCTTCCAAATCGAAATCCCAGGCGCGCTGTTGCTGCGCCAGCAAGCGCCGTTGCAGGCGGTTGGCGAGTTTGGAAACCACGCCCTGCAAATGGGAAAGCTGCTGGTCAAGCTGTTGGCGCAGCCGTGTCAATTCATCCGGATCGCAAAGATCATCGGCGGCCACGACTTCATCGAATTGCGTCGTGAAGGCGTGGTAGCGCGTGGTATCATCCACCTGCGGCACTTCGCGGCGTTGCTGCGGGCCACCTGGCTTGTCATCGCCATCGGCCGCCGCGCCATCTTCTTCGGATTCCTCTGCCTCTTCGTCCGAAGCTTCGCCCTGCATCTGCTCGGGCTGGGCGCCGAGCATTTCATCTTCCTGGTCGGATTGGCTTTGCCCTTCGCCGGATTGATCCTGCTGGGGCGTGCTTTCGCCGCCTTCTTCGCCTTCTTCGTCCTGCTGTTCGCTTTCCGCTTCCATCTCGGCCTCAGCGAGGTCGAGCGCGGTCAACAGCTTGCGCGCCGCACGGGCAAAGGCGCCTTGGTCTTCGGCGGTGGTCGCCATTTCGGCAAGGGCCTGTTCGGCTTCCTCACCAATCGTATCGCGCCACAAATCTAGCACGCGATGCGCGGCTTCCGGTGCGGCTTCGCCGGTCAGGCGTTCACGCGCAATCAGGCCGAGTGCTGCGGGCAGCGGCATCTGGTCCTTGCGCGTCATGCGATCATAGCCTTCGGCTTCGCATTCTTCGATCAGCTTGGCGCGCAGATTGGCCGCAACGCCAGCCATGTGCTGGGACCCCACGGCTTCCACACGCACCTGTTCCAGCGCGTCGAACACTTCCTTGGCTTCGCGCCGCGTTGGGATGCGGCTGGCATGCAGCGCTTCATCATGATGACGAAGCTTGAGCGCAGCGGCATCCGCCGCACCACGGAGCTTCGCCATTTCATTGGCCGGCAAAGCGCGGGTTGGCAGCGGCAGGCGCACGCGCTTGCCCGCAACTCCGGAAGGCCCGGGCTGGAAAGCCACCTGCACTTCCGCATCGGCATGCGCCATGGCGCGCAGCACGCCCGCGGTGGCGCGCTTGAATTCTTCCTGCCGCGTCAGATCCTGCTTGCCGCTCATGTACTTCTCTCTGGCATGCAATGGCGGCGCCAGGGCCTGACGCCGCCGTTACTGGGTTCAGCCCGCCTTGCGGAGCAAGGAGCCTGAGGGCAATTCCTCATTGAAGCAGCGCTGGTAGTATTCAGCCACCGTGCTGCGTTCCGCCTCATCGCATTTGTTCAGGAAGGAAAGGCGGAAGGCGAAGCCGACATCACCAAAAATCTTGGCGTTATCGGCCCAGGTGATGACGGTGCGTGGCGACATGACAGTGCTGATATCGCCCGCGATGAAGCCGGCGCGGGTCAGATCCGCCAGCGCCACCATGGCTTCAACCTGCTTCTTCATCTTGGCGTCACCCTCGGCGCCAAGCTTGGCCAGCACGATTTCGGTTTCCTGCTTGTGCGGCAGGTAGTTCAGGGTGGCGACGATGTTCCAGCGGTCCATCTGGCCCTGATTGATCTGCTGTGTGCCGTGGTAAAGCCCGGTGGTATCGCCAAGCCCGACGGTATTCGCCGTGGCGAAAAGCCGGAAATAGGGGTTGGGGCGAATGACGCGGCTTTGATCGAGCAGCGTGAGCTTGCCTTCCACTTCCAGCACGCGCTGGATGACGAACATCACATCCGGGCGACCGGCATCATATTCGTCAAACACCAGGGCGCAGGGGTGTTGCAGCGCCCAGGGCAGGATGCCTTCGCGGAATTCGGTGACCTGCTGGCCATCCTTCAGCACGATGGCGTCCTTGCCGATCAGGTCAATACGGCTGATGTGGCTATCAAGGTTGACGCGAATGCAGGGCCAGTTCAGCCGTGCCGCCACCTGTTCGATATGGGTGGATTTCCCGGTGCCGTGATAGCCCTGGATCATCACGCGGCGATTGAAGGCAAAGCCCGCAACAATGGCCAGCGTCGTTTCCTTGTCGAAGCGGTAGCTGGTGTCAATTTCCGGCACATGTTCCGTGCGCACCGAAAAGGCGGGCACATCCATGTCCAAATCAATGCCAAAGGCGTCGCGTGCCTTGACAGTGGTATCCGGGGCAGAAATCGCCGAAGTCGGTTTGATGTCGGCAATGGGGGCGATTTTGTTCATCGCTGATCAGGTTCCGTGCATGAAGAGGGGGATAGTTTAGGCGCGTTATGCCAATCCGGCTACCCAGCCGGGGCAGGTTGTTTGGCCAGGCGGTGGCGCAGCAGGCTGTAGGCGCGGTTGATATCCTTCAAACGTTCCTCTGCCTGCTTGTCGCCGCCGGTGGCATCCGGGTGGTGCTGCTTCGCGAGATCCTTGTAGCGGGCACGCAATTCCGCTGAACCGAGCGGCCATGTCAGGCCCAAGAGGTCGAGCGCGGCGCGGAGTTCTGGCGGCACGGAACTTTCCGGCGGCGGGCGGCGCGGGCTTGGGGCTTCGGCACCCAGCACGCCCAGCGGGTCACGCAGGATTTCGGGGTCAAAGCGGCCGGAACCGCCCACCCGCCCCAGTGGCCAGGTGGGGCGCTGCCAGGATGTATCGGCGCGGAGACAGGCTTCGATCTCGTCCGGGCCCATGCCCTTATAGAAATCCCAGCTGGCATTGTAGGCGCGCACATGATCCAGGCAGAACCAATGGAATTCGCGCAAGGAACGGTCGCGCGGCGCGCGATATTGGCCGGCTTCGGCGCAATCGGGCGCATCGCAAAGCCGCCCAGGGGGCGCTGCGTCATCTGGGGCATAGGCCTTGCGTCGTTTGCGCGGAAACATCAGCCGGTTATGGGGGCGGGCGCACGAAGCCGCAAGGCAGAATGGGGCTTGGCAAAAAAGTCACAAACGCGGAAAAACGCCTCATGACTCAACGCGCAGACCGAATGCGGCAAACCCTGGAAGCGCGCTTCCAGCCTGCCTTGCTTGAAATCATCGATGACAGTGCCCGCCATGCCGGCCATGCCGGCGCCAGCCCAGGGGGGGAGACGCATTATTCAGTGCACATGGTCTCGGCAGGGTTTGCGGGCATGAACCGCGTGGCACGGTCCCGTGCGGTGCATGAGGCTTTGGCGGGAGAATTCGCCACTGGGTTGCATGCGCTGGCGCTTCGGCTGCAAAGCCCGGCGGACGCCACGTAAAATCAGAAGGGTACGCTCAGCCGCGCGCCCGGCACGGGTTTTTGCAGCAGCCGGTCTTCCTGCGCCTGCAGGGCGAAGCCGGAGCCGCCAAGATGCGGTTGGGCGGGGGCTGGGTCGATCATGGTTGGGCTGAGCCGGGCGCGCTGGGCATCATTGGGGCCGCGTGGGGCTTCGATGTCGCGATTGGGCATCGGCGCAGGTCTGCCGGGTGGTTCCGGCGCGGTGACGGTTTTTTCGGCCTGACGGCGCTGGCGGCGCTGCGCGGGCGTGGGACGGCGCGCTGGCGCGGTGGGTTGGGGCGCGGCTTGTCCAAGCGCCGAGCCCGCCCCAAGCGTGATCAGCAAACCAGTCAGCAGCGCGCGGCGCCCCAGCATCAGCCAGCCCCCGGCAGGCGGTGCACGCCGCGTTTGTCTTCTGCTGGATTGAGCGCAGCGGCGGGCAGGCCGCCATGGGCAGAATCCCGCCACGCCTTGAGCGCCCAATGGACTGAAGGAAAAGCGAGTTCGTCCCAGGGAATGTCAGACCAATGGAAGCGGGCGACTTCCAGGCTCTCCGGCCCCGCTGCAAAACTGGGTTCGGCGAAACGGGCGCGGAATATCACCTGGACCTGGCCAATCCGGGCGATGGAATAAACCGCGAGCACACCTTCAAGCGCAATGCGCACGCGGGCTTCTTCCCAGGCTTCGCGCGCCGCGCCTTCTTCCGCAGTTTCGCCCAATTCCATATAGCCGGCGGGGATGGTCCAGAAGCCGGCGCGGGGTTCAATGGCGCGTCGGCAAAGCAGGATATGATCCCCATCCGCCACCACGCTGCCCACCACGACCTTCGGGTTTTCATAGGCGACATGCCCGCAATCGGGGCACATCAGGCGCTCTCGGTCGTCGCCTTCGGGTATCTGGCGAATAAAGCGGGTCATCGGTTCCGTAACTGCGAATCGTGGGATTTAGATATAAGTCGTCTGCGGCAGGAATGCGACAAAAAGCGAAACCGGAAGTCACCTTGCCGTGTTCGGCGATGGCATGGGTGTCAGGGCATGCGGCCCCGCGGCGCTTAACCGCTTGTTTAATTTTGGGGCGCTAATTACGGACCAACAAATTAGGGTGAGTCGTAATGAGTGCGTCCAACGCCATGATGCTTCGGCGGATTGCCGGCGGTTGGCAGGATCAGCTGCTTTTGCAAGCGGATGAAGGCGACGGGCGCGATGGCCTTTGGTTGGCGCCGATTGTGGTCGCTGACGTGACTTGGCTGGCACCCACCAGCCCCGTGATCAGTGTTGCACCTCAGTTTGTGACGTCTGCGGTTGAGGTGACCTTTGTGGCTGCTTCCAGCCCAATCCAGACAGCGGAAGCGCATCAGCTTCACATTGCGGTCGCGAGCAATGATCCCGGCTACACGGGCGGGTCCTTGTGGGGAATGCTCGGCGATACTGGCGCGACCCAGAATGCCTATGGCAGCCAGGCCAATGAGGCCTGGGCAGAGGGCATAACGGGGTCCACCAGCAGCGTGGTGGGCGTGATTGATACCGGCATTGATTACACCCATCCCGATCTTTACCTGAATATATGGCTTAATCAGCGCGAAATCCCGACGACGCTCCGCGTCAGGCTGAAGGATATTGATACGGACGGCCTGATTACCTTCCGCGATCTGAACAATTCATCCAACGCTTCCTTTGTGCGCGATTACAACCGCAATGGCCGTATTGATGCGGGCGATCTGTTGAGTGATTCACGCTGGGAAAATCGCATTGATGAAGATGGCAATGGCTATCGCGATGATCTGATCGGCTGGGATTTCCTCAACAACGACAATGATCCCTTTGATGACAATGGCCATGGCACGCATGTTGCCGGAACCATCGGCGCAATGGGTGGCAATGGCGTTGGTGTTGTCGGAGTCAATTGGGAAATCCAAATGGTGGCGCTGAAGTTCCTGTCTGCCGGGGGTTCTGGTGCCACCACGGGCGCGGTCAATGCCGTGAATTATTTCACGGATGCGGCAACCCGCGCGACCTATGCCGAAGACTTCATAGCCACCAATAATTCCTGGGGCGGTGGTGGCTATTCGGCGCAATTGCAGGACGCAATCGGGCGTGCCGCGCAAAAGGATATTCTGTTCATCGCGGCTGCCGGCAATGCGGCTGCCAATAATGATGTGCAGCCGAATTACCCGACCAATTATTCGACCATTACCGCCGCAGGGTATGATGCGGTGATATCCGTCGCGTCCATCACCGATACGGGCGTGCGATCTTCCTTTTCCAACTACGGGGCAACCACGGTTGATATCGCCGCGCCCGGATCATCCATTTATTCAACCCTGCCGAATGGCCGCTATGGAACCTATAGCGGTACCTCCATGGCGGCACCGCATGTGACAGGCGCAGTAGCGCTTTATGCGGCCGAGCACCCGGAAGCCTCAGCCGCGGAAATTCGCGCGGCATTGCTGGCGAGTGCCGCCGCCACCCCATCCCTTGGCGGATTGGTCGCGACTGGCGGGCGGCTTGATATCGGTGCGTTATTGGATATCGCGCCCGGCCTACCGAGCCCAGTGGATCTAATCGCGGGCAGCGCCGCAACCATGGCATCGCTTTCCACGGCCGCGCCGCAAACATCAGGCATTGATTTCGGCGGCGATCAGGATTGGTTTCGCGTCACTTTGGATGCCGGTTGGCGCTATGACTTCGCCATGGATGCAGTTCAGGGTTCGTCGCTCGACACCTATCTGCGCTTGCTTTCGGCCAATGGCCAGCAATTGGCCTTCAATGATGACGCGGTTGGCCTGAATTCCCGACTTTCAGTTGAGGTCAAGACAAGCGGAACCTACTACCTAAGCGCGCAAGGTTATGAGGTTTCCTCAGGCGGCTATAATCTCACCATGACGGCGGCCGAAGCGGACCGGCGATTGAATGGCTCCTCACGCAACGACTCCATGAATGGCGCCGGCGGCAATGATAGCTTGAATGGGCTTGCTGGCCAGGACTCACTGCATGGCTTCGGCGGGCATGACACGCTTTGGGGCCTGACCGGGAATGACACGCTTGATGGTGGCGCCGGGGATGATCTGCTGATCGGCGGTGCCGGGCGCGATGTGATGACTGGTGGATTGGGGGCCGATCTGTTCCGCTTTATGGTGACTTCCGATAGTGCGGTCGGGATCACCCGCGATCAGATCATTGCCTTCAATCAGGCAGAAGGCGACCGGATTGATCTCGCCATGATTGATGCAAATACCCGACTTGCGGGCAATCAGGCCTTTACCTTTGTCGGCAGCGCATCCTTCACCCGTATTGCCGGGCAGCTCCGCTTCGCGGATGGGCTTCTTCAGGCCGATGTGAATGGCGATGCGCGTGCGGATATGGAGATTTCGATCCTGGGGGTGACCTCACTTTCGGTGACGGATTTCATTGCTTAGAGAGTGTTGCGTTCACATGGGTTCACGCAACCCGCTCTAGCTCGTTGTTTTTCGAGCATCTTCAAACGTTCAGATTTTCCATCTGAACGTGATGTGCTCTAAAGGGAAACGCTGGAACCTCATCTTCTGCCGCGTTTCCTGGCTTCACTCATTCCTGTAGCCCCCAGGGCGCTCCGGGAGGCTCTTGCGCGCAAGTCGCCTGTTCCTAAGGCTGCAGGGTAGAGTTTTGCTATAGACGTGGCGCCATATTGGTGTGGTAGAAGAACAGGATGGCGGGTCGTGCCGGGGTCCCTATTGGGGTCCGGGGGCGGTGCGCCGGGACGATATCAGGCATTGGCTTGCAGGTAGGGCGCAGCATGCGACAGGAACCGGGGGGGTGCAGCGTGCACTTCGGGCCCAAGTGAACCCAGCCACGCGGCACAAGGCGCCTGCTTCGCCGGTCTATGCCATTATGGGCGAAATGAAGGGTGCCTTGGCGCTGCTTTTTGCCGTGGGCTTCATCGTCAATCTGCTGCAGCTGACCGGTTCGGTTTACATGATGCAGGTCTATGACCGCGTCCTGGCAAGCCAGAGCGAGGCAACGCTTTTGGCGCTGACGCTGATTTCGCTGTTTTTGATTGCGATTTATGGGCTTTTGGAAGGATGTCGCAGCTTTGCCCTGATTGGGCTTGGGCGCCTGATTGATAGGCGCTTGTCTTCGCGTGTCTTCGATGCCTTGTTTGTTCAAGGCAGTCTGCGCGGCAGTGATCGGGTGGGGGCGCAGCCGCTGCGCGATCTGGAACAGGTCAGATCCTTCATCTCAACCACCGGGCTGACCACCTCGCTCGACGCGCCATGGATTCCGGTTTTTCTGGTCATTCTTTATATCGTGCATCCCTTCTTTGCCTTTTTTGGTACGGTGGCTGTGTTCATTGTCATTGGTAGCGCCCTGGTCCAGGCCTTTCTTTCGACCAAAAGGCTGGCCGAGGCTTCCAACAACAATGTCCAGGCCTATGCCTTTGTGGAGGCCAGCATCCGCAACGCCGAAACTGCGGAAGCCATGGGTATGCGGCCGGGCGTTTGGCGGCGCTGGCAGCAACGGCATCTGAACATGCTGAATCAGCAGCAAACCGCCAGTCAGATCGCGGGTAGTTTTTCGGCCGTCATCAAGTTCTTGCAATTGGCGCTGACCGGTGTGCTGACGCTTGGCCTGGGCGCGCTGCTGGTGATTGAACAGGCCATTACGCCGGGCGCCATGATTGTTTCGACCTTCATCCTGGCGCGCGCCTTGGCGCCCAGCATGCAGGTGGTGGCCTTGTGGCAACAGGCGATGACGGCGCGGGCGGCGCATCGGCGCCTATGTGACTTTTTGGCGACTGCCCCTGCCGAAAAGCAGGGTATGCCCTTGCCGGTACCGCAGGGTGCCTTGGCGGTTGAAAACCTGATTTTGGCGGTGCCGGGGACGGACACTGTGGTGTTGCGCGGCGTCAGTTTTGGTCTGGAGCCAGGCGAATCCCTGGCTGTGATTGGGCCGAGTGCGGCAGGCAAAAGCAGCCTCGCGCGCGCGCTTTTGGGGGTTTGGCCGCCGCGCGGCGGGGCGGTACGGTTGGATGGTGCGGATATGGCGCGCATGCCGCGTGATCAGGTGGGCCAGCATTTGGGCTATCTGCCGCAGGATGTGGAATTGTTTGAAGGCTCGGTCGCTGAAAACATCGCCCGCCTTGGTGAGGTGAATTCGGAAAAGGTTGTCGCCGCCGCCAAGGATGCCGGCCTGCATGATCTGATCCTGCATCTGCCGGAAGGCTATGATACGCAGCTTGGCCCCGGCGGGCGCGGGCTTTCGCCTGGGCAGCGCCAGCGCATTGGGCTGGCGCGTGCGCTTTATGGTGCGCCCAAGCTTGTGGTGTTGGATGAACCCAATTCGAACCTGGATAGTGATGGCGAAGCGGCCTTGGCAACAGCGCTTGGCCGCTTGCGCGAAGCCCGTGTTACCACGGTGATCATCACGCATCGCGCCAATATCCTGGCTGCGGTGGACAAGATTTTATTGCTGCGCGCGGGTGCTGTGGAAGCTTTCGGAAGGCGTGATGAAATCCTGCCCCGACTGACGCGGCCGGCGCAGCCGCCGCGCCCTGTCACGGCAATCGCCGGTAGCTGAAGGGTTGCAGGCCATGGAACAGAACAAGCCAGCGATTGATGCTGACGCAGCCTCACCCACGGCGCCCATCTGGCGCCCCTTGCGTTTCGCGCTTTTCATCATTCTGTTCGGTGTCGGCGGGGTTTTTGGCTGGGGCGCCTTTGCCATGATTGACAGCGCTGTGGTGGCCCCCGGCACGCTGATGGTGGAAGGCAATCGCCGCAATGTGCAGCATTTGGAAGGCGGCATTGTGGGCGAAGTGCTGGTGCGTGACGGCACCATGGT
>JBIIGZ010000141.1:0-9281 GCA_044236185.1 Roseomonas sp. | reverse complement strand
CGCCGGTCAGCATCGCACCCAGCAGATGCGGCGCCGAGCCAATGCCCGAAGACCCGAAGCGCACCGGCTGCTTCTTTGCCGCTTCAATGTAATCCGCGAGCGTCTTGAAGCGTGACTCGGACTTCACGAGCAGCACATTCGGCGCTTCCACCAAAAGCCCGATATGGGTGAAATCCGTGATCGGGTTGAAGGGCAGCGTCGGCATGGTGGCCGCCGAGAACACATGCACCGATGCGTGGGAGACCAACAGGGTATAGCCATCGGCAGGCTGCTTCGCCACGAAATCCGTGCCGATCACGCCGCCGGCGCCGGCGCGGTTTTCCACCACCACGGTCTGGCCAAGCGCCTGGGAGAGGGCGGGGGCCATCAGGCGGCTTACAGTATCCACCAGCCCCCCCGGCGGGAATTGCGCAATCAGGCGGATGGACCCGCGGCTTGGCCAGGCGCCGCTTTGCGCGGAGAGAATGCCTGGGCTGGCCAGCGCGCCGGCAATGGCGCCCCCGGTGAGGCCAAAAAGACGACGACGGTTCATGCGAATGCTCCTTGCTGCTAAGTCGGCATCTACCGCCCAAAAAAGGAGCAAAATGGCCCGCATTTCCGCGATATCGCCGCCTATGCCTCAAGGCTAGGCAATCACCGTGCCAACAAAGTTGTTTGACCGCATTTTCCGAGCCGCCAAGTGTTCCACTTGGCTTGAAAAAGCTCAGTCCGCCTTAATGCCGGCGTCCCGTACAATCTGCGCCCAGCGCTTCATGTCGGCCTCCACCAGGGCGGTGAAGGCAGCGCGGTCCAGCCGATTGGGGGCAGCACCCAATTCGATCAGGCGCTCAGTGATGGCGGGCGCGGCCAAGCTTTCCACCAGCGCGGCGTTCAGCCGATCCGCAACCGGCGCCGGGATGAACGCCGGGCCGCTGATGCCGAACCAATTCGCCGCCACCAATTGCCCGAGGCCAAGCTCCGCGACCGATGGCACATCGGGCCAACGCGGCAGGCGTTCCGGGGTGGTCATGGCAAGCAAGCGCAGCCGCTCATTCCGCCCGACATCGGGAATGGCCGCGATCAGCCCATCAATATTGCCGGCAATCACGTCCGTCGCCGCCGGCGCCGCGCCACGATAGGGCACATGGGTGATATCCACCCCCGCCAAGCGCTTCAGAATTTCGAGCTTGGCGTGAGACGACGTGCCATTGCCATTGGACCCGAAGCGGATGCTGCCTGGCTTGTCGCGCGCGGCGGTGATCAGCGCGGGCAGGCTCTGCCAAGGGCCGGTGGCGGAAACCGCAATGGCACTCGGCACCGCGGCGAGCAGCCCGATATGGGTGAAATCGCGCAGCACATCATAGGGCATGGTGGGCAGGATGGCCGGCGCAATCCCCTGAGAGGCGATGTTGGAAAGCAAAATGGTCGTGCCATCGGGGGCGCTTTTGGCAACCGAATCACTGCCAACCACGCCACCCGCGCCAGCGCGGTTTTCCACCACCACCGGCGCGCCAAGGCGCGCTTCCATCTCCCGCGCCACAAGGCGCGCCAGCAAATCCGCCGTGCCACCGGGCGGGAAGGGGACAATGAAGCGCATGGGCCGCGCGGTTTGCGCGCCGGCGGCCAGCGCTGGGGTGGTCAGGATGGCGGCCAGGATGGCGCGGCGCTTGGTGGTGTTCATGGTGCTGTTCTCCGGGGCAAATGTGTGCGTTCCATAGACCGAGAGGCGCGGCCATGTCTTCATGGTGACGGAGGATCGGATGTCACTCGCCTATGCCAAAGATGGCCTGCTTGGGGTGCTGACGCCGCAGGCCAATACCACGGTGGAGCCGGAATTTTCGCTGTTGCTGCCGCCAGCGACTGCGATGCTGACCGCGCGGCTGGTCAGCACCAAGCCCAGCCTGAATGATCGGCTGCGCGATTATGTTGCGGGGCTGGATGCCACCTGCGCGCAATTCGCCAATGCCCCGCTGGGCGCCATTGCCTTTGCCTGCACGGGGTCTTCCTATCTGGTGGGGCCGGAAGTTGAGGACGCAGCCGTGGCGCGGCTTTCCGCCCGCGCGCCCTTCATCACTGCGGGCCGCGCGGTGTGTGACGCCTTCGCCGCGCTTGGCGCGAAACGCATCGGGCTGGTTTCACCTTACCCGCCGGACCTGACCGAAGCCTCGGCAGCTTATTGGAAAGCGCGGGGGTTTGAGGTGGCGCGGGTTATCTCCATCGCCACACCGGGTGCGGCCTTCCACCCGATCTATGCCCTGGCCGAGGGTGATGCCAGCGCGGCGCTTGCCGCCATGCGGGGCGCGGGGGTTGAGGGGATCATTCTGCTGGGTACCGGCATGCCCTCCCTCGGCGCCATTCTGGCGCAGCCGGCAGTGGAGGGCGCGCCGGTGATTTCCTGCAATCTGGCGCTGATGTGGCGCGCGATGGCGGTGCTGCGGGGTGAGGCCGCGGATGCGGCTTCTCTCAAGCGCTGGATCAGCGGGGAGGATTGGCGCGCGCGTTATGCGGAGAGGCTTGGTGCGTAATTAAGGCTGCCGCGCTTCCGTCACCCCAATCATCGCATCGCGCGTGACAAGCTGCTCCAGCTTCGCCGCATCCCAGCCTTCCGTCCCGGCTGGCCGGCGCGGCACGACCAGGTAGCGTAGCTCCGCATTGCTATCATGCACGCGAATGCTGGTGCCTTCCGGCAAATGCGTGCCGAATTCAGCCAGCACCCCGCGCGGATCGCGCACTGCGCGGGCGCGATAGGCGCGGCTTTTGTACCAGGCCGGCGGGCGGCCCAGCACGCTGCGGGGATAACAGGAACAGAGCGTGCAGACGACCAGATTATGCACATCCGGCGTATTGAACAGCGCGGTCAGCACAGTCTCCCCACGCGATAGCCCCAATTCCTCCACCGCCGCACCAGCATCAGCGGCAAGCCGTGCGGCAAAGTCAGGATCGGTCCAGGCGCGCACCACAACCCGCGCGCCGAGATGTTCGCCCCGGCTATCCATCGCCTCAATCTGGGCGCGGATTTCAGCCGCGGTCAGAATGCCGCGCGCGATCAGAAGATTGCGCACCGCCCGCCCGCGTAATTGCAGGGGGGATAGCACGGCAATCCCGGCATCATCATCTTCCTGATAGGGATGGTCATCATGATCATGGTCGTGGTCGTGATCATGATCATGATGGTGGTGATGATGCCCGCCGGGCGCGTCTTCCACCTTGTCTTCGCCGGCGGCGCGTAGCCGCGCTTCCTCGGTGATAAGGTCGGCTTCCTGCAACACGCCTTTTTCCTTGAGCAAGCTGGAAAAGCCGTGAATCCAGCGCTCATAATAGGGCAGCTTCCAATAGGTCTCGGCGTCGAGCGCTTCCTGCACGCGCCGGCTTTCATCGGTGGTGAAGATCTGGCGCTTCTTATCGGCCAGCAGCAGGCGGATCGCGTCCGCCTCCTTCTCCCAATGGGCGGGTTCATGCGCGCTTTGGTCAATCGGCGCGGCGAAGCGGCCGGCAACATCATGGGTCGGCAGGGTTTCGGGTTTTTGCGTCATGCGGGGTGCTCCATCCGGCGCATCTTGCCAGGGGCGCCAATTCAGGCAAAGCGTCGGGGAAACCGGGAAGGAGGCTACACCCCATGACAATGATCTCACGCCGCACCACCATCGTCGCCGCTGCTGGGCTGCTCGCGACACCCGCGCTGCACGCCCAACCCGCCTGGCCGAATAAGGATTTGCGCCTGGTGTGTCCCTTCCCGCCGGGGGGCACCACAGATGTGGTGGCGCGGCTGATCGCGGCCGCCATGCGGGACAGGCTCGGGCGCAATGTTGTCGTGGAAAACCAGCCGGGTGCGGGCAGCACCCTGGCCGCCGGGCGCTTTGCGCGCGAAGCGGATGATCACGCGCTGTTCCTGAGCCAAATCGCCTCCCACGCCATTGGCCCGGCGCTGTATCGGAACCTTGCCTATGATCCTGAGGCTGATTTCCGTGCCGTGACCCTGGTGGTGACCGTGCCCAATGTCTGGGTCGCCAATCCGCGCCGCGTGCCGGGGGGCGATCTGCGCGCCTTTCTACGTGATGCCAAGGCCAAGCCCGGGGAGCGTAATTTCGCCTCCGCCGGCAATGGAACTTCCACCCATTTGACCGGGGAGTTGATCAACCAGCTTGCCGGCGTGCGCGTGCAGCATGTGCCCTATCGGGGCGCTGGCCCGGCCATGACGGCGGTGATCGGTGGCGAGGTGGATAGCCTGATTGACAATCTGCCCACCGCGCTGCCGCAAATCCAGAATGGCAATGTGGTTGCGCTGGCGGTGACGTCACGTGAACGCCTGCCCGCGCTGCCCAATGTGCCGGCGGTCTCAGAATTGGGTGCTGAGTTCAACCTGGTGGGGTTCGAGGCAGAGGCCTGGTTCGGCCTGCATGCGCATAAATCGGCATCAGATGCGGTGGTGGCGCGCATGGCGGAAGTGGCGCAGGCCGCGCTGAATGACCCGGCGGTGCGTCAGCAATTGGCCGCGCGCGGCACCACCCCGCGCGGCGGCCCGCCGGCCGATTACGCCGCCTTGGTCGCACGCGAACGCCAGCGCTGGTTTGAGGTAGTGCGCCAGGGGAATGTGCAGGCGGATTGAGCATTTTCAAGCCAAGTGGACTCACTTGGCGGCTCGGAAAATGCGATCAAACAACAGTTTAATGCGCGTCCGTTGACGGGATGCGCATGGGGGGAGTTGGGGGTTTGACCGAAAGCCCCGTCCGCCCGATGCTGCGCCCTTGGAGGAAACAGACACATGAGCAAATACCCCTTTACCGCCGCCGATCTTGAAGCGCTGCGCGCCTGGGATACGCCCACCATCTGCAATGCGCTGGAAGTGGTCGCACCGCATCGGCGCAATTACGGCTTCACCGTGCGCCCCTTTGTGGCGGTGGACCGGAAACTCCCGCCGATTTGCGGCCTGGCGCGCACCGGCACGCAGCGTGCCGCCTTCCCCTCTGGCCGCAGCAAGGATGCCGATAAGGCCATGCGCATCGGCTGGTATGAATATGTCGCCGATGCGACCCTGCCGACGATTGTCTGCTTGCAGGATTTGGATGACACCCCCGGCGTTGGCGCTTTTTGGGGTGAGGTGAATAGCGCCGTGCATAAGGGCCTTGGCGCGCTTGGTGTGGTGACCAATGGTTCGGTGCGTGACCTTGAGATGTTCGCGCCGGGCTTTCAGGGCATTGCCGGGGTGGTGAACCCCTCCCATTCATACGTGCATATCGTGGCGCTGAAGAATGAGGTCACCATCCATGGCATGCAGGTGTCGCATGATGATGTGATCCATGCCGACCATCACGGCGCGGTGGTGATCCCGCATGATGTGGTGACGAAAATCCCGGCAGCGATTGATCTTGGCGCGCGCAAGGAAGCGGTGATCCTGGATATGGCGCGCGCCCCTGGCTTCAATATCGCGAAGCTGCGCGAAGCCATGGCCAAATCCGAAGACATCCACTGATTGGGGCGGGGGCGGGCAACCGCCCCCATCTTCACGGCGCATGACAGAACGCCCGATCCTGACCGAGGTGAAGCCCGCATGGGTGGATCACTACGGCCATATGAATCTGGCCTATTACCTTGTTGTCTTTGACATGGCCTGCGATGTGCAGTGGCTCGATCTTGGCTTCGGGCCCGACTATCGCGCGCGCGGCATGGGCACTTTCGCGGCTGAAAGCTGGCAGGCCTATATCCGCGAAGTGCACGAAGGTGCGCCGCTCGCCTGTGAAAGCATGGTGCTGGATTTTGACGATAAGCGCCTGCTTTGCCGGCATTTGATGTTCCATGCCAAGGAAGGCTGGCAGGTCGCGGAGAATGAGGTGCTCTACCTCAGCATTGATCTGACCAAGCGGCGCGTTGCGCCCTGGCCGCAAGATATCCTGGCGCGCTTGGCGGCGCACCGATCTGGTGAGGCTGCGAAGCGGCTCTCGCTCAAACCCCAAACCCGTTGAATTTGCAGGAAAGGAAGCAAGCCATGGCACGCATCGGCTTTGTAGGTCTTGGCAATATGGGCGCGCATATGGTGCGCAACCTGCTGAAGGCCGGGCATGAGGTCTCGGTCTATGATCTGGTGCCCGCCGCCATTGCCTCGGTCACGCCCAATGGCGCCAAGGCCGCGGCCAATGCGGCGGATGCCGCACGCGGGGCGGAGATTGTCATTACCATGCTGCCGGCGGGCCAGCATGTGCGTGATGCCTGGCTTGGCGTAGGCGGCATGGCGGCGGCCAGCGCCCCGGATGCGCTGCTGATTGATTGCTCGACGATTGATGTCGCCACCGCGCGTGATGTCGCCGCGAAATCCGGCCGCGCCTTTGTGGATGCGCCGGTCTCTGGCGGCACAATGGGCGCGGAAGCCGGGACGCTCACCTTCATGGTGGGTGGCACGCCAGAGCATTTCGCGCGGGCTGAGCCCGTTCTGAAGCAGATGGGGCGCAATGTCATTCATTGTGGTGTTGCTGGCGCGGGGCAGGGTGTGAAGCTCTGCAATAATATGATGCTGGCAGCGACCATGATTGTCACCTCGGAAGCCTTTGTTCTTGCAGAAAAATTAGGGCTTTCGCATCAGGCGCTGTTTGATGTCTGCTCAACCTCCACCAGCAATTCCTGGGCGCTGTCCAGCTATTGCCCGGTGCCGGGGCCGGTGCCCGCCAGCCCGGCCAATCGGGCCTATAAGCCCGGCTTCGCGGCGGCGTTGATGGCGAAGGATTTGGGCCTGGCGCAGGAAGCGGTGGAGCAGGTGGGCACGGCCTCTCCCATCGGGGCGCATGCCTTGGCTCTGTTCCGGCAATATCTGGAACGCGGCGGCGGGGATAAGGATTTCTCCGGCATCATCAATATGATCCGCGAAGGGGGTGTTAAGTGATCACCTCCTTCGTCTCACCCCGCCTGCTTGTGATGGGCGGTGGGTCTATCGGTCAGGCGGCGGCGGTGCTGGCGCAGCTCGGCCTCTCACGCCCGCTGGTGGTGACCGATCCCTGGATGGTGTCCTCGGGCACGGTCGAAAAACTGCTCGCACCCTTGAAGGCGGGTGGCATTACCTATGGCGTCTTTAGCGATACGGTGCCGGACCCGACCGATACCGTCATCGCCACCGGTGTCGCTGCCATGCAGGGGCACGATTATGATTGCCTGATCGGTTTTGGCGGCGGCAGCCCAATGGATACCGCCAAGGCCATGACCATTCTGGCCGCAGCCCCTGCTGGGGCCAAGATGCGCGACTTCAAAGTACCGGCCCAGGCGAATAAGGCCGCTTTGCCGGTGATTTGCATTCCAACCACCGCCGGCACGGGCAGTGAGGCAACGCGCTTCACCGTGATCACCGATACCGAAACCGATGAGAAGATGCTGATCGCGGGGCTGGGCGCGCTGCCCTTGGCCGCGATTGTGGATTACGAACTGACGTTCAGCGTGCCCCCGCGCACCACCGCCGATACCGGTATTGATAGCCTGACCCATGCGCTGGAAGCCCTGGTGTCCCGCCGCGCCAATCCGGAATCGGATGAATATGCCTTGCGCGCCATGCGCCTGATCGGCCCCAATCTGCGCACTGTCTATCACGACCCCAAGAATGCCGCGGCGCGGGAAGCGATGATGAAGGGCGCCACACTAGCCGGGCTTGCCTTCAGCAATAGCTCCGTCGCGCTGGTGCATGGCATGTCGCGCCCGATCGGGGCGCATTTCCATGTGCCGCATGGGCTTTCCAACGCCATGCTGCTGCCCGCTGTCACCGCCTATTCGCTGAATGCTGCGCTGCCGCGCTACGCCGAAGCAGCCCGCGCCATTGGTGTGGCCGGCCGGGATGAGGGCGATCAAAGCGCGGGGGCAAAACTGCTTGAGGAGCTTTCGGCGCTGAACCGCGAATTGGCAGTGCCCACACCTGCGGCTTACGGGATTGATGCGGCGAAATGGGATGGCTTGCTGCCCACCATGGCTGCGCAAGCCTTGGGTTCCGGCAGCCCGGCCAATAACCCGGCCGTGCCAGATGCTGAGGCGATTATGGCGCTCTACCGCCGCGCCTGGCAGGGCTGAGGCGCGTCTGGCCGCCGCGGTTCTGCTGCGGCGGTTCCGGCTGGCCGAGCAGGTAGCCTTGTGCGAAATCCAGGCCAAGGCCGCGGGTGGTGCGGTGAAGCAAAGGCGTTGAAACGCCCTCGGCGATCACATAGCGACCCTTGGCGTCGGAATCGGTCATGATTCGGCGCAGGAAATGCCGTGCCCGCATCTGGCGGGGCAGGGCTTCGACCAGGCTGCGATCCAGCTTGATCCCGGCAAAGGGCAGGCCAGCGAGCCGCCAGCGATAATCGCCCAGCGTCACATCATCCAGCAGGACAGGAATGCCCAGGCGCTTCAAGCGCAGCATCACCCGGCGCAGGCGGGCGGGGTCACGAATGGCCTCGGTTTCCGTGAGTTCCAGCAAAAGCGGCCCGCGCCTTTTGCCATGCTGGCGCAATGTCGCGGCAAGGCGAGCCGGCATTTCCGGCAGCATGAGGACACTGAGCGGCATATTCACCGCAAGCCCGCCCTTGGGCGAGGGCGTCTGTTGCCAATCATGCGCGACGCGTTCCAGCACCGCATGGGTCAGATCAAGCGCGAGACCTAGCTTTTCCGCCAAGGGCACGAAGGCGCCCGCCTGCATCAGCCCATCAGGGCTGGGCCAGCGCACCAACCCCTCCAAAGCCGCGATATGGCCATTGCGCAGCCGAATGATGGGTTGATAGCGGAGCAAAAGGGCGCGCCTGGAGAGGGCAGCCCGTAATTCGGCTTCATGGTCGGGTAGGTCTATTGCGCGCGGCGAAGCGGGCTGCTTGCCGCTTAGCCCCTCTCCCCCAAGCCCGCTTGCCCCGCGTTGCGCCACGCGCCTTGATCCCCTGCCGACGGCAATCCTGTTGCTCTATCTGTAACAGCATTTCCGTCGGAGGAAACCAGCCCTTTCGGGCTGGGCGGCTAGCGTGCTGCCGCGCCCTCAGCCTTGCCCGCCGGCGCGGCGTCCGGCATGCGCAGCCGATTGCGCCCAGTGAACAGCACAATCGGGGCGGCGATAAAGACCGAAGACCCGGCCGAAATCACAATGCCGACCACCATGACCCAGGCGAAGCCCGACAGCGTATCGCCGCCAAACAGCGCCAAAGGCAGCGCGGACAGCAGCAAGGTCATGGACGTGCCGAGCGAGCGGTTCATGGTTTCATTGATGGAAAGATCCACCAATTGCTCAAGCGGCATTGCTTTGAACTTGCGCAAATTCTCCCGCATGCGGTCGAATACCACAACCTTGTCATTCGCCGAAAAGCCAATGATGG
>JBIIGZ010000278.1:0-2854 GCA_044236185.1 Roseomonas sp. | reverse complement strand
AACGCGGCATGAAACACGCCCCGCGCGCCATCCTGTTCGATTGGGACAATACGTTGGTTGATGGCTGGGCCGCGATTGAGGCCGGGCTGAATGCTGCCTTTCGGGAATTTGGCCTGCCGCTTTGGGATCGGACGCAGGTGCTTGCCAATGTGCGCCGTGCGCTGCGGGAAAGCTTCCCTGAATTATTTGGCGCCGAATGGGAAAGGGCGCGCGATATCTTCTATGCCGAAGTGCGCGCCTGCCATTTGCAGGTGTTGCAACCCATGCCCGGTGCGGCGGCGGCGCTGGAAGCCGGGGCAGGGCGCCTGCCCATGGGTGTCGTTTCCAACAAGCAAGGGCCATTGCTCCGCGCCGAAGCCGCGCATCTCGGCTGGGATCGGCATTTCGGCCCGTTGATTGGCGCGGGCGATGCAAGCGCCGACAAACCCAACCCAGCGCCCATTTTGATGGCGCTGGAATCGCTTGGCCTCAGCCCCGCACCGAACATCTGGTATGTCGGTGATACCGCGTTGGATATGCAGGCGGCGCGCGCCGCTGGTGTGCGCGCGGTGCTGATGGGCGATGCGGCACATGATGGCGGAATTGCCACAACAGGCGCGGATCAGGTCTTCGCCAATTGTCATGATCTGGCTATCGCGCTTTCGTCACTTGTCAAACCAGCCTGACATGCCAAACTACGCGTGCCGGCGGCCGGAAATGGTTTTCGCCGGTCCGCGTCTGGTCGGTGACCAGCAAAAAGAAGGACCGGTCCCATGGCCGCTGAAAAGTCCCAGAACGTGCAGGACGTCTTCCTGAATCACGTTCGCAAATCCAAGACGCCCGTCACGGTATTCCTGGTGAATGGCGTCAAATTACAGGGCATCATCACCTGGTTTGACAATTTCTCGGTGCTGCTGCGCCGCGATGGCCATACGCAGCTTGTCTATAAGCATGCGATCAGCACTGTCATGCCTGGCGCGCCGATTTCGCTGTTTGATGGCGTGCCGGCGGCCGCAGGTGCTGTTGCGCCGGGCGCCCCCGCTTCGGAAACACGCCTGACCCTGCAGCGTGAGGTGATTTCTGACGGCGGAAACTGAAGCGGGCGTCGGGCGCCCTACCCGCGCCGCCGTCATCCTCCCCTTCGAAAAGCCATCCCGCAGCGCCATTGGCGATGTGGGCGGGAAACGCGCGGCCGAAGCACGGCTTGCGGAGGCAATCGGCCTTGCCGCTTCCATTGGTGTCACCATCGTCCATTCCGCGATCCATCCGCTCCGCGAAAGGCGGCCTTCCACCCTGATGGGCGAGGGCCAGGTGGAGATGGAGAGAAAGGCGCTGCATGATCAGCAGGTGGGCGTGGTGATTGTGGATGCGGCGCTAAGCCCCGTGCAGCAGCGCAATCTGGAACGCGCCTGGGGTTGCAAGGTGATTGATCGCACCGGGCTGATCCTGGAGATTTTCGGCGAAAGGGCGCGGACGCGCGAAGGCAGCTTGCAGGTCGAACTCGCGCATCTGGAATATCAGCGCACACGGCTTGTGCGGTCCTGGACGCACCTTGAACGTCAGCGCGGCGGCTTCGGCTTCCTTGGGGGGCCTGGCGAAAGCCAGATTGAAATTGACCGGCGCCTGATCGGGGACCGCATTGTGCGGCTCAAGCGTGAATTGGATCAGGTGCGGCGGACGCGCGGCCTGCATCGGCGTGCGCGCGAACGCGTGCCTTACCCGGTGGTGGCTCTGGTGGGATACACCAATGCCGGCAAGTCAACGCTGTTCAATGCGCTGACGGGGGCCGGGGTCTATGCGCAGGATCAGCTATTCGCGACCCTTGATCCCACCATGCGCGCCATAAAACTGCCCTCGGGGCGCAATGTGATCCTGTCTGACACGGTGGGCTTTATTTCCGATCTGCCGACGCAGCTGGTGGAAGCCTTCCGTGCCACTTTGGAAGAAGTCGCCGCCGCTGATCTGATTTTGCATGTGCGCGACATCGCCCACCCCGATAGCGCAGCCCAGCGCGCCGATGTGCTGGGCGTTTTGGAAGCCATGGCGGATGGCGCGGACGCGACCCTGGATGAGGCTTGGCCCGACCGCGTTTTGGAAGTGCTGAACAAGGCTGATCTGCTGGGCGGCATTGATTCGGTCGAGCGCCGGAGCCCCGATGCGGTGGCGGTCTCGGCCCTGACCGGGGAGGGGCTGCCCGCCTTGCGCGCCGCCATTGATGCGCGGCTTTCGGCGCAGCTTGTCGTGATTGATGTCGCCCTGCCGCCTTCCGATGGTGCCGCCATTGCCTGGCTGCATGCGCATGGTGAGGTATTGGAACGCCAGGATGCCGATGATGCGGTGCGGCTGAAAGTGCGGCTTTCGCCGATGGACCGCGCGCGGTTTGAAAGCCGGGGGCAGAAATGAGCATTTCAGCTTCGCAGGCCGCCGATTTGGCCTTGCTGCTGCGCTCAGCTTCGCGGGCGGAAATCCTGCCGCGTTTTCGCCGCCTGGGCGCGGATGCGGTGCGGAGCAAAACCGGCCCGCTCGATCTGGTGACCGATGCGGATGAGGCAGCGGAGCGCGTGATCACAGCAGGGCTCCAAAAGCTTTTTCCCGGCTGCGTGGTGGTGGGGGAGGAAGCGACTGCGGCTGATCCTTCGCTGCTCGGGCGCTTGGCTGATGCGGAATTGGCCTTTGTGGTGGACCCGGTGGATGGCACGGCGAATTTCGCCGCAGGCGTGCCGCTATTTGGCTGTATGGCGGCGGCGATCAGGCGCGGTGAGATCATTGGCGCCTGGATCCATGACCCGCTGGGTGATGACACGGCGATAGCCTTGCGCGGGCAGGGGGCTTGGCTTGCTGATGGGGAAGGGCGCCGACTCACCGATTTGCGCGT
>JBIIGZ010000140.1:0-9324 GCA_044236185.1 Roseomonas sp. | reverse complement strand
CCAGCGGTTCCAGCCGCCGAATGCAGGCCCAAAGCTGTTCTTCCAGCTTATCCGTCTTGGGCGGGAAGAATTCAAAGGAAAGCCGCGGCGCCGGCAGGGCAGCCGGGGCTGGCAGGGCGCTGAAGCGCGGGCCGGTCAGCCAGCGGGCCAAGGGGCCAGGGGTGAGGTTGTTCATGACACATCCCGAAATGGTGAGGCCTTGGGCCTTTCGCAACGTCGCCCATTGCCCATTGCGCCCATCTTGGCAAGGGCGCGCCCATTAGGTTAATCGGTTTCTTTCCCATGGCATTTCGCGCTAAGACCACGCAGATGAAGTCCTTTTCCGCCCGCATCCTCGGCTCTGCCGCGCTTGTCCTGCTGATGCTGGCCGGCTGCGCTACACGCCCACCCGCCGATGATCCTGAGGCACTGCAGGAATTCAGGGAAAACAACGACCCCTTTGAACCGACCAACCGCGTCATGTTCGAAGTGAATGAAGCGATAGACAAGGCGGTCCTGCAGCCGATCGCCGAAGCCTATCGGGATTTACTGCCAAAGCCTGTGCGGTCCGGTATTCGTAATGTGCTTGGCAATCTACGCACACCAACAATCCTGACGGGTGACCTGCTGCAAGGTAATGTGACGCGTGCACGCGAAACACTTGGCCGCTTCATCGTCAATTCCACCATCGGGATCGGCGGCATTGTGGATGTTGGGCGGCGTTATGATGTGCACGGCCATTCGGAGGATATGGGCCAGACCTTCGCCGTGTGGGGTGTGGGCGAAGGCTTTTATATGTTTGTCCCGCTGCTCGGTCCCACAACCGCGCGCGATCTGACGGGCTTTGCAGTTGATATCTACACCAACCCGCAATCCATGATCGGACAAGGGCAAATTCTGGATGCGTGGAATTACACGCGCATCGGCATGACCGTTATAGATACACGCGAAGCATTGCTGGAGCCCTTTGATATGGTGCGCAAGACATCGCTTGATCCCTATGCGACGCTCCGTTCCGCCTATCGCCAACGCCGATCCTTTGAAATCCAGAACAAGGAAGGCCCCGGCGGCGCGGTTGCGCCTGCAGGTGGTGTGGGCTTCGGCCAGGGTGTGACGGAGCCCAAATAATGTCTCGGCTTATGCTTTCTCGTCGCCTTTTGCTCGCCGGCCTTGCCGGGTTTACCAGTAGCTCGGCCCGTGCGCAGCAAATGGATATCACGCGCGCCACCGCCTTTGTGAATAAGGCGGGACAGGATCTGGTGAATGCCATCAATGACCAGCGCCTGAACCAGACCCAAAGGCGCGATAAGGTTGCCAGCGTCCTGCGCAATGCGATTGATATCGAAGGGACCGGGCGTTTCATTCTGGGGCGGTATGTACGCCAGGCCTCGCCCGCCGAATTGCAGGACTACCTGAAGCTTTTTGATGAAATCATCATCCGCAACCTGTCATCCCGCTTTGGGGAATATCGCGGCGTAAAATTCTCCTTGGGTCGCTCACAACAGCGGACCGAGGAAGATGCGCTGGTCAGTACCCAGGTCGAACGGCCCAATACGCCCGCCTTCACACTGGATTGGCGCGTGGCCGAGATCAACGGTCAGCCCAAGGTGGTGGATGTGATCGCGGAAGGCACGTCACTCCGCCTGACAACGCGCAGCGAATATGCCGCGGTCATCCAACGCAATGGTGGGCGCGTGGCCGCACTTCTGGATGCCATGCGCGGGCAAATTGCCCAATTGGCAGCGCGTGAGGGCGGCTGATCAGCCCGCTTTCACGCTTTCATAAACCACCATCGCATGCCCCTTATGGGTAAAACCACCCGAAGGCCGCATGCCGATATCTTCCATCACTTGCCGTGACGCTTCATTTGTTTCGCGCGCCACGGCAATGATGCGCGCAAGCCCTGCGGCATGGCCGAAATCCAGCGCGGCGCGGGCTGCTTCCCGCGCATAGCCCTTGCCGCGACATTCCGGCCACAGCGCATAGCGGAGCGCGACACCCCGCCCATCGGGGCGTTCCATCAGCCCGCAAATGCCAAGAAATTCACCGGTGCCGCGCACAAAGACAGACCAGGTGCCATAGCCACGCACCGCCCAGAAATCCACGTCATCTTCCAATTCTTCCCGCGTGCGTTCGGCGCTGCGTGTCCCATGCAGCATGAAGCCAAAGACACGTTCATCCGCCTTCAGGCGAATGAGATCAGGCAATTGCTCGGGCGCGGGCGGCAATAGTGAAAGCCGCGCGGTATTGATGCCGCGCGGCGTATGCAATGCACCAAGCGCCTGGGTCACCGCTGCAAGGGCCGGTATTTGATGCGATGCGGTTCCGTCGCATCCGCACCCAAACGCCGGCGCTTGTCTTCCTCATAGGCTTGGAAATTGCCTTCGAACCATTCCACATGGCTATCACCTTCAAAGGCAAGGATATGTGTGGCAAGCCGATCCAGAAAAAAGCGGTCGTGGCTGATGATCACCGCGCAGCCAGCGAAATCCATCAGCGCTTCTTCGAGGGAGCGCAGCGTATCCACATCCAAATCATTGGTTGGTTCGTCAAGCAGAATGACGTTGTGTTCACGCTTCAGCATCTTCGCGAGATGCACGCGATTGCGTTCACCACCGGAAAGCACGCCAACGCGCTTCTGCTGATCCCCACCCTTGAAGTTAAAGGCGGCGACATAGGCACGCGAAGGGACGCTCCGTTTGCCAATCGTGATCATATCCATCCCATCCGAAATTTCTTCCCAGACAGAGCGCGTATCATTCAAACTGTCGCGGCTTTGATCCACATAGCCAAGTTGGACACTATCACCAACCACCAGGCTGCCAGAATCAGGTGTCTCGCCACCGGTGATCATCTTGAACAGCGTGGATTTACCCGCGCCATTGGGGCCGATCACGCCGACAATGCCGCCCGGCGGCAGCTTGAAGGAAAGATTTTCAATCAACAGCCGATCACCAAAACCCTTCGAAAGGTTCTCGGCAACAATGACGGTATTGCCGAGCCGGGGCGCGGGCGGGATGGTGATTTCGGTCGGGTCTGGCGCCTTTTCCTGGCTACGGCGGAGCAAATCCTCATAAGCCGCAATGCGCGCCTTGGATTTTGCCTGCCGTGCGGCGGGTGAACGCCCGATCCATTCCTGTTCTTCGGCCAATTGCCGCTGACGGGCGGTTTCTTCGCGTTCTTCCTGCGAAAGGCGCTTGCGCTTGGCTTCCAGATAGGCGGAGTAATTGCCTTCGTACGGAATGCCCCGCCCACGATCCACTTCCAAAATCCAGTTCGTGACATTGTCCAGGAAGTAGCGATCATGGGTCACGATCAGTACCGCGCCCTGATATTCGCGCAGCGTCTTTTCGAGCCAAGCCACACTTTCCGCATCCAAATGGTTGGTCGGTTCGTCAAGCAGCAGAAGATCAGGCTTTTCGAGCAGCAAGCGGCAAAGTGCCACACGGCGCCGCTCACCGCCCGACAGATGCGTCACCGCGCTATCGGCGGGCGGGCAGCGCAAGGCATCCAGCGCAATATCCACCTGCCGGTCAACTTCCCAGCCATTCACTGCATCAATCTTTTCCTGCAATTCCGCCTGTTCGGCCAACAGGTTGTTCATCTCCTCCTCGCTCATTTCCTCGGCGAATTTTTCGGAGATTTCATTGAAGCGGGCGAGGTTCGCGGAAAGCTCGGCAAAGGCGGCGCGCACATTCTCGCCCACCGTCATATTGGGGTCGAGTTGCGGTTCCTGCGGCAGATAGCCCACCTTGGCTCCTTCCGCCGCCCAGGCCTCACCGCCGAAATCCTTATCCTGCCCGGACATGATGCGCATAAGCGTGGATTTACCCGCGCCATTCGGCCCCAGCACGCCAATCTTGGCGGTCGGCAGGAAGGATAGCGTGATGCCTTTGAAGACCTCTCGCCCGCCCGGATAGGACTTGGTGAGGTTCTTCATGACATAGACATATTGATAGGCGGCCATGGGGCGGGGGACCTGATGCGGTTAGGGGGTTTCGAAGGGCGCTCATAGAACAGTTTGCGCCAGGGTGAAATCGGGGCGCGCCGTTAAGCCGCAACTGCTATTCCGGTTCCGCAATCCGGTTGAGGCTGCCCCGCAGCCGATCCAATAAGCGAAAAAGCTGCACAGCTTCCTCGGTCGAGAAATCATCAAGGGCTGCCTGGTAATAGGCGCGAATGGCCGGCCCCATCGCGGCCCATTGCCGGTTGCCTTCTTCCGTCAGGCGCACATGGCGCAGCCTGCCATCGCCGCCCGCGCGGAGCCTTTCCACGAGGCCCGCCGCCACCAGCCGATCTATCACCGCAGTCAGATTCTGCCGGCTCACCATAAGAAAGACGATCAATTCCTTCACCGTCAGCCCGGAGTCTCGGCTGCCCGGGCGGGCCAGCGCCCCCATCACCCCCCATTGCTGGGTGGTGGCACCAAAAGCGGAAACGGCCCGCGTGCCGGTTTTGTGCAGCAGGTTAGAGGCCTGATAAAGCCTGAGAAACAGCCGGTTTGCGACGTCAAAACGCGCCGCATCATCCTCGCGCGCGGTTGGGCTTTCGGGGTTGGCGACGAATAATTGCATCAATAGCTTGCCATTTCTGATTTAATATATCATAGTATTGTTATTCTGGTCCTGCCAGTCAAATCTCACTTGAACGAAACCAGGGGGAAACATGCGCGGCCTTCAGAACAAGACGGTCATCGTCACCGGTGGCGGCGGCGGCATTGGCGGGGCCACCTGCCGGCGCTTCGGCGAAGCGGGCAGCCGCGTGGCGGTGTTCGACATCAACCTTGAAAGCGCCGCGAAGACAGCAGCGGACATCACGCAGGCGGGTGGCGTTGCCCAAGCCTTTCGCTGCGACATCACGGATCATGAAGGGGTGAAGGCGGCCGTTACGGCAGCGGAAGCGGCCCTCGGCCCCATCAGCATTCTGGTGAATAATGCGGGCTGGGATATCTTCCGCCTGTTCAAGGACACCACGCCCGATGATTGGCAGAAGCTGATCGCGATCAACCTGACCGGTGCGCTGAATATGCATCACGCGGTGCTACCGGGCATGCTGGAACGTCGCCATGGGCGGATTGTGAATATCGCATCCGATGCTGCACGTGTCGGTTCATCTGGTGAGGCGGTTTACGCTGCCTGCAAGGCGGGCCTGGTTGGGTTTTCCAAAACCATCGCGCGTGAACATGCGCGCCACGGCATTACCGTGAATGTGGTCTGCCCCGGAGCGACCAACACCGCGCTTTTTGCCGATTACAAAAGGGGCGCTGGCAATCCCGAAAAACTGGAAGAAGCCTTCCGCCGCGCCACGCCGATGGGCCGCATCGGTGAACCGGAAGACCTGCCCGGCGCCATTCTGTTTTTCGCCAGTGACGATGCCGCCTATGTCACCGGCCAGGTGCTGAGTGTCTCTGGCGGCCTGACCATGGCCGGCTGAGGGAAATCATCATGACCTATCAGGATATCCTGTTCGAAGCGCGCGATGGGGTTGCGACCATCACCATCAATCGCCCGCAGGTGATGAATGCCTTTCGTGGCCAGACCTGCGAAGAATTGATCCATGCGCTGAACCGCGCCGGCTGGGACAAATCCATCGGCGTGATTGTACTGACCGGCGCTGGCGATCGCGCCTTTTGCACCGGCGGCGATCAAAGCGCGCATGATGGGCAATATGATGGTCGCGGCATGATCGGCCTGCCCGTTGAGGAATTGCAAAGCCTGATCCGCGATGTGCCAAAGCCGGTGATCGCACGCGTGCAGGGCTATGCCATTGGCGGCGGCAATGTGCTGGCGACGCTTTGTGACCTGACCATCGCATCGGAAAAGGCGCAATTCGGCCAGGTGGGGCCCAAGGTGGGCTCCGTGGATCCGGGTTTTGGTACAGCCTATCTGGCGCGCATTGTGGGTGAGAAGAAGGCGCGGGAGATCTGGTATCTCTGCCGTCGCTACACGGCTGCCGAGGCTGAGCGCATGGGCCTTGTGAATGTTGTTGTGCCGCATGACCAATTGGATGCGGAAGTGGCGCGCTGGTGCGCGGAGATTCTGGAACGCAGCCCAACCGCGATTGCCATCGCCAAGCGTTCCTTCAATGCGGATAGCGAGAATATTCGGGGCATCAGCGGCATGGGGATGCAGGCGCTGACCATGTATTACGCAAGCGAGGAATCGAAGGAAGGCGTGCGTGCCTTCAACGAAAAGCGCAAGCCCGATTTCCGCAAATATCAGAAATAGGCCCGCCATGACCCGCCCGCTGACGGAAGACCAACGCGCCTTTCAGGAAACTGCTGAGCGCTTCACGCGCGAAAAAATCGCACCCTTCTATATGGCCCGAGAGAAAGACGGGCGAGTGGATCGTGCCCTGGTGCGCGATATGGGCGCGCTTGGGCTGATTGGCGCGGATTTGCCGGAACGTTATGGTGGGCTTGGCGAAAGCAGCGTCACGGCGGGCCTCGCGATTGAAGCTTTGGCCTATGGCGACATCAATGTTTCCTATATCCCGCTGCTGGCCTCACTGAATGGTCAGATCATCGCGCGCCATGCCGCGCCGGAACTCGCCAGCGCCTGGATACCGCGCATTGTCTCGGGCGAGGCGCTGTTCTGCATTGCGCTAACCGAACCGCGCGGCGGGTCTGATGCAGCGAATCTCGCGCTTTCCGCCCGGCGCGATGGCGATAGCTACATCATCAAGGGAGAGAAATCCTCGATCAGCATGGCGGATCAGGCGGATGCGGCGGTGGTCTTTGCCCGCACCGGGCCTGTTGAAGCCGGCGCGCGTGGTGTCTCCGCCTTTCTGGTGCCGATGGACACGCCCGGCATCAGCACCACGCGCTTCAAGGATTTGGGCAGCCACGCGATTGGCCGCGGTTCGATCTTTTTCGATGAGGTGCGCATTCCCGTCAGCCATCGTCTGGCGGAAGAAGGCATGGGCTTTGTCCAGGTGATGCTGGGTTTCGATTACAGCCGCGCCTTGATTGGCCTGCAATGCTGCGCGGCGGCGCAAGCATCGCTCGATGAAAGCTGGTCCTATATCACGGAACGGCAGGCCTTCGGCGCACCGCTTGCGCAGTATCAGGGCGTGAGTTTCCCACTGGCGGAGGGCGAGGGGTTGATCGCCGCCATTCGCCAGCTTTGCTACCATACGCTGCGCCTGCGTGATGTGGATGAGGCGCATACGTCAGAAGCCGCCATGTGCAAATGGCTTGGCCCGAAAACCGCAGTGGATGTGATCCATCAATGCCTATTGACGCATGGGCATTATGGCTGGTCGCTTGATCTGCCGCATCAGCAGCGGTTGCGCGATGTGATGGGCCTGGAGATCGGCGATGGCACCGCACAAATCATGAAGCTGATCGTGGCGCGCGAAAAGGCGGGGCGCGTTGCTGTGCAATATGCCCGCAAGGGGTGAAGCGGAAGGGCGCAGAGACGCTCGCTGCAAGATCAGGAGGATTACATGACAATCCAGGGCAATGATATCGCCATTCGCGGCCCCGCCATGCGTGCGCAAGGCTTCTGGCGTGATGAAACGCTGCTGCATCATCTGGACCGCGCCGTCGCGCGCAGCCCTGACAAGACCGCGATTGTCGCCTGCCGTTCCGATATCGGCACGGAAACGCGCCTGACCTATGCGCAGATTGATGATCTTTCCAACCGTGTGGCCGCAGGTTTGCGCGCGCATGGGATTGGGCGTGGCGATGTGGTTTCCTTTCAACTGCCGAATTGGTGGGAATTTTCCATCCTGCATCTGGCCTGCCTGAAGCTTGGCGCCATCAGCAACCCGCTGATGGTGATTTTCCGCGAACGCGAATTGCGCTTCATGCTTGGGCTCGCTGAAAGCAAGGTATTGGTGGTGCCGGCAAGCTTTCGCGGTTTTGATTATGCCGCCATGGCAGATAATTTGCGCGCGCATCTGCCGAAGCTCACGCATGTTTTCGTGGTCGGGCGTGATGGCGCGGATGGCTTTGCCGGCCTGACCGCTACCGCGACGCAAACGCGCTTCACCGCCGCCGATGGCCCCGGGCCGGATGAGGTCATCCAGCTTCTCTATACCAGCGGCACCACCGGCGAACCCAAGGGGGTTACGCATAGTTCCAACACCATGCTGTCAAACCTGGCACCTTTCGCTGAAAGGCTTGGGCTTGGTGGCGATGATGTCATTCACATGCCATCGCCCTTGGCGCATCAGCTTGGCTTCATGTACGGCATTGTGCTGCCCATCATGCTGGGCTGCACTGCGATTTTGCAGGATATCTTCGCCGCCCCCGAAATGGCGCGGCAAATCCGCGATGAAGCCGCCAGCTTCACCATGGGTGCAACACCCTTCCTGAATGATCTGACTGAACATGTCGCGGCAACCGGCCAGGCAACGCCTAGCCTCCGCGTTTTTGTTTCCGCCGGTGCGCCGATTCCGCGTGCCTTGGTGGCCAAGGCACGGCAAACGCTTGGTGCTGCCATCATCTCCGCCTGGGGCATGTCGGAAAACGGCGCGGTCACCACCACGCGGCTTGATGATGGGGAAGAAAAAGCCACGACGACCGATGGGTGCAAGCTGCCGGGTATTGAGCTTCGCATCGTGGATGCGGGTGGCGCGCTTCTGCCAAGCGGCAGCGAAGGACATTTGCAGGTGCGCGGCTGTTCCAATTTTGTCGGCTATCTGAAGCGCCCGGAACTCAACCCGACCGATCCGGATGGCTGGTTTGATACGGGCGACCTCGCGCGCATGGATGCGGATGGCTATATCCGCATCGCGGGCCGTTCGAAGGACATCATCATCCGCGGCGGCGAGAATATCCCGGTGGTGGAGGTGGAAGGCCTGCTGTTCCGCCACCCCGCCGTGGCGGAGGTCGCGATTGTCGGCTTCCCGGATGCCCGGCTCGGCGAACGCGCCTGCGCCTTCATTCGCCTACGAGATGGCGCGAGCCTGAGCCTTGCTGATGTCACCGCCTATCTGGAAGACCAACGCATGGCGCGGCAATACATGCCGGAAAGGCTGGAAATCCTGAGCGAGCTACCGCGCACGCCAAGCGGCAAGATCCAGAAATTCAAGCTGCGGGAATTGGCGCGCGCCTTCGCGCAAGGCTGAGGCCGCCAACAGGGCTTGCACCCAGCCAAGCCGCGCCGCAACCTAATGGCAAGATGAGGCGCGACAAATGAGCATTCCCTTCCTGAAAGACGACAGCCTAGCCCCTGGCGCGGTGGAACAAACCGCGCCGGGCATTCGCCGGGTGCTGTGCGGCAATCCCGGCCCTTTCACCTATCGCGGCACGAATAGCTGGATCATCGGCCAGGGCGATTCAGTCGCGATTCTCGACCCCGGCCCGGTTGATGCGGCGCATCTGGATGCCTTGCTGGC
>JBIIGZ010000277.1:0-2869 GCA_044236185.1 Roseomonas sp. | reverse complement strand
CCACCCCCTCCAAGTCGTAACCAAAGTGCGGGCCACGCCCCCCCACCGGGGCGCATTCGCTTCTGGAAGGGAGCCACATCATGGCAAGCGCCACCAAGCCGGGGATTCGCCCGGCCAATCCCCGTTTCTCATCCGGTCCTTGCGCCAAGCGTCCAGGCTGGACACTCGCCGCACTTGAAGGCGCGCTCCTTGGCCGCAGCCACCGCGCCGCCACACCCAAGGCGAAGCTGGCCGAGGTGATTACGCTTTCCAAAGCGATCCTGGGTATGCCCGCCGATTGGCGGCTTGGCATTGTGCCGGCGTCCGATACGGGCGCGGTGGAAATGGCGATGTGGTCCATGCTCGGCGCACGCGGGGTGGATGTGCTGGTGTGGGAATCCTTCTCCAAGGATTGGGCCACTGATGTGCTGAAGCAATTGAAGCTTGCCGATGCGCGCGTGCTTGATGCGCCCTATGGCAAGCTGCCTGATCTTGGCGCGGTGGATCCCAAGCGCGATGTGGTTTTTGTCTGGAACGGCACGACCAGCGGCGTGCGCCTGAAGAATGCGGATTTCATCAGCGCCGCTCGCGAAGGGCTGGCGATTTGTGACGCGACCAGCGCGGCCTTTGCCATGGATCTGCCCTGGGCGAAATTGGATGTCGTCACCTGGTCCTGGCAGAAGGTGCTGGGCGGCGAAGCAGCGCATGGCATGTTGGCGCTATCGCCCCGCGCCGTGGCGCGCTTGGAAAGCTATTCCCCGCCCTGGCCCATGCCGAAGATTTTTCGGCTCAGTAGTGGCGGCAAACTGAGCGAGGGCGTTTTCAAAGGCGAAACCATCAACACGCCTTCCATGCTGTGTGTTGAGGATGCTTTGGACGGCCTCCGCTGGGCGGAAAGCATTGGCGGCTTGCAGGGGCTGATTGCGCGGAGCGAAGCCAATCTCGCCGCCATTGCGGATTGGGTCGCGGCGGGGAGTGGTTATGGCTTCCTGGCACAAGATGCGGCGACGCGTTCCTGCACCTCCATCTGCCTCACCATCACCGCGCCCTGGTTCGCGGCTTTGGCGCCTGATGCCCAGGCCGCCGCGGCGAAGAAGATCGCGTCCTTGCTTGAAAAGGAAGGTGTGGCGCTCGATGCCGGCGCCTATCGTGATGCACCGCCGGGCCTGCGCATCTGGGGCGGTGCGACGGTTGAAACCAGTGACATCAAGGCGCTGCTGCCCTGGTTGGATTGGGCGCTGGCTTCTGTGCAGGCCGAAATGGCGGGGGCGTAAGCACCATGCCGCGCGTTCTGATTTCCGACAAACTCAGCCCCGCCGCAGTCGCGATTTTTCGTGAGCGCGGCATTGAAGCCGATGTCAAAACCGGCCTGACGCCCGCCGAACTCCGCGCCATCATTGGCGAATATGATGGGCTTGCGGTGCGTTCCGCCACCAAGGTCACGCGGGAAGTGCTGGAAGCAGCGCCGCGCCTGAAGGTGGTGGGCCGCGCCGGCATTGGCGTTGATAATGTGGATGTCACCAGCGCCACCGCGCGCGGCGTTGTTGTGATGAATACGCCCTTCGGCAATGCGATCACCACCGCCGAACATGCGATTGCGATGATGTTCGCGCTCGCGCGGCAATTACCGGAAGCCTCAGCCTCCACCAAGGCGGGTAAATGGGAAAAGAACCGCTTCATGGGGGTGGAGCTTTTCGCCAAAACCCTTGGCCTGATCGGTTGCGGCAATATCGGTGGCATTGTCGCTGATCGTGCCAATGGGCTGAAGATGAAGGTGATTGCCTTCGATCCTTTCCTTTCGGAAAAACGCGCCGTTGAAATTGGCGTGGAGAAGGTGGAACTCCCTGAATTGCTGGCGCGCGCCGATTTCATTACGCTGCATGCGCCCATGACAGAACAGACGCGCAATATCCTCTCGCGCGAGAATATCGCGCGCATGAAAAAGGGCGCACGGCTGATCAATTGCGCGCGTGGCGGATTGGTGGATGAGGTTGCGCTGGCCGAAGCCCTGCAATCCGGCCATTTGGCTGGCGCTGCCTTGGATGTGTTTGAGGTCGAGCCCGCGACCGACAGCCCGCTTTTCACGCTTGAGAATGTTGTCTGCACCCCGCATCTGGGTGCGGCGACGAATGAGGCGCAGGAGAATGTGGCCCTGCAAGTTGCCGAACAAATGTCGGATTTCCTGCTGACGGGCGCGGTTTCCAACGCCATCAATATGCCAAGCGTGACCGCGGAAGAAGCGCCGCGGCTCAAGCCCTATATGGAATTGGCGCGCTTGCTCGGTTCCATGGCGGGGCAGCTCTCAGCCGGCCAGGATGATGCAATCAAGGCGATCCGCATTGAATATGAAGGCCATGCGGCAGAGCTTAATCGCCGCCCGCTGACGGCCGCCGCTTTGGCCGGTGTGCTGACGCCGCAAATGGGCGCGGTGAATATGGTGAATGCGCCGGTGCTGGCGAAGGAACGCGGCATTGACGTGGCGGAGACCATCATGGAACGGCGGGGCGAATATCAAACCCTGCTCACCATTACCGTCACCACCCATCAGGGGCAGCGTTCCATCGCGGGCACGCTACTGGCGGAAAACAAGCCGCGTCTGGTCGCGATTAAGGGCATTGCGGTGGAAGCGGATTTCGCGCCGGATATGCTCTATGTGACCAATCAGGATAAGCCCGGCTTCATTGGGCGTTTCGGCACGGCGTTGGCCGAAGCGGGCATCAATATCGGCACACTGCATCTGGGCCGCGCCGCACCGGGGGGCGATGCGATCTGCCTGGTTGGACTGGATGGTCCGATGCCGGAAGCGGTGCTGGCCGAAGTGCGGCACCTGCCCTTGGTGGTGCGCGCGACGCCTTTGCGTTTTTAACCCCTATCCACCAAAAACGCGCGC
>JBIIGZ010000276.1:0-2873 GCA_044236185.1 Roseomonas sp. | reverse complement strand
GTCGGTGAATCTGGCGCCGGCAAATCCATGACCGGGGCTGCGATCATTGGGCTTTTGGAACCGCCCGGACGCATTGCTGCCGGCGAAATCCGGCTTGATGGCAAGCGCATTGATAATCTGCGCTATGAGGATATGCGCCGCATCCGAGGCAAGGATATCGGCGCGATTTTCCAGGACCCGCTGACGACGCTGAACCCGCTCTACACAGTCGGCCGGCAATTGGCCGAAACCATGACGACCCATTTGCCGATCACGCCGGCTGAGGCCCGCAAGCGCGCCATTGGCTGGCTTGACCTGGTTGGCATTCCGGCAGCGGCGCAGCGGATTGATTCCTATCCGCATGAATTCTCTGGCGGCATGCGTCAGCGCGTGGTGATTGCGCTGGCCTTGTGTGCTGAGCCGCGCCTGATTGTGGCGGATGAACCGACTACGGCCTTGGATGTTTCCATCCAGGCGCAGATCATTGCACTACTGAAGTCGCTCGCGCGCGAGAAAGGCACGGCGATGATGCTGGTGACGCATGACATGGGCGTCATTGCTGAGACCGCTGATCGTGTCGCGGTAATGTATGCCGGGCGCATCGCGGAGATTGGGCCCGTGCGTAATGTGGTGAAGCAGGCAAGCCACCCCTATACGGTGGGGCTCATGGGCTCCATCCCGCCATTGGATCGGCGTGTGGAACGCCTTGCGCAGATTGATGGCGCCATGCCGCGGCTTTCCGCCATTCCCAAGGGCTGTGCGTATAACCCGCGCTGCCCAAAGGCCTTCGCGCGATGCAGCCAAGACAGGCCGGATTTGCTACCGGCGGGGGCAACGCAAGCCGCGTGCTGGCTTTATGCGGCAGGGGAAGGCGCCCATCATGGCTGAGACCCCCATGCTCGAACTCCGCGATGCTGCGCGGTATTTCGATGTCTCCCGCCCTGCCTTGCAGCGCCTGATTGCAGGTGAGGGCAAGCGCATCCTGCGTGCCGTCGATGGCGTGAACCTATCTGTCCCCAAGGGCACCACCCTGTCGCTGGTGGGTGAATCAGGCTGCGGCAAATCCACGGTGGCCCGACTTGCTGTTGGGCTTTATCGGCCAAGTGTGGGACAGGTTATGTTCGAAGGGCGCGATTTGGCCGAAGCCCGCGCCGCATCCGATCAGCGTCGGCGGATGCAGATGATCTTCCAGGACCCCTATGCTTCGCTCAATCCGCGCTGGCGCGTGCGGGATATTGTGGCTGAGCCCATTCGCGCCTTTGGCCTGCTGCCCAACCGCGCGGCGGAGGAAGCCCGCGTGGCGGAATTGCTGACGCAGGTGGGCTTGTCCCCGCTCGATGGTCATAAATTCCCGCATGAATTCTCAGGCGGTCAGCGCCAGCGCATTTCGATTGCACGTGCCTTGTCGTCCAATCCGGAATTTCTGGTCTGCGATGAACCGACATCCGCGCTTGATGTTTCGGTGCAGGCGCAAATCCTGAACCTGATGAAGGAATTGCAGTCCCGCATGGGGCTGACCTATTTGTTCATCAGCCATAACCTGGCCGTAGTGCGGCAGGTGAGTGACCGGATCGGCGTGATGTATCTGGGCCGCATCGCGGAATTGGCGCCGGCGGAAAGCCTGTTCCGCCGCCCGCGTCATCCCTACACCCGCGCGCTGATGGAAGCGATCCCGGACCTTGATATGACCGGGCGGACGCGCATTCCGGTGGGTGGTGAGGTGCCAAGCCCGATCACCCCACCCACCGGCTGCGCCTTTCATCCGCGCTGCCCGCTGGCCAGGCCGCGCTGCAAGGCGGAACGGCCGGAATTGAAGCCGGCGGGTGATGCGATGGTGGCCTGCCATGCGGTGGAAGAAGGGCGGGATTAACGGTTGGAGCGCGTGCTTGCCTATTGGTCGGTGCGGCATTGCCCCGGCCATAACTAAAGCTTGACCTTGGCCCCAGGCAGCGGAAGAGATGGTGTTATGCGTTTTCGCCATCTTTTGCCGATTCTGAGCATCCTGTTGCTGGGGGCGCCGGCCTTTGGCCAATCGAGCCTGGGTGGTGCGCAGAATGTGCCGCCTCCGCGTCAGGCTGCACCCGCAACGGCGCAGCGGCCTGAAGCGCGCCCGCCGGTGGTCAATCCGCCCGCAAGGCCGCAAGCGACGCAGCGCAACGCCCAAGGCCAGCCTCAGCGGCGTCCCGCTGGGCAGCAGCAACAGCGCCAGGCAGGCCAGCAACAGCGCCCCGCTAGCCAGCCGCAGGCAGGGCAGGGCAATCGCGCTGCTGCCGGGGCTGCGGCGGGTGTGGCTGCCGGCGCCGCTGCCACCGCAGGCGCTGCCAAACCGCCCGAGCCCGCCCCGCCGCCCGCGCCGCCGGCGGAACGCGCCCCCGCCACCGGTTCCGTCACCGGCCTGCCGCTGCCGCGCTTTGCAGCACTCCGATCGGATGAGGTGAATATGCGGAGCGGGCCTGGCACCCGCTTCCCCATTGAATGGACCTATCAGCGCCGCGAATTGCCGGTGGAAATTGTGCGCGAATTCGAACTCTGGCGCCGCATCCGCGACCCGGAAGGCACCGAAGGCTGGGTGCACCAATCAACCCTGATGGGTCGGCGTTCCTTCATCGTGCGCGGTGCGCCGGGGTCTGAGGTCATGCTCCGCCGCCGGGCAGAGGACCAGGCCCAGCCTGTCGCGCGGCTGCGCCCCGGGGTGGTGGGAAGGCTTCGCGCCTGTGAGACCAATAACCCCTGGTGTGAAGCGCAAATTGGCGAATTCCGGGGCTATATCAAGCGCGCAGATATCTGGGGCGTGGGGCCAGCCGAGGAAGTGAAATAACGCCCCTTTCCCGCGCGGCGCTTTCCAGATTAAGCTTTCGCCATGACCGAGGAATCACCCAACCGCGCGCTGCACG
>JBIIGZ010000139.1:0-9361 GCA_044236185.1 Roseomonas sp. | reverse complement strand
GCACTTCGGCCGGCACATCGAGCAGTGCGAACATCTGCTCCATATCCGTCAGCCCCTGCTTGATTTCGCGATAGGCGAAGCCAAGGATGTTCAAAGGCTGATAAAGCTGGATCAGATAGGTATTCACCATCACCAGATCGCCAATGCTCATGCTGCCATCGGCAATGCCACGGCCTGCCAGCAGCATGGTGATGGTAAGCCCGACCGCCATGATGGTGGCCTGGCCGGCATTCAGCATATTCAGCGTGGTTTCGCTTTTGACATAGGCGCTTTCGTAGCGCGTCATGCTTTCATCATAGCGCCGCGATTCATGAGCCTCATTGCCGAAATACTTGACGGTTTCGTAGTTCAGCAGGCTGTCCACCGCCTTGGTATTCGCTTCCTCATCCGTCTGGTTCATCTGGCGGCGAAAGCGCAGCCGCCAATTGGTGAAAATCAGCGTGAAGGCGACATAGGCGATGATGGTGCCAAGCATGGTCAGCGCAAAGGACGCCGCGAACATCCACCAGAGAATGACCGAGACGAACAGGATCTCGACAATCGTCGGGATGATGTTGAACAGCAGAAAATTGAGCGATGTCGCGATGCCGCGCACACCCCTTTCAATCACGCGCGAGAGCCCGCCGGTCGCGCGGTCCATGTGAAAGCGCATGGAAAGGGCGTGCAAATGGCGAAACACGTCCAGGGCAACGCGGCGGCCAGCGCGCGCCTGCACCTTGGAAAACACGGCATTGCGCAATTCCCCAAGCGCCGAGGCCATGACACGGAGCAAGCCGTAGCCCACCAGCAGCGCAATCGGCACGGCAACTACCGCACCAGCGCCCGATTGCGGCGCGAGTGCATCCACCGCGCGGGCATAGGCGATGGGCACCAGCACATTCGCGGCCTTGGCAGCGGCCAGCAACAGCAGCGCACCTACCACCCGCAGCCGCAGCATGGGCTCGCCCACTGGCCAAAGATGCGGCGCGATGCGGCCAAGGGCCGAGAAGGGAATGCTGGCGCTTGGCCGGTGCAGGGGGGCGGGTGGGGTCATGGTCTGCACTGTCATGGGGCAGGGTAGCCCTTACCGACAAGACCCTGCGTCGGCGCCACCCCGAAAACATCGGGCTCGGGCGCTTGAAGCCCGCGTGATAACGCCGGATACTCACCCTAACGGCCCCTCAAGGCCCAATATCAAGGAGGTTCCATGCTGCGCCGGATTGCCCTGACCCTTTTCGCCCTTTGCCTTCCTGGGATTGCGTTCGCGCAAGGCTGGGTGCCTGAACGCCCGGTGCGGATTATTCTGCCTTTCCCACCTGGGGGCTCCACGGACCTGGTTGGGCGCATCCTGGCCGATCGCGTCAGCCGCAGCGCGCCGCATCCTTGGGTGGTGGAAAATCGCTCCGGCGCCAATGGCAATATCGGCATGGATGCGGCGGCGAAAAGCGCGCCGGATGGCTATACGCTTGGCGCCTGCACCATCGGCAATTGCGCCATCAACCCGGCGATTTATGCCCGTATGCCCTATGATATTGAACGTGACCTGATCCCGGTTTTCTGGTCCGGCAGTGTGATGAATGCGGTGGCGGTGAATAACAGCGTGCCGGCACAAAACCTGCAAGAATTCATCGCCTGGGTAAAAGCCAATCCGGGTCGCGTGAATTACGGTTCCTCCGGCTTTGGGTCTTCCAATCACCTGATCCCGGAATTGCTGAATGGCCGGCTTGGCCTGACGCTGGTGCATGTGCCCTTCCGCGGCGGCGCGCCCGCCTTGCAGGCGCTGCTCGCGGGGCAAGTGCAGGTAATGATGGAAAACATCCCAACCAAGATACAAGCCATTCGCGCTGGGCAAATCCGCGCGCTGGCCGTAACGGGGCGGGAACGTGACCCTTCCCTGCCCGATGTGCCGACCTTCGCCGAAGCTGGCATTCCCAATATCGTGGTTGAGCCCTGGTTCGGCTTCATGGCCCCGCGCGGCACGCCCGATGCGGTGATTGCTGGTCTCAGCCGCCTGTTGAATGAGGCGATTGCCGATCCCGAAGTGCGCCGCAAATTCGCCGATCTTGGCGTGCGCCCCGAAGGCGGCCCGCCTGAGCGTTTCGCCGCCCATGTGCGGAGCGAAATCGCCCGCTGGCGCGAGGTTGTTGAAGTCAACAAGATCGAGAAGCTGAACTGATGCCCTATCGCATTATCCTAGGCCGGCCCTTGCATCCCGCAGGTGCTGCGGTGCTGGCTGCGCGGCCTGATGTTGAAACCATCGAAATGTTCGACCCGCCAGCGCCCGCTTTGCATGCGGCCTTGGCCAATGCGGATGGCCTGGTGGCCTGGCTGGAACGGGTGGACAAGGCGGCACTCGCCGCCGCGCCGCGCTTGCGCGCGGTGTCACGCATTGGGGTTGGCTTTGACACGGTGGATATTCCCGCCTGCACGGAACGCGGCATTGCCGTGATGGTGGTGAATGGCACCAATGATCTTTCGGTCGCCGAACACGCCATGATGCTGATGCTGGCCGTGGCACGCCGCGCGGTCGATTCGGATGCGCATATCAAGCAAGGCGGCTGGTGGCCCAAGGATGGGCCGCGCATGGTGGATCTGGCCGGCAAGACCGCGCTCGTGGTGGGCTATGGGCGGATTGGCTCTCGCGTTGCGGCCTATGCGCGGGCCTTTCACATGAAGGTCATGGTGCATGACCCGCTCTATCATCCGGCGCGCATCGCCTCTGACGGGCATGTCCCGGCGCGGGATTTGAAAAAGGCCCTGGCAGAGGCCGATGTGGTGACGCTGCATTGCCCCTTGATGCCCGAAACGCGGCATTTGATGGATGAGGCGGCCTTCGCGGCGCTCAAGCCCGGCGCCATTCTGGTGAATACGGCGCGCGGCCCGATCGTGAAGCAGGAAGCGGTGGTGGCCGCGCTGCAATCCGGCCGGCTGATGGGCTTTGGGACGGATGTGCTGGAAGTGGAACCCGCGACGCAAGGCAATCCGCTGTTCAGCATGCCCAATGTCATCATCAGCCCGCATTCCGCGGCCAGCACGGAAGAAGGCACGGCCCGCATGGCCGAAGCGGCCGCACGCAATATCCTGGCTGCCCTGGATGGCGCGCCCGATCCGGCCATGATGGTCAATCCGGAAATCCTGCAACGGCGGTAACCCGGTTCTCCGGTTGCGCCCGGTGCTGCGCCGGGCGATAGCGGGGGCAAGATGACGCTTCACGCTTTCCTGACCCATTTGGCGGTCGCCCTTGGCCTGGCGCTGGTCTCGGCCATCATTGTGCGGCTGATGATCGCCTATCCGATCCTGGATCACCCCAATGCCAGATCCAGCCATAGCCGGCCCACGCCGCGCGGTGGCGGGCTTGGCATTGTGGTGGCTTTCACGCTGGGCATGGGGATTTTGTATTGGCAGGCGGAATATGCGCGCTTGCCCGGGCCGCAATTCCTGGGTGTGATTGGGGCGGCGCTGGCGATTGCGGCGGTATCGCTTTGGGATGATGCGCGGGATTTGCGCTTTGCGCTGAAGCTGGCGGCACAGGCGATGGCCGCTTTGATTGCAATTGGCAGCGGGCTTGAATTGCAGCGGATCGCGGTGCCGGGCTTTGGCATTGTGCAGCTTGGCGCAATCGGGCCGCTGCTGACGCTGTTTTGGATCCTGGGCTGCACCAATGCGGTGAATTTCATGGATGGGCTGGATGGGCTGGTGGGCGGGGCTGTTTTCCTGGCACTGCTGATCCTTTGCGCCATTGCGGAACATGAGGGTGGGTGGTTTGTCTATCTGGCGTCCCTGATGCTGGCGGCCGGATTGCTTGGCTTTCTGCCCTTCAATCTGCACCCGGCGCGGATTTTCATGGGCGATGTCGGCAGCCAATTCCTGGGCTTCATGGTGGCGATCCTGGCGGTCGCGGCGGCACGCTTCGATGCCGCCGAGGTCACCTTCATGTTGGTGCCCCTGCTGTTATTCGGCCTGTTTTTCGACGCGGCCTTTACGCTGGCCAGGCGCGCCGTCATGGGGCTGAATATTACCGCCGCGCATCGGACGCATTTGTATCAGATGGCGCAGCGCAGCGGGCTTGGCGTGCGGCAGATAGCTGCCGTGCATTGGGGTTTTGTGCTGGCGCATGGCGTGCTTGCCTTGGTGTTCATGGAGCTTGAACCCGCCATCAAGCCCTTGGTCTTGGTCCCAGCACTTGGCCTGCAAGTTATCTGGCTTGCTTATGTGCGCACGCGGATGCGTCGCGCCGGGCTTTCCTGGCGCGACTGATTTACCGTTGCGCCGGGCGCGGTGGCGCACGCAATTGTTGGCTTTGAGCGCTGGAACGTTGCGTATTTGGCCGTGCCGCATTGCTTGTGGCGCTGCCCTGTTCCACGCGCTGCACTGGGCGTGCCGCCGGGCGCGGCGGTGTTGGCGTCTGTCGATAGGCGACCGGCGCCATGTTTTGCCGATTGGACGCGCTCGTGACTTGCTGCCGCGGCGCAGGGCGTTGCGCAGAGGCAACCTGCGGCATCCGTGCGTTGCCCTGCGATGCCCGCGCATTGCCTTGCGCCACGGGCTGTGCCGCGGGAACATTGCGGCGTGGCGCTGGCGCAGCCGCAGCGGCCATTACCGAAGAGGGCGCGCGGGGTGCCACCCCCATACGCGAAAACCCCTGATCGAGCAGCGCGCCCATATGCCGGTCACGCTCCACCCAGGAAGAACCCCCGAAAGTGGCGCCCACCAGCCGCACGCCATCGCGCTGCGCTGAGGTGACGATATTGAAGCCGGAGGCATTGATGAAGCCGGTTTTGATGCCATCCGCGCCATCATAATCGCCCAGCATGCGGTTATGGTTGCGGATTTGCGCCCGGCCCCAGGCGAAATGCACCGTGCCAAAATAATGGTAGCGATTGGGGAAATCGGTGAACAGGCGCCGACCCAGCGTCGCCATATCCCGCGCTGTTGTCACCTGTTCCCAATCCGGCAAGCCAGAGGCATTGCGAAAGCGCGTTTGCGTCATGCCAAGGCTGCGCGCGCGCATGGTCATCATTTGCGCGAAGCGTTCTTCGGTGCCGCCAATATGCTCACCCACCGCCGCCGCGACATCATTGGCGCTTTTGGTCACCAGCGCGAGAATCGCCTGTTCCACCGTGAGCCCACCCCCAGGTGGAATCCCAAGCTTGGAGGGCGGCTTGGATGCGGCATCCTCGCTCATGACCACGCGGCTATTGAGTTGCGTGCGGCCATCGCGCAGCGCTTCAAACACCATATAAAGCGTCATCATTTTGGTGAGCGATGCCGGGTAGCGCGGTTCATCTGCGCCGGCGTCAATCAGGATGGTCCCGGTGCGGGCTTCCATCACAATGGCGGAATAGCGCGCGCTGCCGATCTGCGCCTCAGCCCCGCGCCCGGGCAGAGCCACGAGCGCCGCCGCGAAGAACAGCCCGGCGAATCGAACGGCAAGGCTCCCCAAGCCTTGGCGGCGAGTCTTCATCCCGCAAAAACCCCCTGATGGCCCCAGGCTTTGAGACCCAAGACCTGAATTCCCCTCCCGAACTTATAGCGGGTCAGGCGTATTGCGTCCAGTAAAAAATCCGCAAAATCCACGTTTCCTCAGAGGGTTAACAAAGACCCTTGAGTCGTCACCCGAAAAGCCTGCACCTCTCGCGCCAAAATGCCCTTCAACTATTTTTGTGCAGTGCAAAAAAATGCTTGCAATGCGCTCCGGCGCAAGCGTAGAAACTAGCCATGTTGCAGCGCAGCAAATCTTCCCGGCCCTCTCGGCCGGTTCGCAAAGACCGGGTCGCTGTGCCCCGGACAGGCAAGGAAAGGGTTGAGATCATGGCGCAAAGCAAGAGCCAGGTTGTGAGCAAGGTGGCGGAAGAAACCGCGGCGCAAGCTCAAAAAGTGATGAATGATGGCGCGGCGCAGGCCCGCGTCGCAATGGAGAAGAACATGGATCAGATGACCAAGGGTGCCGAAAGCATCTTCAAGGCGGCGGAAGAAGCCGCTGATTTCGGCCGCGGCAATGTGGAGGCCTTCACCAAGGCTGCCCAGACCTGGGCCTCGGGCTCTCAGGACCTCGCCCGCCAGTATATGGCGCTGGCGCAAGGCCTGACCGACCACGCCCTGGAAGGTGCGAAGGCGCTGTCCGGCGTGAAGAGCGTGAATGAAGCCGCAGAGCTGCAGGCGAAGCTGGCCAAGGCCGCGCTGGAGAAGATGGTTGCCGAAGGCACCAAGCTTCAGGAAGCTTCCGTGAAGCTCGCCGAAAGCGCCTTTGCGCCGGTGAATGCGCGTTTCACCGTGGCGATGGAAAAGCTGGCGAAGCCGCTGGCGGCATAATCATCGGGCGGGGCATCGACCCCGTTCTGGCTTGGCTGCTCCCACCCCCCTCCTCCTCCCCAACGGGGGTAGCCGGCACATGGCGTGATCCATATCAATGGGTCACGCTATTTTTTTGCCTTGAATGGGCCGGCATATTCGCAAAAGAATTGCGCCTTTAATGTCATCAGGGCTTCACCTTGGGCATTTCGCTCCATATCCTATAGGTAGCGCAGCGTGGTAGTCTGCGCCCGGAAAGACCGAACCGAGAGCATGAGCGATCAGGATAAGCGCCCGAATGACGGGCAAGGTGGTGGTGAAGGGCCTCAGACGGGCATCGTCGTGAAGGCGCGCCCGCGCACCAAGAAGCCCGCCATGTACAAGGTACTGATGCTGAACGATGATTACACGCCGATGGAATTCGTCGTTCACGTATTGGAGAGGTTTTTCCAGAAGAATCGAGAGGAGGCGACGCGCATCATGCTACATGTGCATCGCCGTGGTGTCGGGGTCTGCGGTGTCTTCACTTATGAAATCGCAGAAACCAAAGTAACGCAGGTGATGGATCTGGCGCGCCAGAACCAGCATCCGCTACAATGCACCATCGAGAAGGACTGAAGCAGGGGGTCGAAGAATCCCAGGAGGGCGCCTACATTGAAAGTCACAATCGGCCTTGGGCCCCGCAACGCCGGGGCTTCGGGCTAAGATGGAGCGTCGTTGATCATGTTGTCCCGTAATTTAGAGCAGACGCTGCATCGCGCCCTGGGCCTGGCTGGTGAGCGCCGGCATGAATACGCCACCCTGGAACATCTATTGCTCGCCTTGGGCGATGACGCCGATGCAACGGGTGTGCTCCGCGCCTGCGGCGTGGATGTTGAAAAACTGAAGCGCGACCTGACCGAATTTCTGGACAAGGATTTGGCTGGCCTGGTGACGGAACGCGGTGGTGATCCGAAGCCAACGGCGGGCTTCCAGCGCGTGGTGCAACGCGCCGCCATCCATGTGCAATCCTCTGGCCGCGATGAAGTGACCGGCGCCAATGTGCTGGTGGCACTATTCTCAGAACGCGAATCCCATGCGGTGTACTTCCTGCAACTGCAGGACATGACGCGCCTTGATGCGGTGAATTTCATCAGCCATGGCATCGCCAAGGCACCCGGGCGTTCGCAGCCCCGTGCGGCGAAGGGCGATGGCGCGGGCAATGAGGAGCCAGGACAGGATCGCGAAGAAAAGGGCCGCGGCGCGCCGCGTGGCCAGGATGCGCTGGCGAATTACTGCGTGAACCTGAACAAGAAGGCCGAACAGGGTAAGATTGACCCGCTGATTGGCCGTGATCAGGAAATTGAGCGCACCATCCAAATCCTTTGCCGCCGCACCAAGAACAACCCGCTTTATGTCGGCGATCCGGGCGTGGGCAAAACCGCGATTGCGGAAGGGCTTGCGAAGCGCATTGTGGAGGGGGATGTGCCGGAAGTGCTGGCGAAATCCACCATCTATGCGCTGGATATGGGCAGCCTTTTGGCCGGCACGCGCTATCGTGGTGATTTCGAAGAACGCCTGAAGGCGGTGGTTTCCGAATTGGAAGCGCAGCCCGGTTCCGTGCTGTTCATTGATGAAATCCATACCGTGATTGGTGCCGGTGCAACATCAGGCGGGGCGATGGATGCATCGAACCTGCTGAAGCCCGCCTTGGCGCAGGGCACCATCCGCTGCATCGGGTCCACAACCTATAAGGAATATCGCACGCATTTTGAGAAGGACCGCGCCCTGGTGCGGCGCTTCCAGAAGATTGATGTGAATGAGCCCACGCTGGAAGATGCGGTGAAGATCCTGCAGGGCCTCAAGACCAATTACGAAAAGCACCACAAGGTTCGCTACACGCCGGAAGCGATCCGCGCGGCGGTGGAGCTTTCCGCGAAATACATCCATGACCGCAAGCTGCCCGACAAGGCGATTGACGTGATTGATGAGGTCGGCGCATCGCGCATGCTGCTGCCTGAGAACAAGCGCCGCAAGACCGTGACGCTGAAGGATGTGGAAGACATTGTTGCCAAGATCGCGCGCATCCCGCCGAAATCGGTTTCGACCGATGACCGGGAAACGCTCAAGAATCTGGAACGCGATCTGAAGGCGATGGTGTTTGGCCAGGACAAGGCGATTGAAGCGCTTGCCAGCGCCATCAAGCTGTCACGCGCTGGTCTGCGCGATCCGGAAAAGCCGATCGGGAATTATTTGTTCTCTGGCCCCACGGGTGTGGGCAAGACGGAAGTTGCCAAGCAATTGGCGAAGACGCTTGGCATTGAACTGATCCGCTTCGACATGTCCGAATATATGGAACGCCATAGTGTGTCGCGTTTGATTGGCGCGCCGCCTGGCTATGTCGGCTTTGATCAGGGCGGGCTTTTGACGGATGCGATTGATCAGCACCCGCATGCGGTTCTGCTACTGGATGAAATCGAAAAGGCGCATCAGGATTTGTACAATATCCTGTTGCAGGTGATGGATCACGGGAAGCTTACGGACCACAACGGCAAGAACGTGGATTTCCGCAATGTGATCCTGATCATGACCACCAATGCCGGCGCTTCCGATATGGCGAAACCCGCGATTGGGTTTGAGCGCGCCGCCCGCGTGGGTGAGGATGAGGAAGCGATCAAGCGGATGTTCACCCCTGAATTCCGCAACCGCCTGGATGCTGTGGTGACCTTTGCTGGCCTGTCGCCGGAGATTGTGGCGCAGGTTGTCGAGAAATTCGTCATGCAGTTGGAAGCTCAGCTTGCTGACCGGAATGTGACGATCGAACTTTCCTCGGCCGCCAAGGAATGGCTTTCGGAACGTGGCTATGATCCGCTGTATGGCGCGCGGCCCTTGGCGCGCGTCATTCAGGAATATGTGAAAAAGCCGCTGGCTGAGGAATTGCTGTTCGGCAAGCTCGCCAAGGGTGGATCGGTGAAGGTTGGACTGCGTGACGGTGCGCTGACCTTCGATTGCCAGGAAGCCACCCCGCCTGCGCTACCCAAGCCCGAAGAGGATCGGGATGCGGAGCGTGAGCCGGAGAATGTGGAGTAGCGCCTGATCCGCGGAGGTCGAA
>JBIIGZ010000008.1:0-31835 GCA_044236185.1 Roseomonas sp. | reverse complement strand
CGGCCGCACCGCCCAATGCGCCGGCGGGCGCCTATCGCGCGGCCGATGGCGGCTGGGTGATGATTACGCTGGTGCGTGAAGCGGAATGGCCGAAGCTGTGCGGTGCGCTGGGCATTGCTGATATCGCCGCCGATCCGCGCTTTCTGAATTTTGATTTGCGCTGGCAGAATAGGGATGCGCTTTACGCCATTATCCGCGCTGCCTTCCTGAAGAAGCCCGTTGCGGAATGGGTGACAATCTTACAGGGTGAAAGGCTGCTGGCGGATCGCGTCAATACGCCGCTTGATTGGCTGGCGAATGAGCATGTTGTCGCCTATGGCGCCGCCGCACGCATTCCGCAGCCGCAATTGGGCGCGGTGCCTCTGCCGATGTTGCCGGGGCTTGGCCATTTTGTGGCGGAAGCCCCGGCGCTTGGCCAGCATACCGCCGATGTGCTGGCCGAATTGGGGTAAGTGAGCGTTTAAAAGACTATCGCATCCGAAAAACGCCCGCCGAAGGCGGGCGCGAGCCCGAATGGGCGACGCCGCTTATGCGGCGAAGCCAAGCGCGCGGAGGCGCGCGCCGGCGCTGGAGCATTTTCAAGCCAAGCTGAATCGCTTGGCGGCTCGGAAAATGCGATCAAACGCATGGCATTAAGGGCGGATCGGTCACGATCCGCAACACAAAATTAATTATGGGGAAGTCTTAGCCCTGGCTCATCCCATTGCATCGCGACCAACTTCCCAGTGTTGGAAAGCGTAATATAGGCCGTGCGCATATCCGGCCCGCCAAAGCAGATATTGGTCGGCATGCGTTCGGGCATTTTCACAGTGCGGAGAATTTCGCCCGAAGGTGACACGGTGGTGATTTCCCCCGCCACCAGTGTCGCCACAATGATATTGCCCGATGCCGCAATCGCGATGCTGTCCAACCGCCGATAACCAGGGAATTGGCACAAAACGCGCCCGCCCGCGCTTGATGGCCAGGGCTCCTTCTTCAACTTGCCGGGGCCTTCAATATCCCAGGCCCAAAGCCGGCCCGTTTCGGTCTCTGCCACATAAAGCGTCTTACCATCAGGGCTCACGCCAATGCCATTGGCGCCGCCAAAGATCGGGAAGGCCGCTTCGACCACACGCGATCCATCTTCCGATGCCCAATAGGCGCCGCCATGGTCCCGATCGCGCGCGCGCACCTTGCCGAGATCAGAAAACCAAAAGCCGCCCTTGCCATCGAACATCAAATCATTCGGGCCACGCAAAGGCCGCCCATCGCAAACCCGGATCAGCGCCTCGACCTTGCCCGTTTTTCCATCAATCTTTTCAATCCGCCCACCGGAATAATCCGGCGACTGGCCACTCGGGCGCAAAATCCCGGGTTCCTCATGCCAAGTGAAGCCGCCATTATTGCAAACATAGAAACTGCCATTCGGCCCCAGCGCCAAGCCATTCGGCGCACCTTCCACGGTGGCGATCGTGGTTTTCGTCCCATTGGGCGCTACTTTGGTGATGCGCCGCGCCTCAATTTCCACCAGCGCCACAGACCCATCCGGCATGGCAACGGGGCCTTCGGGGAAGCGCAGCCCCTCGGCCAGGATTTTGAGGTCGGGTGTGGCGACATGAACGGCCATGGTTTCCTCCTGCATTGGTTGCCGTGATCATGGCCCTGTTTTGCCCCGCTGCGAAGCCTTGACGCGGCGGGGTATCGGGGGAAGCCTTCACCCCATGAAAACCGCCCCTGATCCCGTCACGCTCTCGGTCCTCGATAACCGTTTCCGCGCCATTGTGGAGGAAATGGGGGAGGCGATGCTGCGCACCGCCTATTCGCAAATCCTGAACTCATCCCGCGATTTCTCCATCGCACTTTGTGACGCCGAAGCGCGGCTGGTGGCGCAGGCGGATCACATCCCGGTGCATGTCGGCGCCATGCCCTTCGCCGTGCAGGCGGTGCGCGATGCCTTTGGCGATAGCGTACAGGAAGGCGATATTTATTTGTTGAACGACCCCTATCATGGCGGGTCACATTTGCCGGACCTGACCGCCATTGTGCCGGTCTTTGCCGAAGGGCGCTTGGTATTCTGGTCGGTCGTGCGCGCGCACCACACGGATATCGGTGGCGCGACCCATGGCGGCTATAATCCGGGTGCTACCGAGATTTGGCAGGAAGGGTTGCGCGTGCCACCCATCTTGCTCGGCCAAGGGCGCCTGCCGCGCGAAGACCTTGTCCGCATGATCATCACCAATACGCGCCTTGCGCGCGATGTACGCGGTGATCTGATGGCGATGATCGGCGCCGCGCATCTTGGTGAAAAGCGCCTGCTGTCACTGCTGGCGCGCTATGGCGCTGATACCACCGTTGCCGCGGTGGATGCGATTCTGGCGCTGGCGGAAGCGCATACGCGGCGCATCATTTCCACCTGGGCGGATGGCACCTGGTTGGGTGAGGCGTTTCTGGATGATGATGGCTTTGGCGGCAAGGATATCGCCATTCGTGCGCGCGTCACGAAACAGGGCGATCATCTGACCGTGGACCTCACGGAAAGCGCGCCGCAAACACCAGGCTTCGTCAATTCATCCTATCCCAATATGGCGAGTGCGGTGCGCATGGCGCTGGCCTTCCTGCTCGATCCGGAAGTGGCGAAGAATGATGGCTGCTTCCGGCCGCTCACCATCAAGGCGCGCGAAGGCACCGTGGTATGGGCCGCTGAAGGCGCGCCTGTGACCATGTGCACATCGCATTGTTCGAATGAGATTGTGGAGGCGGTGGTCAAAGCTTTGGCAAACGCCTGCCCGGATCGCGCCATGGGCGGCTGGGGGCGGCGTTTTCGCGTGGCAATCAAAGGGAAAGACCCACGCCGGCCAGGGCGCTTTTTTGTTTGGCACATGTTCCATGCGCGGCCGGGCGGCGGCGGTTCCTCGGGCGGTGATGGTTGGTCCACTGCCGGCGAATGGCATTCCGCGGGTGGTTTGAAATTCGGCAGTGTGGAAATGGCGGAAGCGCGTTTCCCGCTCTATTTTGCACGACATGAATTCCGCCCCGGCAGCGCGGGTGATGGCACGTATCGCGGCGGGCTTGGCGGCGATTTGCTGCTGAAGCTGGAAACTGATGGTCCATCAGTGGCGAATACCGCCGGCGATGGTGTGCGCTATGGCGCGGCGGGGATGCTGGGTGGCAAGGATGGCCTGCCGCATCATTATCGGCTGGAACGTGTCGATGGCACATCGCGGGATTTGCGTACCAAGGAAGTCGGCATTCCGCTGGCACCCGGCGATCAATTGCATGTGCTTTCCGGCGGTGGCGGTGGTTGGGGGCCACCCGACAAACGTGATCCCGCTGCGCGTGCAGCTGATGCGGCGGAGGGTTTGGTATGACCTACCGTATCGGCGTTGATGTCGGCGGCACTTTCACCGATGTGGTCTGTGTCGCCGCTGATGGCACCACAACCCTTGCCAAGGCGGCCAGTACGCCGGCCGATCAATCCGAAGGGGTGGTCGCTGGGCTTGTTGTTCTAGCCGAAACCCTTGGCGTGACGCTCGCTGATCTGCTGCGCCAGACAGAGCGCATCGTCCATGGCACCACGGTTGCCACCAATGCGTTGTTGGAACGCAAGGGGGCGAAGATTGCGATGCTCACCACAGAGGGGCATCGCGATGTGATTGAAATGCGCGAAGGACTGAAGCCCGAACGCTACAATATGCGCCTGCCCGCCGCACCCGCGCTGGTGCCGCGCCGCTTGCGGCTTGCGGTGCGCGAAAGGCTGCGTCCGGATGGGCATGTGGAAGTGCCGTTGGATCACGCCTCCCTCAATGCCGCGATTGAACAATTGCGCGCGGAAAAGGTGGAAGCGGTCGCGGTATGTTTCCTCCATTCCTGGCGCGATGCGCGGCATGAAAACGCCGCCGCTGACGCATTACGCGCAGCTTTGCCTGGGGTTTTCATCACCACCTCGGCGGAAGTACTGCCTCAGATCAAGGAATTTGAGCGGTTTTCGACGGCAGCGGTGAATGCCTATGTGGGGCCGATTGTGTCCCGCTATCTGGCGCGGCTGCGCGGGCGGCTGGAACAGGCGGGTTATGGCGGGCCGGTTTTCGTGATCCTCTCCCATGGTGGTGTGGCGCCGGTCGAAGAAGCGGCGCGCTTGGCAGCGGGCACGGCGCTATCCGGCCCGGCGGGCGGTGTTGCGGCGGGCGTTGCCTTGGCGGAACGCGGCCTCGGGCAGGATCTGATTACCTTTGATGTCGGCGGGACCTCCACCGATATTGCGTTGATTCAGGAAGGCGATGCCGCGCTGGGTCGCGGGCGCGATGTCGCCGGCGAACGCATTGCGCTGGAAAGCCTGGATATCGTGACGCTTGGCGCGGGTGGTGGTTCCATCGGCCATGTCGGCGCGGGCGGTACGTTGCAGGTGGGCCCGCGCAGCGCGGGTGCGGTGCCGGGGCCGGCGGCCTATGGGCAGGGTGGCACGGAACCGGCGGTGACAGATGCCAATTTGGTGCTGGGTTATCTGGATGCCGCGAATTTCCTAGGCGGCAAGCGCAAGCTGGATATGGCGGCGGCAGAGCGCGCTTTTGCAAACCTCGGCGCCAAGCTTGGGCTTGATGCCATGGCGGCAGCGGCGGGCGTGCATCGCTTGGCGAATATCCGCATGGCGGATGGAATTCGCGTGGCAACCGTGCGGCGTGGCGTTGATCCGCGCGATTTCTGCTTGCTCGCTTTCGGCGGTGCGGCGGGGCTGCATGCCAGCGCGGTGGCGCGCGAACTCAGCATGAAGCGCGTGGCCGTGCCCTTCTTCGCCGCCGGGCTTTCTGCCTGGGGCATGCTGCACACCGATTTGCGGTACGAGATGGCGCGCAGCGAATTGAACACGGGCGGCGTGCCGGATGATGCTTCTCTGCGCAGCATATGGGCCGCCTTGGAAGCAGAAGGCCGCGCGAGGGTTGCAAGCTGGTTTGGCGGCGCGGTGGAAACGCGCCGCGCTGCGGATATGCGTTATGGCGAACAGGTTTTTGATATCGCCGTGCCTTTGGATCATGTGGCCTGGGAAGGGGCAGGGCTTGCCGATAGGCTGCGTGATGCTTTTCACGCGCGGCATGAGGCGCTGTTCACCTATGCGCTACGGCAGGAAGAAGTTGTGCTGGTGAATGCCAGGCTTGCGGTGATTGGCCGCTTGCCGCCGATGCCAGCCCCGGTGGGCAAGGCAGACAGCGCCATGGTGGCGCCGCGTGGCGCGCGCCGCATCATGCTGGAAGGTGGCGCGGCCGAGGTGCCGGTCTATGATTTCGCCGCACTTGGCGCGGATCAAGCTGTAGCGGGGCCAGCAATTGTGGAGAGCGATACCACAACCGTTTTGCTGCTGCCGGGCGACGCCGCGCGGATGGATGCGCGCGGCTGGTTGGAAATTACGTTACCAGAACAGGCGTAAGGGGTCGCGCAGTAACGCGATAACACGAATGAAAAACCCCGGCGCTTAGGTTTTTGTTTGGTCGCATTTTCCGAGTCGCCAAGTGTTTTCACTTGGCTTGAAAATGCTCCGGCACCGGGGCTTCCCTACAAACGCAGTGCGATTGCTTCACACCGCCGCAATACTCTCCCGCCGCAATTCCACCGAAAGCGCATCAAGCGAACGCTCCACACGGTCCAGCATTTCCGTCACCTCATCCTTGGTGATGACCAGCGGTGGGGAAAAGCCGATGCTGTCATTCATCATGGCGCGCAGGATCACGCCCTGTTCTTCGCCATGCTTCACCAAACGTGGCCCAATCTTGCGTGCGGGGTCGAAGTTTTTCCGGGTGGCCTTGTCTTCCACCAATTCAATCGCGCCCACCATGCCAACGCCGCGCACCTCACCCACCATCGGGTGATTGGCGAAGCGGCGTTGCAATTCGCCTTGCAGATGTGGGCCCACGGATTTCACATGCCCGATCAGGTCAATCTCATCATAGATTTTCAGCGTCTCAATCGCGACCGCCGCGGCCACCGGATGCCCGGAATAGGTAAAGCCATGACCCCAAGTGCCAACCGCGGAAGACCCCTCCGCAATGCCCTGGAATACCCGTTCATTCACCATGACGGCCGAGATCGGCAGATAGGATGAAGACAGCGCCTTGGCGCAAACCAGGATATCGGGCGTGATGCCGAAGGTCTGGCAGCCCCAGTAATTGCCGGTGCGCCCAAAACCGCAAATCACCTCATCCGCCACAAACAGCACATCATGCTTTTTCAGCACGGCCTGGATTTTCTCGAAATAGGTGCGCGGCGGCACAATCACGCCGCCCGCACCCATGGTCGGTTCCGCCCAGAAGGCCGCCACCGTTTCCGGCCCTTCATTGATGATATAAGCGTCCAATTCTTCCGCGAGGCGTGTCGCGAAATCTTCTTCCGATTCGCCCGGCTTCGCATCGTGGTAGTGATGCGGCGTGCCGACATGATGGAAGCGTCCACCCGCAATCGGCGCATCGAACAGCTTGTGATTGGCGGGCAGGCCAGTCAGGGAAGCCGCCGCCAGCGTAATGCCGTGATAGCCCTTCAGGCGCGCGATCAGCTTCTTCTTTTCAGGCCGGCCAATCGCGTTATTCATGTACCAGATCATCTTGATCGCGCTGTCATTCGCCTCAGACCCGGAATTGGCGAAGAACACCTTGCTCATCGGCACCGGCGCGCGCTCAATCAGCATCTCGGCCAGATCAATCATCGGCTCATGCGATTTGGCCGTGAAGGAATGATAGAAGGGCAGCTTGCGCATCTGGTTGGCCGCGGCCTGCACCAGGCGTTCATTGTCAAAGCCGAGTGACGTGCACCACAGCCCCGCCATGGCTTCGATATATTCCTTGCCCTGATCGTCGAAAATCCGCACGCCCTTGCCGCGGCTGATCACCAGCGGGCCATTCACCTGATGCGCCTTGGCGTCGGTATAGGGGTGCAGCACATTGGCAATGTCGCGAACGGCATTGGAATTGCGGGGCGGGGTCATGTTTTGGCTTCCTCGAACCTGATCAGAAACCCAATTAAGGCATGCCTTGGCCCAAGACCCAAGAGGAAAGCGTTGCCCTGAGCCCCGCTGCGCGCCACATTACGCCCACGGAGGCATCACATGACCGAAATCAAACCCCATGCGGCCCATTGGGGCAGCTTCGACGCGGTGGTGGAAAATGGCCGGCTGGTGGGGGTGAAGCCCTTCCATAGGGACCCTTTCCCCGGTTCGCTCATCGAAGCCATGCCCGATGCGGTGCATAGCGCGGCGCGGATAGACCGCCCCTATGTGCGCAAGGGCTGGCTGGAAGGCCGTCGACGCGGGGCGTTGCGCGGGGGTGATCCCTTTGTGCCGGTATCCTGGGACAAGGCAGTGCGGCTGGTCGCGGAAGAAACCCGCCGCGTGCGCGCAGATTTCGGGCCTAAATCCATCATGGGCGGGTCCTATGGCTGGTCCTCAGCCGGGCGGTTCCACCATGCGCGCAGCCAATTGCAGCGCTTTCTGGGGCTGGGCGGCGGCTATACGGGGCAGGTCAATGCCTATTCCTACGCGGCGGCGCAGGCGCTGCTGCCGCATATCCTCGGCACCAATGAAGTGCTTCTGGGCAAGGTGACGGATTGGGCGGCGATTACGCGCTATTCCAAGGTCATGCTCTGCCTGGGCGGGCTCCCTATTCGCAATGGCTATGTCACTTCGGGCGGTGCGGGCCAGCACAGCAATGAAATGAATTTGCGCGCCGCTGCCGCGGCAGGCTTGCGCTTTCTGCAAATCTCCCCCGCGCGGGCGGATGTGCCGGATTGGGCCGGCGCGGAATGGACCCCGATCCGCCCCGGCACGGATACCGCGCTGCTGCTGGCGATGGGCCGTGAAATCCTGGCGCGCGGGTGGGAGGATAAGAACTTCCTCGCAACCCATTGCGTCGGCTGGGACAAGCTTCGCGCTTATATCACGGGCGAAAGCGATGGCGTGGCGAAAACGCCCGAATGGGCCGCACCGATCACCACCATCCCGGCGGAGACAATTCGCGCGCTGACGGCGGAAATCGCCACACAGCCGGCGATGCTCACCGCAACCTGGTCCTTGCAGCGTGCGGATTATGGGGAACAACCCTATTGGATGCTGACCGCGCTTGCCGCCATGCTCGGGCTGATCGGCAAGGCAGGCCAAGGTGTTGCTTTCGGTTATGGCAGCGTGAATGGCATGGGCCAGCCCCGGCGCGAAGTGCCGAGTTTCGCCATGCCGGCAACGCCCAACCCGACAGGCTTCTTCATCCCGGTCGCGCGCATCACGGAAATGCTGGAAAACCCGGGCGGCGAGCATCACTTCAACGGCCGCGTGCTGCAATTCCCCGATACGCGCATCATCTGGTGGGCCGGCGGCAATCCGTTTCATCACCATCAGGATTTGAACCGCATGCTGCGCGCCTGGGCGCAGGCGGAAACCATCATCGTGCAGGAACCCTGGTGGACATCACTGGCGCGCCACGCCGATATTGTGCTGCCCTCCACCACCACGCTGGAGCGTAATGATATCGCAAGCAGTGGGCGGGACCGGTTCCTGCGCGCCATGCACAAGGCCATCGAACCGGTCGGGCAGGCGCGCAATGACCACGACATGCTGGCCGATATCGCGGAAGAATTGGGCTACCGCGAACGCTTCACCGAACAGCGCAATGAAGAAGCCTGGCTGCGCCATTTATTTGAAGCCTGGCGCCGGCATTGCGCGCGCGCGGGCCAGGAAACGCCCGATTTCGACACCTTCTGGGAAAAGGGTTTTTGGGAAGCCGATGCACCCGCACGCGGTGAGGAATATACTCAATTCGCCGAATTCGCCGCTGACCCCGAAAACAATCCGCTCGATACACCTTCCGGCAAGGTGGAGCTGTTCAGCGAAACCATCGCGAGCTTCGGCTATGATGACGCGCCGGGCCATCCGGTCTGGATCGCGCCGCGCGAATGGCTGGGGGCTGAGGAAGCCAAGCGCCATCCCTTGCATCTGCTGTCCTTCCAACCCGCCACGCGCCTGCACGGGCAATTGGATACGGGCCGTGTTTCCGCCGCGAATAAAATCGCGGGGCGCGAGCCCATCATGCTGAACCCGGAAGACGCTGCCGCGCGCGGCTTGAAGGATGGCGATATTGTGCGCGTGTTCAATGATCGTGGTGCCTGCCTTGGCGGCTTGCGGCTTGATCCTGGCCTCATGCGCGGTGTCGCCATGATGGCAACCGGCGCCTGGTATGATCCGCTGGAACCTGGCGTGCCCGGCAGCATGTGCGTCCATGGCAATCCGAATGTGCTGACGGCGGATGTGGGCACCTCAAAACTCGGCCAAGGCCCATCAGCACAATCCTGCCTGATCGAGGTTGAGAAATGGACCGCTGCCTTGCCACCCGTCCGCGTGCATCTGCCGCCAGTGATCGAGGAAACGCCGTGATTCACCGCCGCGCCCTGCTGGCGGGTGCGGCGGCTTTCCCTGCTGCGGAGGCCTTGGCGCAAGGCGCGCCCGGTATCTCGCAGCGGCTGGATGATGCGCCGAGTGCGGGCATCAGGCGCGATTTGCTGATCCAATGGGGCGATCGCGTTGCCTATGACGCACCGGCCTTCGCGCCAGTTTCGCCAAGCCTTGCTGCCGCAGAAGGGCAATTCGGCTGGGATACGCGCGTGGTGGCGGCACTTGCCTCTCCGCGTGTCGAGGATGGCATTCCGCGCGCGGTGCTGGCGGTGGGGCATCCAACGCTCGACCCTGCCATGGCCTTCCCGGATGGGCGGGATAGGCTGGAAATTGCCGGCGCCATGCAGGGCGCAAGCCTGATCAATATCCAGCGCCGCGGCGGTGCCTGGCTGGTGACGGAAGGCGGCTTTCAGATGCGCCGCCTGCATGCACGCACGCTCTGCCGCATGGGCGGCGCGGGCGGTCCAGCGCGCGGTGTCTTTGGCATCACCGGCGGTTCTGCCACGCCATGGGGCAGCCTATTGCTGACCGAGGGTGAGGGCGCAGCCTGGGCGCGGCGCCTGCCGGGGGTTGAAGCCACGCAGGCGGGCCATGTGGTCGAACTCGATCCGTTTGAGCCGCAATCCGTCCCGGTGAAACGCACTGCCCTTGGCCGGCTTGGCGCGCGCGATGTCGCGGCAGCGCAAGCCACGGATGGCCGCGCCGTGGTTTTTCTGGCCGATGGGCGCGAAGGTGGTTTGTTGTGGCGCTTTGTTTCCGATGGGCCAGCGCAGGAACCCAATGCATTGGACCAAGGCACGCTTTACGTAGCGCGGTTTGAAGCGGGCAGCTTGCGTTGGATTGCGCTGCCCGCCGATGCGGAACCCTATGGCGCAGCAGTGGCGCGGGGTGCGACCAGCCTGGGCCGGCCTGTGGCGCTGGCGCTGGACCCGAATGGCGCGCGGCTGTGCCTCGCGCTGCGCGAAAGTGCCCGCAACCCGGCTGGCGCGGTGGTGGAAATGCTATTCGCAACCCGCGATCCCGCCGCCGATACCGCCATTGTCGAAAGCCTGATCGAAGGCCGCTTGCCGCCACGCCCACGCGCCGGGCGCGAACCGGCCGTGGTGCCGCCTTGGCCGGTGGCACCCACCAGTATTTGCCTGGATGGCCAGGGCAATCTGCTGCTGGGCACGGCGCAGCCCGCGCGCGATAGCCCTTTGCCCGACGCGCTTTACGTCCTGCCATTGGAAGGCCCGGCGCGCGGCCAGCCAAGCCTTGCCTATATCACGCCGCTTGGCGCCGCTTTGGGCGGTGTGGCGGTAGTACCAAGTGCCGCAACCTGGATCGCCGGCGTGGCGCATCCGGGCGCCGGCATGGGCGCGCAATTCGCCGCACCGCGCAGCCGCTGGCCGCATTTCCGAGACGGCGAACCGCCACGCGGTGGGGTGGTGGCATTGAGCCGCGGTGGCTAAGGGATGGTTTCGCCAAAGCTTCACAATTCGCCGCTTTCTACTGCGGTGCATCCCTCTTAAATCAAGACTGAGCACAAGCCCCGCCTTACGGGAGAGAGAGATGGCGCAATCTGAAAACCATGCCGATGATTTCGAAGCCTTCGACGACATTGAGAATATCGGCAGCAATCCCGAACCCAAAACCCCAATCGCCGAAATCATTGAAGCCCGCTATGGCCGGCGCGGCCTGCTGAGTTCCGCCGCCGCCCTGGCGACATTATCCGCGGCGCTTCCCGGTACCGCGAAAGCGCAGACAGCGGTGCCTGTTTCCGGTGGCCCTTCCAGCCTGACCTTTAGCGAACCGCCCCGCGCCCTGGCGCAGCGTGATTCCGTGGCGGATGGTTATGAGGTGCAATCCATCATCCGCTGGGGTGATCCCATGCTGCCGGGCGCGCCCGCCTTCGAAGCGGGCCGGACCACGCCCGCCGCGCAGGCTTTGCAATTCGGCTACAATAACGACTACCTCGATTTCTTCCCGTTGCCACAAGGCAGCAAGGGCAGTGATCACGGGCTTTTGGTGGTCAATCACGAATACACCAATCCTGGGCTGATGTGGGGCGGGCTTGGCAGCGGCAGCGCTTCCCGCCAGCGTGTTAGCGCCGAACAGGCCCAGGCTGAGGTCATGGCCCATGGGCTTTCCGTGGTCGAAATACGCAAGGAAAATGGCCGCTGGGGCTATGCGAAGGAAAGCCGCTTCAATCGCCGCATCACCGCCGCAACGCCTGTGCAGATTTCCGGCCCCGCCGCCGGGCATGATCTGCTGAAGACCAAGGCCGACCCCACTGGGCGATTGGTACTCGGCACGCTGAATAATTGCGCCGGCGGGAATACGCCCTGGGGCACGGTGACGACGGCTGAGGAAAACTTCAACCTCTATTTCGGTGGTGATGTTGCGAAGACCCCGCATGCCGAAAGCTTCCGCCGCTATGGCATCCGCAACCAGGCTTCCTATTCCTGGCCCAATCACATTGATCGTTTCAATATCGAAAAAGAACCGAATGAGGCGTTCCGCTTCGGCTGGATTGTCGAATTTGATCCCTATGATCCGAATGCTGTGCCGGTGAAGCGCACGGCCCTTGGCCGCTTCAAGCATGAAGGCTGCCACCATGCGATCAATGCTGATGGCCGCGTGGTGATTTATATGGGCGATGATGAGCGGTTTGATTTCGTCTATCGATTCGTCACCGCACGGCCCTGGAATCCCAATGATCGCGCCGCCAATCGCGATTTGTTGGATGAAGGCGTGCTTTCGGTTGCCAAATTCCATGATGATGGGAAGGTGGAATGGCTTGATCTGGTGCAGGGCCAAGGGCCACTCACGCCGGCCAATGGCTTTCACACCCAAGCCGATGTGCTGATCCATACCCGCCAAGCCGCGAGCCTTTTGGGTGCGACACCGATGGACCGGCCTGAGGATGTGGAGCCCAACCCCGCCACGGGCCGCGTTTATGTGCTGCTGACCAATAACGGCAATCGCCGCGCAGAACAGGTCAATGCCGCCAATCCGCGCGCGAATAATCAGCATGGCCATGTGGTGGAAATCATCCCGCCCGGCGCCGGCACGCCGCGGGTTGACCATGCCGCGCGCGAAATGCGCTGGGGGCTTTTCCTGATGGCGGGCGCGCCGGGGATTGATGCCGGCACGCGCTATCACCGCGCCACATCGGATCGCGGCTGGCTTTCCTGCCCCGATAATTGCGCCTTTGACAATAAAGGGCGCATCTGGATTGCCACCGATGGCGCGCCTAATGCCGCGGGTGTGGCGGATGCGCTTTATGGTGCGGATACCTCGGGCCATGGCCGCGCGCTGACGCGGCTTTTCTATCAGGCACCAACCGGAGCGGAGGTCTGCGGCCCCTGCTTCACACCCGATAACAAGACAATCTTCTTGGCGATCCAGCATCCCGGTGAGGATTCGGGTTCCACCTTCGAACGCCCCTCCACCCGATGGCCCGATTTCACCGAAGGCGTGCCGCCCCGGCCTTCCGTGATTGCCATTGTGAAGAAGGATGGTGGGGAAATCGGTCGTTAGTTTTTGATTTGCGCCATCAGCGTCGCATAGGTCGCGGCGCTGATGGGTTCTTCCGGCATAGTCACCGCTTCCAACACACATTCAGCGCGGCGCGGCAGCAAGGCAGCAGCGCGCAATTTGGGCTGATGGCGCCGCAGCAACCGCCGCAATGCTGGCAGATCAACAAGATCCGCATCGAAATTCAGCGTGCAGGACACCTGATTGCCCTGCTGCGCGCCGATCCAATGGCGCTCCAGCAAGCCAATCCAGCGATATTGCGCAGCAAGGCATGCCTCACCCGCCGTGATGAGCCCTGCCTGCTGACCAAGCCTTGCCAATAGCGCCTCGGTCGGAAAGCCAATCAAGACACCCGTATCAAGCCGCCGCGAAGGATAGCCCGCGCGTATCAAAGCGTCGGCGGCAGCTTCATCATCGTAACGCACCCAGCGCAGATACTGCGCCGCAGGTGGTGGATGCGCCCCGGCGCTCAGCCCAAACAACAGGGAAGTGGTCCCGGCGGGTTTGATGGTGGTGACGGTGATGGGCACCACCATGCCAAGGTCGCGCGCATAATCACGCGCCTCACGCTTTGCCAAAGTGGAAAGCTGTGCCAAGGCGCGCCAGAAATCGCGCCCGCCATGTGGCGCAATCAGCGCGTCAAAACCAAGGCCAAACCGCAGCCAGGCCCATTCAAAAATGCCGGTCAGCCCAATGCCGATGCGATTGCTCGTGTGGATTTCGGCATCATAAATACCCGGCATGCGGTTGATGCGGATCAGGAAACGCACACCAAGCCTGATCGCCTCGGTGACCCGCGTATCCCAGGCAACAGTAACATCCTCCGGCAGTGCACCAGTGCAGATTTCGTCAAGCGGGATGGGGCAAGCGAGTAGCGGTGCCACATCGGCCACCACGCAAAACCCACCCGTCACCGGCAATGCTACTTCGCCGCAAGGATTGGTGATGCTGCGCCAAGCCATGCCATTGGCGCGCTGCGCAATATCGGCAAGCAGTGCGGCACCTTCACGCGCGGGAAAACGCACAGAACCAACCGGCAGCGGCCGATCATGCGCCGCACTTGGCGCAAGATGATCGGCATTGATGAAGCCAGGCTCACCACGCGCATGAATGGCGCTACTTGCCGCCTCAAACACCGCGCGCGCATGGGGCGTTAGTGGTTCATCTATCTTGGCGCGCCGCCCAAGCCGCGCCCAGAAATCGCGATCCACAAGCAGGGCATAGGCCGCACCCGCGCCACCTTGCAGCGCAAGCCCTGCGGCGAAGCGCGGTGCATCCGGATCGCGCCAGGTTTTTGCTGCCATGCGCGCCGCACGCCTGAGCCCGCCATAGATCACCGCCTGCGCCATGATGTCATCCACCCGCAAGGCCTGTTCCCAAAGCGGCATAGCCTGTTGCGCTTGGATCACCTGCGCCCGTAGCGTGAGAAAGGCCGCCAGCAAGGGCAAAGGCCCTGGCGCCGCGCGCCCACCCAAACCGCGAATAGGCTGGCCTTTTGGGCGAATGGCGGAAAAATCCAAGACCAAGGCACGGTCCGATTGCCCCGCATGCGCCATGGCCTCCAGGATTTCCAAAGCCTCGGCCCAGCCTTCGCGGCTATCGGGGATCATGAAACGCTGCGCACCAGCCGGTGCGGTTTCCGCCAAGGCGGCGCGCATCGGCGCATCGGCCAGCACAACATCTGCATGCGTCGCGGTAAGGTGGAAAAACAGGCGCGGCGCGCGGCGCCAATCCACGACACACAGCCGATCATCATAGGCGCGCCCAACACCAGCGCCGCACAACAGCAAATAGAAGCAGGTGAAACTCGCCGCAGCCGTTGCGCAATTGACGAAGAATTCCATGGGCTGCCAAGGCTGCGTTACATCACCGCGCACCAAATGCCGCCCGGCAGTCAATAACGCACCGCAGGCAATGGCATTGCGCAGAAAGGCTTGCTCCAGCGCCGCCTCCGCTGCAGCATCACCGAGCAGCGCAATATTCCCCGCCGCCACGCGGTCCGCCACACGGCCGAAATCCTCCTCATCCTCAGCGCGCAAAATGCCGCGCCGCGCCACGGCCAGCCCAAGCCCAGACGCCAGTTTGCGCGCTGGCTGCGGCGCCACGCCAAAACAGGCGCCGGGCGGCATGCTGCCCTTTAGAACCCGGATTTCGGGTGACGATCTCACGGAATTAGTGCCATAAAGGCGTTTCCCTGGCCGGTTTTCCGCCATGCAGTATGCCACGCCCGCCGCCACACCCGGCACAATCTTACGTGCCCGCGCCGTCATCCTCGGCGAAAGGCTGGACCATCGCGGCCTTGGGCCCGGCGGCTCCGCCATGGCAGACCCCGTGCCCATCGCCGCCCCCATCACTGCCTTCGCCTTTCGCTGGGGCGCGGTGGTGATCTTCGGCGCCGATGCTGCGCAGGAAGCAGCTTTGCTCGCGGCACTTGCCCCGCGCATCACCAACCCCACTGATAACCCCGCCGAGGAAGCCGCGCTGATCGCGCTTGGCGCCGCACGCGACGGCGTTGATGCCGAAGGCGTGATCCAGCTTTGCGATCAGGCGCCGGAACGCTTGGCCGTGCTGGCGGATGCGCTCGCGAAAAGCGCCGCCCTCGCCCAGCAGGAAGCCCGTATTGCCGAGGCTTTGGACCGCCTGGAACCCGCCGTGGCCGATCTGCGGGCGGCCGGCCGGCTCAGCTTTTCCTCCCGCGCTTTGCATCGGCAGATCGGCCACGCGCTATCCGCCCATAGCCGCAATCTGGCGCGGGTAGAGGCCGCCGACAAGCCCGAAGTGCTCTGGGACCACCCGGAGTTGGAACGGCTCCATGCCCGGCTTTCGGATGAATATGAGCTCCGCGAAAGGGGCGCGGCCCTGGAACGCAAACTCACCTGGATCGGCAATACCATCCAGACATTGCTCTCCCTGCTACAAGCAAGGCGGGCACTTGGGCTGGAAGCGGCGGTGGTGGTGCTGGTGGGGATTGAGGTGGCCTTCACGCTTTATGAGTACGTGATCCGCCCGATTTGGCCCTGAAATCACCCCCCCTTGGGCTGGCCTGCCGCGCAATTCCGCGCAATAAAAGCGCCGAGACAGATCAGTCCAAGGAATCTTCGATGACGGCGAATTCGCCCGAATGGGCCCAGGCGCCCACCGCCCCGCAAAACCTCAGCCAGAAGCGCCCGCCGCCGCCGCCGGCTTCCGTGCGCCGCTACCTCAGCCTGCCGGATTTTGAAGCCGCTGCCGCGCGCTATTTGCCGCGCAGTATTGGCGGCTTTGTCTCTGGCGCGGTGGAGACCAATGCGTCACTGCGCGACAATCTTGAAGCCTTTCAGGAATGGGGCTTCGTGCCGCGCGTGCTGCGCGACACGCGCGGGCGCAATCTGAAGACCACGCTATTCGGCCAGGAATATGACGCGCCCTTCGGCCTGCCGCCCATGGGCGCTTCCGCGCTGGTCGCCTATCGCGGTGATCTGGTGCTGACGCAAGCCGCGCGCGCGCGCAATGTGCCGATGATCATGAGCGCATCTTCGCTGATCCCGCTTGAGGATGTTGCGAAGGCCAATCCGGATGCCTGGTATCAGGCCTATCTGCCGGGCGAAGCTGAACGCATTGAACCGCTGGTGGACCGCGTGGCCGCCGCTGGCTTCAAGACCTTTGTGCTGACGGTGGATGTGCAGGTTTCATCCAACCGCGAAAACAATGTGCGTAATGGCTATTCCATTCCATTGAAACCCACACCGCAATTGCTTTGGGATGGCATTACGCATCCGGGCTGGGTGCTGAATACCTTCTTCAAGACCATGCTGACGAACGGCATGCCGCATTTTGAGAATATGGATGCCGGCCGTGGGCCGCCCATCGTCTCCCGCACACTGATGCGCGCCTTTGGCGCGCGTGATGGGTTGGCGTGGGAGCATCTGGAACTCATCCGCAAGCGCTGGAAGGGCAAGCTGGTCGTGAAGGGCATCATCTCCCCCGAAGATGCGCGCATGTGCCGGGATGCGGGGGCGGACGGCATCATGGTGTCCAACCATGGCGGGCGGCAATTGGATGGCACGATTTCCGGCCTGCGCAGCCTGCCTGAAATCGCCCGCGATGCCGGTGGCATGACAGTGATGTATGATGGCGGCGTGCGTCGCGGCAGTGATGTGCTGAAGGCGCTGGCACTTGGTGCTTCCTTCGTCTTCGTCGGCCGGCCGATGCTTTCCGCCGCCGCCGTGGCCGGTGAGGAAGGCGTGAAGCACGCGATTGGGCTTTTATCCGAAGAAATAGACCGCAACATGGCGATGATGGGCATTCAGAACCCATCGCAAATGTCCATGGAATATATGCGCCCGATGCGGTGAACCTCCGGCGCTGGTACGGGGATATCGCCTTTCATCGGCCGAGGGGCATGCATTTGATGGCTGGCGGGGCGCTCAGGCCGACATGGAAAGAGATTCCATTCGGCCTGGCCATGTTCTACCGTGATGCCAAGCAATCTTGGCCTGGGGTTTCCGACAATGCGTGATTTTGACGAGAAAACAATCACCAATGCCGTGCTTCAGCGCCTGGCCGGCGCCGAGGACCCGCGGCTGCGGCAGGTTGCGCAAAGTCTGGTCACGCATCTTCACGCCTTTGTGCGCGATGTGGAGCCAAGCTTTGCCGAGTGGAAAACAGCGATCGATTTCCTGACCCGCATCGGCCAGATGTGCGATGGAAAGCGCCAGGAATTCATCCTTTTGTCGGATACGCTTGGCGTTTCCATGCTGGTGGATGCGATCAATCACCGCTTTCCGGCAGGCGCGACTCCAAGCACAGTGCTTGGGCCGTTTTATGTGGAAAATGCGCCCGAACTGCCGCTTGGCGCTGAAGTTGCCCGCGCCATGCAGGGCGAGCCGCTGCATGTTTCCGGCCAGGTTTCAACCGCGGGCGGCGCCCCTATCGCCGGCGCCATCGTGGATATCTGGCATTCGGATGAAGATGGCTATTACGATGTGCAGCGCCCCGACCAGCCGGATGCCAATCTGCGCGCGCGCTTTCGCACCGATAGCGAAGGGCGGTTTCATTTCTGGACCCTGACACCAACTTCCTATCCGGTGCCGGATGATGGCCCGGTCGGGGATTTACTGCGCGCCACTGGCCGGCACCCAATGCGCCCTGCCCATGTGCATTTCATGATTGCAGCACCCGGCCATGAAACTCTTGTCACCCATGTCTTTGTCGCGGGTGATCCCTATTTGGATAGCGATGCCGTCTTTGGCGTGAAGCAGGAATTGATCGCCGAATTCATCCAATTACCTCCAGGTAAAGGCCCGGATGGAAAGGAAATGACCACCATCTGGCGCAAGCTCAATTATGATTTCGCGCTTGCGCGTCTGGGCCAGTAGCCAGACCCTTTCTTCCGAGATGGCATGACCCACTGCGCTGATCATCGGGCATGGCAGCTTGTTTCAGACATGCGATGAAAGCCTGCCCACCGGGGGACTCGAACCCCCACACCCTTGCGAGCTGCGGATTTTAAGTCCGCTGCGTCTACCATTCCGCCAGGCGGGCCAGGCCAGGGCTTTCTAGACCTTTTTGGCCGCGCGTTAAATCGCCCTTCAGCTACCCCCTTGGCGGGCGCACCAATCCCGCCAAATCAAACGCCAGGCGGCCTCAAGCCCTCTTGCATAGGTAGCAGCGTCGCCCAAAGGCCCGAGTGAAAGACCGGCACGGATCGCGGCCAGCTCTTGCCCATCCCGCGCAAAAGCAACCGCCTTTTCGACGTAGTCCGCGGTATCGGCGGCAATCCAATCCTGCAAGCCCACCGCGCTTAGAAGCGTCTCACCATTGCGGCTGATCATGCCCCCGCGCCCGCGCCGGGTCAGGGTGGGCACGCCGGCATGGATCGCCTCGGCCGTGGTGGTGCCGCCCGGAAAGGGGAAGGGGTCCAGCATGAAATCCACTGCCGCATAGCGGGCGAAATAATCTGCGCGAAGGCTATGCCCTTCCAGATCAAGCCGCGCGATATCGCCACCCGCAGCTACAAAACGCGCGCGGAGTTTTTGCGCCGTCGCAGCTTCACGCAAGACAGCCGTTTTCAGCAAAAGCCGCGCATCGGGCAGGCGGTTCAGTATCGCGGCCCAGGCGCCCAGCACCTCATCATTGATCTTCGTAAGGTTATTGAAGCAGCCAAAGGTCACATGGCCCTTTTGAAACATCGGCGGCGGGCTTGGCGCCACGGCTTCACGCGGCGGAGTATAGCACAAGTAACAGCCCGGCAGCCGAAGAGGTTTTTCGATATAGTACGCCTCATCTTCCGGTGGCAGCACCACGGCATCGGCGATGATCCAATCCATTGCCGCCACACCATTGGTATTGGCATAGCCAATCCAACTTACCTGCACGGGCGCGGGGCGATATTCCATCACACTGATACGGCTGGCTTCCGTATGGCCTGTCAAATCCACCAGAATATCAATGCCATCGGCGCGGATTTGCGCAATAATCGCCTCATCTTCCAAGGCGCCAACAGAACGCCAGACATCGAAAATCCCGCGCAACCTGGCCGTGGTGGCATCGGTGCGTTTGCCGATATCATAGGCCGTGAGATGAAACCCGGCGCGCTGATGCGCCGAAATCGCCGCTTCCAGAAAATACCCAACAGGATGCTGGCGAAAATCACCGGAAAGCATGCCGATGCGCAGCCGCCGATCCGGGTCTGGCACATTGGCAAAGGGTGCGGGGCCAGGGCGGGCAAAACGCGCAGCATAAGCACGATGCGCCGCTGCCACTTCTTTCGCCGTGATGCCCGGCAGATAATTGAGACCAAGCAGCAGGTTTTGCCAGGCAGGACGGCAAAACGGGTCTTCAGCAATGGCACGGCGCTGCACTGCCATGGCCGCACCAATATCGCCCGATTGCTGCAAGGCGAGCCCATAATTCACCTTGGCATCGGCACGATCAGGCAATTCTTCGGCAACGCGCGCCAGATGGGGAATCGCGGCACTTGGCTGTCCGATAGCCATCAGCGTCGTGCCCAATTCACTCCGCATCAGCGCATCGCCCGGTGCCGTTTCAAGCAGCGCTTGTAAATGGAAAATGGCGCGGTCTGGCCGCCCGGCATCCCGCCAAAGCGGGGCAACAGCACGGTGCAAATCCTCTCCGGCGCCAGCGGCAAGCGCGGCCGCAATCACCGCTTGCGCTGCATCGACCTGCGCGGGCAGGAGCATTTGCACCAGATTTACCGCCGCGCGCACATAGGCCGGGCGTTGGCGCAGCGCTTCACGATAGGCAGCCTCGGCCCCCGCCAAATCATCCGAAAATCGCAAGGACTGGCCGAGATTATTGCGAATTTCTGGCGCATCCAGGCCAAGCACGATGGCGCGGTTGAATAGCGCTGCGGCGGCACGAAAGTCCCGCGCATTGAGCCGCGCCATGGCCTCATCAAACAGCGCCCGGCTATCGGTTGCCGCACTCATCCCGCAATCGCATAGGCCGGGCGCCGTGGATCGGCGCCGGCGCGCACCAACCCTGCAACAGGGTCGGACATAACCGCCTCAACACTGCCGGCCAGCCAAGTGATATCGGGCCATTCCTTAATGTCATGCCCGCGCCCTGCGAGTGCATTGCGCGTGGCTTCCGGAATGCGCGTTTCCACCGCAAGCCGACGCGGGAAATAATCGAATGGTGCGAAAGATGACGGGAAGGCATAGGAGGAGACGCGCGGCGCTTCGATCGCTTCCTGTAATTCCATGCCGAAATGCAGCACATTCAGCATCACCTGCAACATGGCCTGAATTTGTACATCGCCGCCTGGTGTGCCGAAAGGCATCACGCCACCCGCGCGCGTTATCACCATGGCGGGATTCGGCGTCAGGCGCGGGCGCTTGCCGGGCGCCACGCCAGCGGGATGCGCGGGATCAGGCCGGCTTTGGCTGCCGCGATTGGAAGGGATCAAGCCAAGCCCCGGCACCACGGGCGAATTCCAGGACCCGTCGGAAGGTGTCGCGCTGAAGGCGTTGCCCCAACGATCCACCACCGCGACATAGCTGGTATCGGCTTCAATCGTCGGCAGGTCGCGCCGTACCGGGCCATCCGCCGCACGCCCCGCGCCCAGCAGCGGCGGATACATGGCGGGATGCGCCCGCACCGGGTCCATTTCCGCCACACGCGCCGCCAAATGCGAGTCCGACAGCAGCTGATCCAGCGGCACATCAATAAAGGCCGGATCTCCAAAATGATATTCGCGGTCTGCCATCGCTGCTTTCACGCATTCAGTGAAAAGATGCAGATATTCCGCCGAATTATGTTCCAACCCATCAAGCCCAGCGCGTTCCATCAATAGCAGCGCTTCCAATAGCGCCGGACCCTGGCACCAAGGGCCGCAGGTAATCACCTCATGCCCCCGCCAGCGGCGCGTGACGGCGGGTTCTAGCCGAGACCGAAAGCCCGCCATATCTTCCATGGAAAGGAAGCCACCTTCGCGGCGCTGAAACGCCACGATCTCCCGCGCGATATCACCGCGATAAAACGCTGCATGCGCTGCCGCCAACCCGGCAAGCCTGCCCTTGGATGCGGCGCGTTTTTCTTCCTCCACCATATACGTAAGGCTGCGCGCCAGATCGCTTTGGATGAATCGCTCGCCGATTTTGGGTGGTGCGCCGCCGGGCAAGAAAATCGCCGCATTGGATGGCCAGCGCGCATATTCCGCGACATGCGCCGAAACACTTTCTGCCAATAATGGATAAACCGCGAAGCCTTCCGCCGCGTAGCGAATGGCATATTGCGCCACATCGCCAAAGCCCATGGTGCCATGCCGTTCCAAGGCCGTGATCCAGGCATCCGGCGCGGCGGGCACCACGGTGCGGCGCACGCCTTGCGGAATCTTCCCGCCATGTTCGCGCATGAAAACATCCGGCGGTAGCGCGGCGGGCCAATGGCCAAGCCCCGCGATGGTTTCCACCTGGCCATTGGCCAGCCGGATCATGATGGGCGCCACCCCCGCCACATTCACCAAATCCGGCAGCAGCACACCAAGCGCGATGCCGGCAGCACACCCCGCATCCACCGCATTGCCGCCAGCTTCCAGCACCGCATAGCCGGCGGATGCCGCCAAGTAATGCCCCGCCGAAATCGCATGGCGCGGGCCGCTGAGCGTGGGACGGGAAGCGGGCATGGCTGATCTCCGCAGATAAGACTGCAAGGTGCATAGACTGACCCGGTTTCGCGTGGCGCGCCAATGGGGCCTGCACCGCGGCCATATCTGCCTTGGCAAGGGCAGTTCTCAGGAAAATATTCAGATATGTGCCTCGTCATCCCTGCGCTTGAGGTCACATCGCCTTGTGCTGGTCGTGCAAAGGCGCCGGTAGTGTGATTCATGGGCCGGTATTGACCTTGCCACAGGGGGAAGCGCCATCTGTGGTCTCTAGGTTCGGAAGGCAAATCAAGCTTCAATGACATTCGCTTCGCTCAATTTCTTTGCGGTCTCAAGGCGCCGGGCATGGCTGTTGCTCCCTCTGCTCTTTGCCAGTCTGCCCGCCGCCGCCCATTCCGAACTGCGGCGATCAGTACCAGCCGCCGGTGCCGTCCTGTTGCAAGCGCCTGAGCAGATCGAATTGCATTTCAACGAAAGGGTACAACTCACAGCGCTCAGGCTTTATCGTGACGGCAGCGAAGAAATTTCGCTGCCGCGCCGTGCCATCCGTAGCGCAACCACGGAAATCATCGCCCTGCCGCCGCTCCCTCCCGGTGCCTATCGGGCGGAATGGCGCATTATCTCCGCCGATGGGCATCCGGCCGGCGGCGTCATCCCTTTTCGTATAGAGGGGCCAAAACGCCCATGATCCTTGAATATCTGCAGCCGGACGCGTCCGTGCTGGATGGCATCACGGTCATCATCAGAGCGCTCTACTACATCGCCACCGTTGGCGCGGCCGGGCTTGGCCTCTTCGCCATTGGTTTCGGGCATCGGCTTGAACCGGAGGAGGCTGGGAGGCTGCATCGGACTTTACTTGGCGCCATTGCGGCGGGCTTGTTGTTGTCGGTTTTGGCGCTGGCACTGCGGGTACTGGTGCTGACCGCCGGTGCTAGCATTTTCAATGCGGATGTCTGGGCTGCCGTGATGCGTTCGCGCATTGGTGATGCGTTCTGGCTGCGCGCTGCCGGGCTTCTATTGTTGACGGCGGCAACCACGACATGGCGCATTGGGTCAGCCGGTACAGCGATGGGTGCCTTGCTTGTTGTCGCTTCCTATGCGGCCATGGGGCATTCAATGTTGTTTGCACCACGTCAGGAAATCGCCGCCCTTGTTGTCATTCACCTCACGGTCGTTGCCTTTTGGGTTGGGTCACTGCCACCACTGTTATGGGTTGCGCAACGCCATGATGGCGCCAGCGCCGCAAGGCTGGTCCAGGATTGGAGCAAGGCGGCGATTTGGGCGGTCAGCGCCATGATCGCTACTGGCGTTATGTTGAGCTGGTATCTGACACTCCGCATGGATCGCATCTTTGATGCTTGGCATGGCTGGGCCTTGGCTTGGAAGGTCTTGGCCGTACTGGCTGCACTCGGCTTCGCGCTATGGAACCGCCAGCGCCATACACCAGCGCTCGCGCGGGGTGATGCCGGTGCAGGTGCCGGCCTTGCTGCATCCATTCGGCTTGAAATGCTGCTGGTCGCGCTGGCCTTTTATGCGGCGGCTGAGATGGTATCGGTCCATCCGGTGGATTACGGCCACCGTGTGCAAAGCTGAGAAGGAGGCCCCGCCATGCTGTCACGACGCTTAGTCACGATTGCAAGCCTTTCCATGCTCGCCGGCCCCGCGCTCACCCAAAGCCGGGAAAGCGTTGAGGTCTGGCGTGACCCGAATTGCGGATGCTGTGCCGGCTGGGTAGCGCATCTGCGGGAAGAAGGTTTTGTGGTGACCGATCGCATTGTGCCATCCGTCACGCCCTTCAGGCGGATGCTTGGTACGCCGTCCGATTTACTGTCCTGCCACGCAGCCCAGATTGCGGGCTGGCTCAAGATCGAAGGGCATGTGCCGGCCTTGGCGATCCGCCGCGCCTTGGCTGAAAACCTGCCAGGCGTGGTCGGTCTTGCTGTTCCCGCCATGCCGATTGGAACCCCGGGCATGGAAGTCCCCGGCCATGAGCCAGAACTTTATGACGTGATCGCCTGGCGCGCGGATGGCAGCCATTTCGCCTGGTTGCGCATGCGGGGCGCAAAGCTCGCCTAACCGCCCGGGTCTGGCGTCAACGCCCGCATCGGGGGAGAATGAGGTCAACCAAAGGAAGCCTGCCATGACCAACCCCGACCAACCCGTTCTGCTTTCCATTGATGCGCGCGGCATCGCGACCGCCACGCTCAATCGCCCGCATAAGGGCAATGCCTATAACGCCGCCATGCTGGAAGGGCTGATTGCGGGGCTTGATCAACTCCGCCCCGATGCTGCCATTCGTGGTCTGGTCATCCGCGGCGCCGGGGCGCATTTCCAGGCCGGGGCGGATATTGATTGGCTGGCGGAAGTGGCGACCTATCCGCCGGAGCCCGCCTTCGCCGCATCGCTGGCCACCACCGAGGCAATGCGCAAGTTGAATGAATTCCCCAAACCGACCTTCGCCGTGATCCAGGGGGCGTGTTTCGGCGGCGGTGTCGGCATTGCCTGCTGCGTGGATGTGGCGCTGGCCACCCCCGCCGCGCAATTCGGCATTACGGAGGTTCGGGTTGGTGTCGCCCCCACGCCGATCAGCACACATATGGTGGATGCGCTCGGCCTCCGGCAAACCCGCCGCTACGCCATCACCGGTGAGCGCTTTGACGCGGCCGAGGCACTCCGCATCGGTCTGGTGCATGAGGTTGTGGCAGCGGATGCCATCGAAGCGCGGCTGGCGCATATCATTGACCAGATGATGCTCTCCGCGCCGACCGCCATTGCGGTCACCAAAACCTCCTTCCTGGAGGCCAATGGGCTGACGCTTTCCCCGCGCCAGGTGGCGCAATTGGCGCAGGAAGGCTGGATGCAGCGCGCTGCGCCGGAAGGACGGGCGGGTCTGGCCGCGTTTCAGGCCAAGCGCAGGCCAGCCTGGTACAAATAGGATTGTGGATAACGCCCGGACTTATCCGGGCGCTTGTCACAAAAGCTTCATCGAACTGCAATCGAAGCGTCGCAGGGCCTTTATAGAAGCGCTAGGCCGCCCAGCCGGAGCGGTTTGGTTCAGCAAATCGGAGCATTCCCGTGAACAGGCGATCCCTTCTTCTTGGCGCCAGCGCCGCCCTCTCCCTTCCCGCCTTTGGGGCGCAGGCCCAGACGGCTCAGATCACGGGCGCGGGGGCAACCTTCCCCAACCCGATCTATCAGAAATGGGCGGAAGCGGCTCGCGGGCCCACTGGACTTCAGGTGAATTACCAATCCGTGGGCTCCGGCGCAGGCATCAACCAGATCCGCAACCGTACGGTTGATTTCGGCGCCACCGATGCGCCGCTGAGGGCCGAGCAATTGACCGAAGGCAATCTGCTGCAATTCCCGACCGTGATGGGCTCGCTCGTCGCCATTGTGAATATCCCGGGCATTGCCGAGGATCAGCTGCGCCTGACCGGGCCTATGCTTGCCGATATCTACCTCGGCAAGATCACGCGTTGGAATGACGCGCAGATCGTTGCCCTCAACCCTGGTCTGTCGCTGCCGAATCTGGCCATTGCGCCCGCCTATCGCGCCGATGGGTCGGGCACGACCTTTGTGTGGGTGTCCTATCTTTCGGCCGTCTCTCAGGAATGGAAAGACAAGGTTGGCGTTGGCACTTCGGTGCGCTTCCCCGCCGGCACGGGCGCGCGCGGCAATGAAGGCGTTGCCGGCACGGTGCGCAATGTGCGCGGCGCCATCGGCTATGTGGAAAACGCCTACGCCATCACCAACAAGCTGGTGACAACGCAAATCCGCAACAACGCCGGCAATTTCGTGAAGCCGGAACACAAAAGTTTCATGGCGGCCGCTTCTGCGGCCAATTGGAACGTGCCCGGCTTCGCTGCCAATGTGATTGACACGCCCGGCGCTGATTCCTGGCCCATCGTGGCGCCCACCTTCATCCTGCTGCCCACCAACCCGACAGACGCGACGCGCAGCGCCAATGTGCGCCGCTTCTTCGATTGGGCCTTCGTCAATGGCAGCAAATTGGCGAGCGAACTTGAATATATCCCGCTGCCCGAATCTGTGCATAACGCAGTTCGCGCCGCGTGGCGGCAAAGCTTCGGCGCCTGACGCGCTCATTCCCCGCAGGCAGCCCTTGCCTGCGGGGCCATCTACCCAATCCTAGCCCCCGGGGGTGTCCCTTGGCCTCAGCATCCGCCACCTCGCCCCAGGCCATCAGCCGCCGCAGCACAAGCTTCGGGGACAAGATATTTGCCCTGGTCTGCCAATCGGCCGGCATCTTTGTGCTAATCCTGCTTGGCGCCCTGATTATTGAGCTTTTCATCGCCGGTCTGCCCGCCTTCCGCGCCTTTGGGGTCGCGTTTGTGACCTCCACGGATTGGGACCCGGTGCAGGAATTATTCGGTGCTGGTGTGTCCATTTATGGCACCATCGTCACCGCGGTGCTTGCCATTATTCTTGCTGTTCCGCTGGCTTTCGGTGTCGCGTTTTTCCTGACCGAATTGGCGCCACCCTGGATGCGCCGCCCGGTCGGCACAGCGATTGAGCTTCTGGCGGCGGTGCCTTCCATTATTTATGGGATGTGGGGCTTCTTTGTGATTGCGCCCGCCTTTGCGCAAAATATCCAGCCTTGGATCATCGATAATATCGGCGAATGGCCGCTGATTGGCTTCCTGTTTCAGGGGCCGCCCTTTGGCACTGGGCTTTTCACAGCGGCCTTTATCCTCGCCATCATGATCCTGCCCTTCATCGCCGCCACCATGCGCGATGTTTTCATGCAGGTTCCGCCAGTTTTCAAGGAGAGCGCCTATGGTCTTGGGGCGACCACCTGGGAAGTGATGAAGGGCGTTGTTATTCCTTACACTCGGGTTTCCGTGGTGGGCGGCATCATGCTCGGGCTTGGCCGTGCCCTTGGAGAAACCATGGCGGTGACCTTCGTGATTGGCAATGCAAATCGCATCACCTCTTCCCTTTTCGGGCCCGGCAATACCATCGCCTCCCTTGTGGCGCTGGAATTTGGCGAAAGTGAAATCGGCAGTTTGAAGCTGGCATCCTTGCTGGCGCTTGGCTTCATCCTTTTCGTGTTGTCCTTCGTGGTGCTCGCCACCTCACGCTATCTGCTGCGGTCGCGGCTGAAGGCCTGAACCATGTCTCTCGCACTCTCCTCCATGCCTCATCCCGGGCCGCGCAAGGATGCTGCAACGGCCGCGCGGCTCGGCCGCGGTCGCAAGCGGACGGACATCATCATCCGCTCGCTTTGCCTCGCGGCCACGGTGCTGGGCTTGGTGCTTCTTGCTTCCATTTTGGTTACGTTGTTTTACCGCGGCTTCGAAGCCATGTCGCTGCGCGTCTTCACTCATGTCACCGCGCCGCCTGGGTCTGAAGGCGGCTTGCTGAACGCCATTGTCGGCAGTCTGATCCAGTCCCTGATCGGCACCGCCATCGGCACACCCATCGGCATGCTGGTTGGCACCTATTTGGCCGAATACGCCAAGGATTCCTGGCTGGGTAATGCGGTGCGCTTTGTCTCCGACATTCTGCTTTCAGCACCTTCCATCCTGATCGGTCTTTTCGTCTATCAGATTCTGGTGCTGCCCTTCGGTGGGTTTTCTGGCTGGGCCGGCGTTGCCGCACTCGCCATCATCGTCATCCCCATCGTGGTGCGCACCACGGAAGACATGCTGCAATTGATTCCGAATACGCTGCGCGAAGCCGTGATGGGGCTGGGCGCGCCGAAATGGAAAATGATCACGCTGATCTGCTGGCGTTCTGCCATGGCGGGCATCATCACTGGTATTCTCCTGGCTATCGCGCGCGTCGCCGGCGAAACCGCACCTCTGCTGTTCACCTCACTCGGCAATAACGCCTGGTCCACGGACCTTTCAAAGCCGATGTCGAGCCTGCCGGTGACGATCTATTCCTTCGCCGGTTCACCTTTTGAGGATTGGATCGCGCTGGCCTGGGCCGGCGCGCTTCTGATCACGCTGGGTGTACTCGCCCTCAATATCCTTGCGCGCACGCTGTTGCGCAGCCGCATCTGACCGAAAGGACCGAGAAAATGAGCCTTTCCACCGAAACGCAAAACCAGACCACCGGATCGAAAAGCTTCGGCGGCATGCAGGCGCGTTCTGAAGCCGCGCTGAATGATGCGCGCGTGGCCATTCGTAATCTTGATTTCTTTTATGCCGACAATCGCGCGCTGAAGGGCATCAATCTTGATCTGCCGGACCGGCAGGTCACCGGCATGATCGGGCCTTCCGGCTGTGGCAAATCCACGCTGCTCCGTGTGTTGAACCGCATGTATAGTCTCTACCCAGGCCAGCGCGCGACTGGTGAGGTGATGATGGATGGCGAAAATATCATAGCAGATTCCACAGACCTCAATTCACTGCGCGCGAAGGTGGGCATGGTGTTTCAAAAACCCACCCCCTTCCCCATGACCATTTATGAAAACATCGCCTTCGGCATTCGCCTGCATGAAAAACTCTCCAAATCCGAAATGGGCGAGCGCATCGAATGGGCGCTGACCCGCGCCGCCCTTTGGAATGAGGTGAAGGATCGTCTGGACCGTTCCGCGCTTGGTCTTTCCGGTGGCCAGCAGCAGCGGCTTTGCATCGCGCGCACCATCGCCGTACGGCCTGAGGTGATCCTGTTTGACGAACCAACCTCCGCCCTTGATCCGATCAGCACCTTGAAGATCGAGGAACTGATTGACGAGCTGAAGCGCGATTTCACCATCGCCATTGTCACGCACAACATGCAGCAGGCGGCACGCTGCGCGGATCAGGTGGCGTTTTTCTATCTGGGCGAATTGATCGAGGTAGCGCCGGCAGCGCAGCTTTTCACCGCGCCCAAGCACCCCAAGACGCAAGAATATATCACCGGCCGGTTTGGCTGAACCAGGCAGGAGAAAGACAGATGCCCACAGAACATATCGTCCGCAGCTATGATGAGGATCTGCGCAAGCTGCGCGACATGATCGCGCGCATGGGGGGCCTCGTGGAACGCCAGGTGGCCGATTCCACACGCGCCTTGGTACGCCGGGATAGTGACCTGGCTGGCGAGGTTGTGCAGCGTGACGTGCAGATTGACCAGCTTGAAAGAGAAATCGAGGCGTTTTGCGTGCGCCTGCTGGCGCTGCGCCAACCCATGGCCGCAGATTTGCGCCTGATCATCGCCGGCATGAAGGTTTCCAATGATCTGGAACGCATTGGCGATTACGCGGCCAATGCGGCGAAGCGGTCCATTGTGCTGGCCTCACTCCCCGGGCTCGGCAGCATGAATGGGTTTGAACGCATGGCCCATCTGGTGCAGGAAAACCTGAAGGCCGCCATGGATGCGCTGGTGCAGGGCGATGCCGAAGCGGCGGAACGCGTCTGGGGCGCGGATGAACCGGTGGATGAAATCTATAACGGTATTTTTCGCGAAATGCTGACGCATATGATGGAAGACCCGCGCAATATCACCGCGGCCACGCATTTGTTGTTCATCGCCAAGAATCTGGAACGCATCGGCGATCACACCACCAATATCGCGGAGCGTATTCATTTCGCAGTCCGCGGCGAAAACCTGCCGGAGGATCGGCCGAAGGGCGATACCTCGGCCTTCGCCGTGGTCCGCGCGCCGGGCGAATAGGTGCAGCCATGATGGCAGAGAATTATAGCAGCCTCGCCAAACCGACCGTCCTGATCGTGGAGGATGAGGCGCCGCTTTTAACCCTGCTGCGCTACAACCTCGAAAAACAGGGCTTCCGTGTCGATGAAGCCGCAGACGGCCAGGAAGCGCTACTGCGCGTGGCGGAAGCACGGCCTGATGTCATGCTGCTCGATTGGATGCTGCCATCGCTTTCAGGCATTGAGGTCTGCCGCCAGCTGCGCCGCCGCACCGAAACCCGCGACCTACCCATCATCATGGTGACTGCGCGGACGGAAGATCAGGATGCGGTGCGTGCGCTTGATATCGGCGCGGATGATTACATCGCCAAACCCTTCGCGATGGAACATGTGATTGCGCGCATCCGCGCCCTGCTGCGACGGTCCGGGCGTGTGGCATCCAAGGGTTCGCTCGCCTATGCCGATCTGGCGATGGATCAGGATGCGCATCGCGTCACGCGTGCCGGGCGGCCTTTGCATTTGGGCCCGACGGAATACCGCCTGCTGGAATTTTTCCTGCAGCACCCAGGCCGGGTTTTCGCGCGCGAACAATTGCTGGATGCCGTTTGGGGCCGCGATATCCATGTGGAACCGCGCACCGTGGATGTGCATATCCGCAGGCTGCGCAAGGCGATCAACCAGGGTGATGAGATTGACCTAATCCGCACCGTGCGTTCCGCCGGCTATGCTCTGGATTCGGACCCGGACAGGCTTGGCTAACCAACATCTTGGCCTCGCGCAGCGCAAGGCGTAATCAACGCCCGGCGAATTGAACAACGAGGGGTGCGATGCGCGTTCTGGTGGTGGGCGGCGGAGGCCGCGAACATGCGCTCTGCTGGGCCCTTGCGGCTTCGCCCTTGCTGACCAAGCTGTTTTGCGCGCCGGGCAATGCCGGCATTGCTGAAGTCGCGGAATGTGTGGCGATTGGCGCCGAGGATATCTCTGACCTTGTCGCCTTTGCCAAGGACAAATCCATTGATTTGGTTGTGGTTGGGCCAGAAGCGCCTTTGACCCTTGGCCTGGCCGATGCCTGCGCTGCCGCTGGGCTGAAATGCTTCGGGCCTTCCGCCGCCGCCGCGCGATTGGAAGGCAGCAAGACCTTCACCAAGGAAGTGGCGGACGCCGCCGGCGCCCCCACCGCCGCCTGGGCGCGCTTTACCGATGCCGCAGCCGCGCGCGCCTATATCCGCGAAAAGGGCGCGCCGATTGTGGTGAAGGCGGATGGGCTTGCTGCCGGTAAGGGCGTCGTGGTGGCCGCGACTATCGCTGAAGCCGAAGCCGCCATCACCGATATCATGGAAGATCGCGTCCATGGCGCGGCTGGGGCTTCCGTGGTGATCGAAGAATGCCTGGTGGGCGAGGAAGTCAGCTTCTTCGCGCTCTGTGATGGCACCACCGCCCTAGCACTGGGCGCCGCGCAGGACCATAAGCGCGTGGGGGATGGCGATACTGGCCCCAATACCGGCGGCATGGGTGCTTACTCGCCACCGCCGATTTTCACCGACGCGCTGCAGGAAACTGTCATGGCGCGCATCATCCGCCCGGTACTGGCCGAAATGGCGCAGCGCGGCGCGCCCTTCAAGGGTGTGCTGTTCGCGGGGCTGATGATTACGGCGGATGGCCCGAAGCTCATTGAATTCAATGTCCGTTTCGGCGATCCGGAATGTCAGGTGCTGATGCTACGCCTGAAATCCGATCTGCTGCCCGCCTTGCTCGCGGCCTGTGATGGTGAATTGGCGCGGTTTGATCTGCGCTGGGAAGCTTTGCATGCCATGGTGGTGGTGATGGCGGCGCAGGGTTATCCCGGTAGCTATGCCAAAGGCAGCGAAATGCGCGGCCTGGAAGCGGCCGGGCAGGTGCCCGGCGTGCAGGTTTTTCATGCCGGCACGGCGCGGCGCGAAGACGGCGCGCTGATCGCGACTGGTGGGCGGGTGCTTGGTATCTCAGCGACTGGCAAGACGCTGCGCGAAGCACGTGATGCCGCCTATGCCGCCGTGGACCAGCTTGATTGGCCGGGCGGGTTTTGCCGGCGGGATATTGGTTGGCGGGCGCTCTAGGTCACCGACTCATAAACCGCATCCAAATTCTGGCTGCTGCAAGTTTGACGAGCGCGAGGTAGTTGTCGTCGTGCTTTTCGAAGCGCGTGGCGATGGCGCGGAAGTGTTTGAGCTTGTTG
>JBIIGZ010000138.1:0-9366 GCA_044236185.1 Roseomonas sp. | reverse complement strand
CATGAAAGGGAGAGAATGCCATGCGGCGCGTATTGCCACGATATGAGGAAAAGGGCCTCGGCCTGCCCTATCCGGTCGTGCTCATCAACGCGGCCGAGGAACATTCTGACGCGGCCGGGAACGTGCTGGGCGTATCTGTCCCTGATCTTGAGGGCTTGGCCGCCGCCGTTGCGGTGGCGCGCGCCTTTCTGCCAGTGGAAATGACCGGCGCTGAAGTGCGCTTCATGCGCAAGGTGATCGGCATGTCGGCCAAGGATTTTGCCGAGGCTTTGAAGCTTGACCCTGCCTCGCTCTCCCGCTGGGAGAATAATAAGCAGACACTGGGCGGCTGGGCGGAAAGCCAGGTTCGGCTGGCGACCGTCGCCATTCTTGCCCAGCGCATGCCAAGCCTGAAGCCGGATATGGAAAAGCTGTTTCGTATGGTGCCGCGCAAGCGAGAAGAAGGCGAAGCCTGGCCGCTGTTCGAAATGCGCCTTGAACCGACGCACGCGGCAGATGCGCCGCGCACCGCTGGGGAAAGCTGGGCGGCGCTTCAGGCGGCCTGAAGGCCCCTCGCGCTTTCGGGCCGCACCCTTTATGTCTCCCGCCATGGAGTATATCTCAACACGCGGGCAGGCGCCGGCCCGGGATTTTGAAGGCGTATTGCTGGCTGGCCTCGCGGAAGATGGCGGGCTTTTCGTGCCGCGCCATTGGCCGGAGCTTTCGCCCGCCGAATGGCGCGCCATGCGCGGGCTCACCTATCCCGAATTGGCGGCGCGGATCATCGGGCTATTCGCGGGATCTGACCTGCCGCTGAACAAGCTTTGCCAGGAAGCCTATGCCGGCTTTGGCCACCCCGCCATCGTGCCGCTGGTGCAGCTTGATCCGCGCAGTTTTGCGCTGGAATTGTTCCACGGCCCAACACTCGCCTTCAAGGATATGGCGCTGCAATTGCTTGGGCCGCTTTTCGATCATGTGCTGACCAAGCGTGGGGAGCGTGTGACGATTGTCGGCGCGACCTCGGGCGATACGGGTTCCGCTGCCATTGAAGCCTGCCGGGATCGCGCGGCGGTTGATATCGTGATTCTCCACCCTGAAGGCCGCACCAGCGAAGTGCAACGCCGGCAAATGACCAGCGTGCTGGCACCAAATGTCAGCAATATCGCCATCAAGGGCGATTTCGATGCCTGCCAGGATTTGGTCAAGGCCATGTTCAATGACGCGCCCTTCCGCCAGGAAATGCGGCTTTCGGCGGTGAATTCGATCAATTGGGCGCGGATTGCGGCGCAAATCCCCTATTATGTTGCGGCGGCGCTCGCACTTGGCGCGCCGGACCGGCCTGTGGCCTTCAGCGTGCCCACCGGCAATTTTGGCAATGTGCTGGCCGCCTGGGCCGCCATGCGCATGGGCCTGCCGGTCGCCAAGCTGATCGTGGGGTCGAACCGCAATGACATTCTGGCGCGCTTCCTCACGGCTAATGACATGACCGCGCGGCCGGTTGAACCATCGCTTTCGCCTTCCATGGATATTCAGGTTTCGTCGAATTTCGAACGCCTGTTGTTCGAATTACAGGGCCGCGATGGCGCCATCACGGCGGAAGCCATGCGCCGCTTCCGCGCCGAAGGGCGCATGCCCATTGCGGATGCGGCGTGGCGGGAAGCGACAAGGCTTTTTGCCGGCTTCACCCTGGATGATGCCGGGACACTCGCCGAAATCCGGCATTTGCATCAGGCGGCGGGCTATTTGGCTGACCCGCATACCGCGGTTGGCACCGCCGCCGCACGCGCCTTGGCGCCGGAAGACCCTGCCATTCCTGTGGTGGTGGCCGCCACCGCGCATCCGGCGAAATTTCCCGATGCGGTGGAACGCGCGACGGGGCTCCGCCCCCCTCTGCCCGCGCGGCTTGCGGACCTATATGATCGGGAAGAACGCTTTTCCGTCCTGGCCGATGACCTCGGCGCGGTGGAAGACGCGGTTCGTGCCCATGCCCGTCGCAATGCAGCTTGAAAAGACACATTCAACCATGACCGAAGCCGTCCGCGTTACCCGCCTTGCCAATGGCCTGACCGTTGTTTCCGAAAACATGCCGCGCGTGGAAACCGTTTCCTTCGGCGCCTATGTCTCCGTCGGTACGCGGCATGAAACGCCAGAAGACAATGGCGTATCGCATTTCCTGGAACACATGGCCTTCAAGGGCACGGCGCGGCGCGATGCGGCGGCGATTGCGCGTGAGATTGAAAATGTCGGCGGGCACCTGAACGCCTATACCGCCCGCGAACAAACCGCCTATTACGCCAAGGTGCTGAAGGAAGACACTGCTCTCGCCGTTGATATCATCGGCGATATCCTGACGCATTCAAGCTTCGAGCCCGAGGAAGTGGAACGCGAACGCGGCGTGATTTTGCAGGAAATCGGCCAGGCGAATGATACGCCGGATGATATCGTGTTTGATCATTTCCAATCCACGGCCTTTCCGGATCAGCCCATGGGCCGGCCGGTGCTGGGCACCGAGGAATCGATCAAAGCCATGACGCGCGATGCGCTCAAGGACTATATGGGCCGCCATTACGGGCCTTCATCCATGGTGGTCGCTGGCGCGGGCGCGTTGGATCATGACATGCTGCTTGATCTGGTCGGCAAGCATTTCGCTGATCTGCCAAAGGTGGATATCGCAAGCCCGGAAGCCGCGCGTTATGCCGGCGGCGAATTCCGCGAAGACCGCGATTTGGACCAGGTGCATATCGTGCTGGGCTTTCCTTCCGCCCCCTATCGCGACCCGATGCATTGGCCAACCCAGGTGCTGGGCACGCTGCTTGGTGGTGGCATGTCATCGCGGCTGTTTCAGGAAATTCGCGAAAAGCGGGGCTTGGTTTATTCCATCTATGCCTTTGCCTCACCCTTCAAGGATGGCGGCCTGTTCCAGATCTACGCGGGCACGGGCGAAAAGGAAGCGGCGGAACTGATGCCCGTGACGCTTGAGGAATTGCTCAAGGTGCAGCGCGACGTGACCGAGGATGAATTGGCCCGCGCCAAGGCACAGCTGCGCGCTTCCTTGCTGATGTCCCTGGAATCCACGGGCAGCCGCTGCGAACAGCTTGCGCGGCAATTGCAGGTGCATGGCCGCGTGATCCCAATTGAGGAAACCAAGCAGCGCATTGCTTCCGTCACCGTGGAACAGGTGCAGCAGGCCGCCGCGCAGGCCTTCCGTCAGCGCCCGACCTTGGCCGTGATGGGGCCATCCGCACAGGTGCCTGCCCTTGGCACGATCATGGAGCGTTTGGCGGCATGAACCGGCTGGATGCGCTTGCTGATCTGATCAAGGCCGCCCGCAAGGCGGGGGCGGATGCGGCGGATGCGCTGCTGATTGCCTCAACCTCGCTTTCCGTGGAACGGCGGCTGGGGGCGATTGAAAAGCTGGAACGCTCGGAAAGCCTCGATCTCGGCTTGCGCGTTCTGGTCGGCAAGCGTCAGGCAATTGTGGCTTCCACTGAACCGGACCCGAAGGGTTTTGCGGCGTTGGCCGAACGCGCGGTCGCGATGGCGCGCGTTGTGCCGGAAGACCCCTTTGCCGGCCTGCCGGAAGCGGTTGCCATTCCCGCCCGCGCGCTGGATTTGGATGATCCAACTGAACCCACGGCGGAAGCCCTGTTGGCGCGCGCTGCGGCGGCGGAAGAAGCCGCACTCGCGGTGAAGGGCATCACCAATAGCGAAGGGGCGGGTGCCGGCTGGGGCCGGACCGAGATTGCGTTGGTCGCTTCAAATGGTTTCGCTGGGCATTATGCCCGCACATCGCATGGCATTTCCGCGACTGCCGTCGCCGGCGAAGGCACGGGGATGGAGCGGGATTATGATTACTGGCAATCGGTCTATCTGGCCGATCTGCCGGACCCGGCCTTGGTCGGGCGCGTGGCGGCGGAAAAGGCAGTGCGCCGGCTGAACCCGGTGCGGCCCAAGACCGCGCGCATTCCGGTGGTGCTGGACCCCCGCGTTTCGGGTTCCATGCTTGGGCATTTGGTTGGCGCCATCAATGGTGCGGCGGTGGCGCGCGGAACGTCCTTCCTGAAGGATGCCATGGGCCAACAGATCCTGCCTAAAGGTCTTACGGTGCATGACGACCCGACGCGCAAGCGTGGCCTGCGTTCCCGCCCCTTTGATGGGGAAGGCATGCCCGGTGAGGCCCGCGCCATTGTGCAAGATGGTGTGCTGACCAGCTGGATCATGGATTGGCGGAGCGCGCGGCAATTGGGCCTGGCTTCCACCGGCCATGCCAGCCGCGGCACTGGCGGCCCGCCCGGCCCGGCGCCGAGCAATCTGTGGCTGACGCCCGGCACGCTGAGCCCCGCTGAGCTCATGGCCGATATCAAGGAAGGGCTCTACATCACCGAATTGATCGGCATGGGGGTGAATGGCGTGACGGGCGATTACAGTCGCGGCGCGGCTGGCTTCATGATCCGGGACGGCGTGCTGGCGGAAGCGGTGAGTGAGATCACGGTGGCCGGGAACCTGAAACAGATGTTCCTGAACCTGACCGCCGCCAATGATCTGGTGTTCCGGCGCGGGACGGATTGTCCGACCCTTCGGATTGAAGGGCTGACCCTGGCTGGGGCGTGAGTATTTTCAAGCCAAGTGGCTTCACTTGGCGGCTCGGAAAATGCGATCAAACAGGGGTTTGGCGCTCCCCCGCTTGCGCCGGACCCGGCGCTTGGGTTACGCAATTGTTGCAAAGGGGCGCCCCGCATGGATCGACCATTGGTTGAAATTCCCATCGCTGAATTGATGGCCGCGGCACGGCAGCTTCGCCGCGCTTCAGTGCTCGTGGTCGGCGATGCCATGCTGGACCGCTATGTTTATGGCCGGGCCCAGCGCATCAGCCCGGAAGCGCCTGTGCCGGTGCTGACCGTTGAACGCGAAATCGCCATGCCGGGTGGTGCCGGCAATGTGGTGCGCAACCTGACCGCGCTTGGCGCGGCGGTGGCCTTTGTCTCGGTCGTGGGCGATGACCAGGCGGGTAGTGACCTGACCGGGCTGATCGGTGGCCAGCAGGGGGTGGAGCCCTGGTTGCTGGTCCAAGGCGGGCGCGCCACGACGACAAAGACGCGCTTCCTGGCCAATGGCCAGCACATGCTGCGCGCGGATCATGAGGAAGTGGCGCCCATCCAGCAGCGGCTTGCCGATAGGCTGGTGCGGATTGCGGGCGACGCGGCGGCTGCGACCACGGTGATGGTGCTGTCCGATTACGGCAAGGGCGTGCTGGCGGGCGATACGGCGGCGCGGCTGATCCAGGTGGCGCGTACTGCCGGGCGGCGCGTGGTCGTGGACCCCAAGGGGCGCGATTATGGCCGTTATGCCGGGGCTGATCTGGTCACGCCGAACCGCGCTGAATTGGCGGAAGCGACCGGCATGCCGGTGGACACCGAAGAAAACATCATCGCTGCGCTCCGCGCGCTGCGCGATGCACATGGCTTTGGCGCCGTGTTGGTGACGCGCAGCGAAGACGGCATGACGCTGTTGGATGGCGACAGGCTGCATCATTTCCCAGGCGAAGCCGCCGAAGTGCAGGATGTCTCTGGCGCAGGCGATACGGTTGTCGCCACCATTGCCGCCGGGCTTGGCGCCAAGCTGCCGCTGGCTGTTGCCGTGCGGCTGGCCAATATCGCGGCCGGCATTGCGGTGGGTAAGGTCGGCACCGCGGTCACGCGGGAAGAGGAAATCCTGGAAGCGCTTGGCCCCGAACGCGGCGCGCTGCGCAAGGTGATGTCGCGCTCCGCCACCTTGGAACAGGTGGAACGCTGGCGCCGACGCGGCTGGCGCGTGGGCTTCACCAATGGCTGCTTTGATCTTCTACATCCTGGTCATGTGCATTTGCTGGAACAGGCGCGGTCTTGGTGTGATCGGCTGGTGGTGGGCCTCAATAGCGATGACAGTGTGAAGCGCCTGAAGGGCCCGGCGCGGCCCATCCAGAATGAAGCGGCACGCGCGGCGGTGTTGGCATCACTCGCCACCGTTGATTGCGTCACGGTATTTGATGAGGAAACGCCGCTGGAATTGATCAGGCTGTTTCAGCCAGAAGTGTTGGTGAAGGGTGCCGATTACACGGTGGAAACCGTGGTGGGGGCCGAGATTGTGCAGGGCTATGGCGGGCAAGTGCGCCTGGCCGAATTACTGCCGGGAAATAGCACTACCGCGACCGTCGCGCGGATGAAAGGCTGAAAAAACCTACTCAAGTTTGAGCGCGGCATTCACCTCCCGCGCTGAATCCGGGTCTTGCAGGGCGGCCAGGCGGCCGGCGGCCAGCACAGCGAAGCGATGCAACAGCGCGCGGCGGCGCGGCGGGGAAAGGCGCATGAGCGGCGCGTCGCGGATCACGGCCACTTCCAGCCGATCCGTGACCAGCAGCCCGACATCTTCGGGTAGGATTTCACGCGGGAAATCCATGTCCACGGCAAAATAGAGCTGGTCGCACCAATCGCGGTAATCCTGCCATTTTTCGTCCGAGAGGAAATCCTCGGCGGTGGATTTCACTTCAATGGCGATGAAGCTGCCATTATCGGTCAGCGCGATGATATCGGGCCGGCGACTATCGGGCAGCGGCATTTGCGCCACCGGCGCCCAACCCGCCAGGGCGCAATGGCGCATGGCGGCGCGCACGATGCGATTCGCCCGAAGGGCAGCGGTTATCTTATCCATGGTGGAAGCTTTCCGTCCGGTCGCGGGCGGCGTCAAGCAAAAGATGGGGGTAGGATGCCCCCAGAAGCTGCCCGGTCAAAATCCTTAAAACCATGCTGGCGCAAAGCGCCACCTTCAATTAAAGACGCCCCTTCGCCCCGGGTCTGGGGGTAGGTCAGGGGTATTGACCCCGGCAGAGCATTGAAGAGCGAAAGATATGGGACTGCCCGAAGCGCAAGGTCTTTATGATCCCCGGAACGAGCATGACGCCTGCGGCGTTGGCTTCATTGCGGATATCAAGGGCCGAAAGTCGAATGATATCATCCGCCAAGGCCTGCAAATCCTGGTCAATCTGGATCATCGTGGCGCGGTGGGCGCTGACCCGCTGATGGGTGATGGCGCAGGCTGCCTGATCCAGATGCCCGATAAGCTGCTGCGCCATTGGGCCGAAAGCCAGGGCAAGACCCTGCCGGCGCCGGGCCGCTACGCCGTTGCCATGTGCTTCCTGCCGCAGGATGAGGCTTCCCGCGCGGTCGCGATCCAAAGCATTGAAGGCTATGTCGCTGCCGAACGGCAAACCCTGGTAGGCTGGCGCGATGTGCCGACCACTTTGGATGGCCTTGGCAAGGCGGTGATCGCCAGCATGCCGGTGATCCGCCAGGCGATTATTGGCGCCAGCGACAGCATCAAGGACCAGGACGCGTTTGAGCGTAAGATCCTGACCATCCGCAAGCAGGCGCTGAACAAGTTCCGCGAATTGGCCACCGCCAAGGGGTTGCCGACGGATGCCGATCTTTACATGCCGTCCTTTTCGACCCGCACCGTGGTCTATAAGGGGTTGTTGCTCGCGGGGCAGGTCGGCAGCTTTTATGATGATCTGCGCAATCCGCTGACGGAAAGCGCGCTTGCCTTGGTGCATCAGCGCTTTTCGACCAATACCTTCCCTTCCTGGAAGCTGGCGCATCCTTACCGCTTCCTCGCGCATAACGGCGAAATCAATACCGTGCGCGGCAATGTGAATTGGATGTATGCGCGGCGTGGGTCCATGTCTTCCCCGTTGCTCGGGCCGGATTTGGACAAGATGTGGCCGCTGATACCGCATGGCCAATCGGATACCGCCTGCATCGACAATGCCTTGGAAATCCTGGTCGCAGGTGGCTATTCGCTGTCGCATGCCATGATGATGCTGATTCCGGAAGCCTGGGCGGGTAATCCGCTGATGGATGCGGATCGGCGCGCTTTCTATGAATACCACGCGGCGCTGATGGAACCCTGGGATGGGCCGGCGGCGATTGCCTTCACCGATGGCCGCCAGATTGGCGCAACGCTGGACCGTAACGGGCTCCGCCCCGCGCGCTACATCATCACCAATGATGACAAGGTGGTGCTGGCATCCGAAGTGGGTGTGCTGCCGATCCCCGAGGAAAGCATCCGCCACAAATGGCGCCTGCAGCCGGGCCGCATGCTGCTGATTGATCTGGATGCAGGGCGCATCATTGATGACGCTGAAATCAAGCAGAAGCTTGCCAGCGAACACCCCTATGCTGAATGGCTGAAGAATACGCAGTTCAAGCTGGAAGAATTGCCCGGTGTGCCGGCGGAAATGCCGATGGAGCGCACACAGGATACCAAGGGCTTGCTGCGTGATCAGCAGGCTTTCGGCTATACGCAGGAAGATCTCAATTTCTTCCTGGAACCCATGGGCCGTGACGGGGATGACCCGATAGGTTCCATGGGGACTGATACGCCGCTTGCAGTGCTGTCCAATAAATCCAAGCTGCTGTTCCATTACTTCAAGCAGAATTTCGCGCAGGTCACCAATCCGCCGATTGACCCGATCCGCGAGGAATTGGTGATGTCGCTCGTGTCCATGATCGGGCCGCGGCCCAATTTGCTCGGGCGGCAGGCTGGCCATCATTACCGGCTGGAAGTGGCGCAGCCGATCCTGACCAATGAGGATCTGGCGAAGATTCGCGGCATCAAGGCGCTGGCCGGCGATGCCTTCCGCACCCAGACGCTGGACGCCACCTGGCCCGCCAAGGATGGTGCTGATGGGCTGGCGCCGGCTTTGGAGAAATTGTGTTCGGCGGCAACTGAAGCGGTGCTGGCCGGGCATAACATTCTGGTGCTGTCAGACCGTGCGGTATCCGCTGAGCGTATTGCCATTCCGTCATTGCTCGCGACCGCGGCGGTGCATCATCATTTGATCCGCCAGGGCTTGCGCACTTCTACCGGGCTTGTGGTGGAAACGGGTGAAGCGCGGCAGGTGCATCATTTCTGCGTGCTGGCCGGCTATGGCGCGGAAGCGGTGAACCCGTATCTTGCTTTTGAGACGCTGGAACAAATCCGCCAGCGCGTGGATATGAAGCTGAAGCCTTATGAGGTGCAGAAGAACTTCATCAAGGCAATCGGCAAGGGCGTGATGAAGGTGATGTCCAAGATGGGCATCAGCACCTATCAATCCTATTGCGGCGCGCAAATCTTCGATGCGGTTGGGCTTTCCACCAGCTTCATCGAAAAATACTTCACCGGTACTGCGACCACGATTGAAGGGGTTGGCATTGCCGAAATTGCGGCAGAAGCCGTGCAGCGCCATCAGGCGGCCTTTGGCGATAATCCGATCTATCGTGATTTGTTGGATGTGGGCGGTGATTACGCGCTGCGGCTGCGTGGTGAGGATCACGCCTGGACGTCCGAGAGCGTTTCCAGCCTGCAACACGC
>JBIIGZ010000137.1:0-9390 GCA_044236185.1 Roseomonas sp. | reverse complement strand
AAGCCCGCCCGAGGTCATCCAGCGATTGGGCTTGTCAAAGCCGAAATACTGCGCGGCCCACATCTGGTGCTGACCAACTTCGGTGGTGATGAAGGTCTCACGCCCCAATTCGCGGGTGATCTCATAAAGCCGCTTCACCGCATGCTGCGGCTTGATGATCTTGCTTTCCTGGCGATACTGCAAGCAATTCGTGCTGCGCCACGCATCAATCTGGCGCCACCAGGCGGCGATTGCGCCCTTATCCTGCGGCGCTTCATCCGCCTTCCAGGCTTCGATCATGGCGGCGAGCACGGCGCGCGCATCGCCCACAATCGGCACGTCCACGGCGACATTCTTGTTGATCGAAGACGGATCAATATCCGCATGGATCTTCTTTGAAGTCGGTGAGAAGGCATTGAGCCGCCCCGTCACGCGGTCATCGAAACGCGCGCCGATATTGAACATGACATCGCAGCCATGCATCGCCAGATTGGCTTCATAAGTGCCGTGCATGCCAAGCATGCCAAGGAATTGCGGGTCTTCCGCCGGATAGGTGCCAAGCCCCATCAACGTATTGGTGCAGGGCATACCTGTCATGCGGACAAACTCACGCAACAGGCGCGATGCTTCCGGCCCGGCATTGATCACGCCACCGCCGGCATAGACAATCGGGCGATGCGCGCGCTTCAAAAGGCGCACCGCATCGCGGATGGCCTTCGCATCGGGTTCCGTGCGCGGGCGATAGGAACGATGGCTTTGTGTGGTCGCTTCCCGATAGGGTGCCTTGTTGATCAGAATATCCTTGGGCAGATCAATCACCACCGGGCCGGGGCGGCCGGATTTCGCGACATAAAACGCCTCATGCATCACACGCGCCAGGTCTTCGGATTTCTTGACCAGATAATTATGCTTGGTCGCGGGGCGGGTGATGCCGGTGGTATCGGCTTCCTGGAAGGCATCATTGCCGATCAGATGCGTCGGCACCTGGCCGGTTAGGCAAATCACCGGCACGGAATCCATCAGCGCATCCAAAAGCCCCGTCACGGCATTGGTGGCACCTGGGCCGGAGGTGACCAGCACCACGCCAACCCTCCCGGTGGACCGCGCATAGCCTTCCGCCGCATGCACTGCCGCCTGTTCGTGGCGCACCAGAATGTGGCGAATGGCGTTTTGCTGGAAAATCGCGTCATAAATCGGCAGCACCGCGCCGCCGGGGTAGCCGAAGATCACCTCAACGCCGTTATCCTTCAGCGCGCGCAATACGACCTCGGCACCCGACATGGTCAGGGCGTCAGAGGCAGGCGGTGCGTGGGTCGCGGCAGACATGGGTGACTTCCTTCATGAAAAACGACCGGCCCCAATGGTTCGGGGCCGAAGAGGGGGCGCTCTTAGACCCTCGAATCGGGGGCGTCAACGGATAAAATCAAGAAATGCGAAAAATTTGGCTGATTCACTTTCCGAAAATTGCGCAAAATCTTCAAATCGCGTATTTATGATATAGGTTCGTTCGGGCGGGGCCAGTTCATGGTGACGGAACCAGGTGGCTTGCCGCTTGGTATATTGCCCGGTCGCGAGGATGGCGCGGGCAGAGGCTTCGTCCACGGTCAGCTTCCCGGCCAGCATTGCGGAGATTTCCGGCACGCCATGGGCGCGCATGGCGGGCAAGGCGGGGTCAAGCCCTTGGGCGAGCAGAGCGCGCACCTCATCCACCGCGCCGGCCTGGATCATCACCGTCCAACGCCGGGCGATGGCGGTGCGGAGTTCCGCCCGTGGCGGGTCCAGCAAAATGGCGGCAAAGCTCCAAGGCGCGGGGGCGGCGCTGGCTTCCGCTTGCCAGGCGGCGATGCCGCGCCCGGTGCCGCGCCAGACCTCCCAAGCGCGGGCGAGGCGCTGGCTGTCAGTGGGGCGGAGCCGCGCGGCGGAGGCTGGGTCGGCAGCGGCGAGGCGCGCATGCAGGGCAGCCGGGCCTTCCTCGGCCAAAAGCCGCCGGGCTTCTTCGCGCGCGGGTGCCGGGATGGGCGGGATGGCGGCAAGCCCCTGGGTCAGCGCCGCGCAATACATGCCCGTGCCGCCGCAAATGATGGGCAGCCGCCCCGCGGCGCGGGTTTCATCCATGGCCTTGAGCGCCGCTTCGCGCCACCAGGCGACCGAGGCGGCCTCGGCCGCTTCGCGCACGCCGTAAAGCAAATGCGGCGCGCGGGCTTCATCCGGTGGGCTGGGGCGGGCAGTGATAATGTGGAGTTCACGATAAAGCTGCATGCTATCGGCGTTGATGATGGCCCCACCCAGGCGTTCGGCGATGGCGAGCGCCAGGGCGGATTTGCCCGAGGCGGTTGGCCCCACAACAAACAAGGCCTTTGGTCTTGAAGCGGCCGATTCACTGCTCCGGTCATGCGACCTCCGCAGATCGGACGCTTGAGGTTGAAACTCCTTCATGGCGCGGGCATAGGCCAGGTATGGAAAAGGTTTTGACTCTGATCGCGCCGCGCGGCGCGCTTGCCCCGGAACATCAGGCCAAGGCGGCCGCTGCGCTGCGGGATGCAGGCGCTGAGCTTGGCCCCGCTGCGCCGCTTGCTGCCCATGAAGCCGCCGATCTCCCCTTCGCCGGCCTGCCGCTGGATATGGCCGATCGCGCAGCGCGCAGCGCGCTGGAAGGCAGCCCTGTGGATGCCATCGCGCAGGATGCGGCGGGGCGGCGCAAACGCCTGCTGATTGCCGATATGGACAGCACCATGGTCACCAGTGAGACGCTGGATGAGCTGGCGGGTGAGGCTGGCCTCAAGGAAGAAATCTCGGCCATCACGCGCCGCGCCATGAATGGCGAATTGGATTTCGAAGGCGCGCTGCGGGAACGCGTTGGCATGCTGAAGGGCCTCGCGCTGGAAGCGCTTGAGCGTACCTGGGCTTCCACTGCGCTGATGCCGGGCGCCGAGGAATTGGTCGCGACCATGCGTGCCCATGGCGCGCGTTGCGCCCTGGTATCCGGTGGCTTCACCTTTTTCACGGGCCGGGTCGCGGAACGGCTCGGCTTTCATGAACACTACTCCAATACCCTGCTGCATGAGGCCGGCCGCCTGACCGGCCAGGTGGGCGAGCCCATTCTGGGGCGCAATGCCAAGCTGGTTACGCTGAAGCGACTGGCAGCGGAAGAAGGGATTGATCTGGCGGCGAGCCTGGCGGTGGGCGATGGCGCGAATGATCTGGATATGCTGGGCGCTGCAGGGCTTGGCGTGGCCTTCAAGGCCAAGCCCGTTGTGGCGGCGGCAGCGCGGGCGCGCGTGGATCATGCGGATTTGCGCGCCCTGCTGTTTGCGCAGGGGTATCGGGTGGAGGATTTTCGCGCCGCGCTTTGATTGTCACCTCACGTAAAGATTGACCAGAACATCCGCGCACTCGTGATTGCCAGAAACACCGCAAAGGCGCGCTTCAACACCAAGGGTGGGATGCTATGCGCCAACTTCACGCCCCAAGGTGTTGCGATGATGGAAGTGGGTGCGATCAGCGCAAAGCCGATCAGGCTGACATAGCCGAGTGAGAAGGGCGGCACGCGCGGATCGCTCCACCCGCCCCAGATCAGGCCGATGGTCGCTGGAATGGCGATAATCACGCCAAAGGCCGAAGCGGTCGCAACCGCAGCGCGGATCGGATAACCAAGCAAGGACAGCAAAGGCACGCCCAATGTGCCGCCACCAATCCCCATCATGGCGCTGACTGAACCAATGCCGAGCCCGAGTGCCGCGCGCGGCGCGCCATCCGGCACGCGGTCGGTCAATTTGAAGTCCAAGCCGGTGAAGCCCATGTTGAAGGCGACCAGCAGCGCAACCAGGGCGAAAATCGCTGTCTGCCCTTCACCCCGTACATAAACCGCGAGCAGCGTGCCCACCACAACGCCGGCCAACATGCTCGGCCAAATGGAACGCACCAGCGCCATATCCATCGCCCCCGTCGCGCGATGTTTGCGCGCCGATTGGATGGAGGTTGGGATGATGGTGGCGAGTGAGGTCGCGACCGCCACCTTCATCTGCACCGCCTCAGGAATGCCAAAGAGCGGAAAAACATTGAACAGCAGCGGCACAATCACAATGCCACCACCAACGCCAAGCAGCCCCGCGAGTGTGCCGGAAACCAAACCTGTCGCCGCCATGGCCAAGGCCAAGGCGCCGAGCCAAAGCGGATCGTTCAAATACGTCATTTTTGTCCTACGCGGCGCTGTGCCGTCCTCAACGGGCGTGGCATAGAACTGTGTGGCTTACGCGTCACCCCATGGGGACGTGGTTAGGGGATGTTTGCGATGGCTGATGCGCGAATTCTGGGCGTTTTGGGCGGCATGGGGCCACTCGCGAGTGCATGGTTCATGCAGCGCCTAACGCTACTGACTACAGCGGAGCGGGATCAGGACCATATCCCGACCATCCTGTGGTCTGACCCGCGCGTGCCGGACCGCACCGCGGCGCGTGTTGCGGGTGGGGAAGATCCCTTGCCTGCGCTGATGCGCGGCATTCGCGGCTTGGAAGCCGCCGGGTGCGGCGCCATCGCCATTCCCTGCAATACCGCCCATGGCTGGTATGACGGCATGGTTGCTGCGACCAGCCTGCCCATTCTGCATATTGTGGATGCCGCCGCCGCGGAATTGCAGCGCCTTGGCGTGGCCGGCGGGCGCATTGGCGTGATGGGCACGGCAGGGACACTCGCGATGCGGCTTTATCAGCAAAGGCTGGATGGGCTTGGCTATGAGTGCCTGACGCCGAGCGAGGACGAGATGCAAAGCCGCGTCACGCCAGCGATTACGGCGGTGAAGGCGAATAAGCTTGTGGAATCCTATGAACCGCTGGCGGAAGTCGCGCGTAGCCTGATGACGCGGGGGGCGAAGGCCGTGGTGCTGGGTTGTACGGAAATTCCGCTTGGCATCGCAGCGGGGCCAGCGCTGCCGTTTCCGGTTGCGGATACGATTGATGCGTTGGCGCGGGCGGCGATTGCTTGGGCAAAGCCCTGATAGGCTATTCGCCCGCCAACATCGCCTCCACCATCGGGCGATAAGGCGTCGTGCCATCGCGTGCGCGGAGCGCCCCGGCGGCTGAAGCAAAACGCAGCGCGGCCTCAATCCCCATGCCTTCCGCAATCGCCAAAGCATAGGCGCCGTGGAACACATCGCCCGCGCCGGTGGTATTGGTGGCCTCTACCGGGAAGGCCGGGATCTCCTGTGGCGCTGCCATGCCGGGTGCCAGCCACAGCGTGCCTTTCTCACCCCGCGTCACGGCGGCAAGCTTGACGGGGCCGGACGCCAAGGCGCGGCGCAGCCCTGCTTCCGGCGCGCAACCAGGCGCGAAATTCTGCAAGCCGGTGACAGAGAAAATCGCGTGATCCACGCGCGGCACCAAATCCACCAGAATGCGCGTTTCGCTTTTCTCGCCATCCAGCACCACGGGCACGCCAAGCCGTCGCGCCTCGGTGGCTGCGGCGGCGACACCTTCGGGCCAGCGCGGATCGCAACATAAGGCACCGGCGCCAGCAAGGCTTTCCAAGGGCAGCCAGCCAGGGTCTATGCCAAGATCAGCGCCGCGAAAGCCGATGATGGTGCGTTCCCCATGGCGGTCCACCAGCACGGCGGAAACGGGGCTTCGCCCACCCGCCACGCGCTTGAGGCCGGCGGTGCCCACGCCATCCGCTTCCAAGGCGGCAGCCAGCAAAGGCGCGTTCAGATCATCGCCAACGCGCCCCCAAAAATCAGCCCGGCCACCAAGGCGCGTCACCGCAATCGCCGCATTGGCCGCCATGCCGCCGGCATTCAGCACATAGGATCGGGCAGCGATTTTCGCGGGCGGTTGGGGTATATCCTCCACCCGGAACACATGATCGGCGACGACATTGCCAAGGCAGACAACACGCGGCGGGGGAAGGGGTGCGGCCATGATGGGGACAAGCCTGTCACGGCAGGACCGTCTTGGCCAAGTGCCATCTGAAATCGCGTCACGCATCCTGCTGCTGCGCGATGATGCGCTGGTGCTGAACAAGCCGGCGGGGCTTGCGACACATCGCGGGCCGCGCGCCAGTGCCTCGGTGGAAGATTGGCTGCCGGCTTTGCAAATGGGCCGGCGCCATCTGCCGCAACCGGCGCATCGGCTGGATCAGGATACGGCGGGCTGCCTGGTGCTGGGGCGCACAAAACCGGCCTTGGCGGCGCTTGGCGCCATATTCGCCAAGGGCTTGGCAGCGAAGACCTACTGGGCGGTGGTGCAGGGCGGCCCGGCAGAAGATGTGGGGGAGATCGCCTTGCCCATTCGCAAGATCAGCTCTCGCGCACAGGGGTGGCGGATGGAAGCGCATGCGGATGGGCTGGCATCGCTCACACGCTGGCACTGCCTGGGTCGCGGCGATGGGCTGGCCTGGCTGGAATTAGCGCCGCAAACCGGGCGGACGCATCAATTGCGCGTGCATTGCGCGGCGATGGGCTGGCCGATTTTGGGCGATGCGCTTTACGGCGCGGGCGGTGCGGGTGGCTTGCATTTGCTGGCGCGTGCCATTGCGCTGCCGTTGGAACCGCCCTTGCAGGCGGAGGCGCCTCCGCCGCCGCTTATGGCAGGCGCGTTGCGGGAATGTGGCTGGCAAGGCGGGTGAAAGCGGTTAGGCTCGCCCCAAGAACGGGGGGAAGACCAACATGCTATCTCGCAGACACATCATCACTGGCGCGGCCGGCTTGGCCGCTTTGGGCAGCGCTGCGCCAGCGCGCGCCTGGGAACCATCGCGGCCCATTCAATTGATTGTTGGCTTCGCGCCAGGCGGTGGCGCGGATCTGGCAGCGCGCGCGATTGCCGAGGCTTCTTCGCGCTTTTTCCCGACCCCGATTGTGGTGATGAACCGCCCCGGCGCGGGCGGGGCGATTGCCGCACAGCAAGTGGCGGGCATGGCGCCGGATGGGCTCAATCTGCTCGTTGGCGGCGGGAGTGAGAGCATCGCCCTGCCTGCCTTTCGGGAGCTTCCCTATGATCCCAAGAAATCCTTCCGCGCCATTATTCGCATCACGCGCCAGCCACTGCTGATTGTGGCGCGCCGCGGCGGGCGCTTCACTGATTTGCCGAGTGTGATTGAAGCAGCCAAGCGCGCGCCGGGCGCCATTCCGCATGCCTCATCCGGCCAGGGTTCGATTTATCATGCGGTGTTTGTCTTGCTGTCGCGGGCGGCGAATATTGAATTGCTGCATGTGCCCTTCACGGGTGGCGCGCCAAGCTTGCAGGCACTGATGGCGAATACGGTGGAATTGGCGGTACTCGCCCCGGAAGAAATGGCGGGGCTTGCCAATGCCGGCGAAATCCGCCCGCTGGCCGTTGCATCGGCTTCGCGCATTCCGGGCTACCCTGATTTGCCCACCTTGCGCGAATTGGGCTTTGATGTGGTGATCGAAAACATGAAGGGGCTGAATGCGCCGGCTGGTTTGCCGGACGCAATCTATACCAGCCTGCATGATCGCTTCCGCCAGGGCATGCAGGCCCCGGCCTGGAAAACATTCTTGGAGCGCACCGGCGCGATGGATGGCTATCTGGATGGCCCTGGTTATCAGCGCGCGATGGATGATGTGCTGGATTCGCTAAAGGCGGCTTTGGCGAGGTAGCGTTACGCCGCCGGGATCACGCTATCCCCAGCCCTACCTTCCAGCACCGCATCAAACAGCTTTATCTGTTGCGGCAGGCAGATGGTTTGCAGGTCATACCGTTCCAGCAAGGTCCGCCGCGCGGCCTTGCGGAGTGGCTCATACTGATCCGGGTTGGCCAAAGCCTGCACCACGGTTTCGGCCAAAGCTGCCGTGTCATAAAACGGCACCAGCAACCCATTCACGCCATGTTCGATCACTTCCTGCACGGGCGGTGTCGCCGAGCCGATCACCAAAGCCTCACACCCCATGGCCTCAATCATGGACCAGGACAGTACGTAGGGATACGTCAGATAGACATGCGCGCGCGTGATGCGAAATAGCGCAAGCAATGCCGGGTGCGGAATGCGCCCGGTAAAATGCAGCCTGGTCAGATCAAGCTTGTCGCCCAATTCTTCCAGCAAATGTGTCTTCCAAGAACGGCCATCTGCGGGCTTCGGGCCGTAGCCGCGCGCCTCCCCCCCCACCAGCACCACTTGCGCTTGCGGGCGGCGGGCCAGGATTTCCGGCAGGGCGCGCATGAAAACATCAAAGCCGCGATAGGGTTCCAGATTGCGGGCAACATAGGTAATCACCTCATCACCGCGCCTGATCACGCTGCCATTGGGCAGTTTCACGTGATGCGCGCCAATTGGTGTGGCGACTTCGCTATTCACGCCTTCATGCACGACAGAGATTTTGCGGCGGAAGACTTCCGGATAGCGGCCACGCTGGAAATGCGTGGGGCTGACACCCCAATCCATTGCCTCAAGCGCTGGGGTTTGCGGCAGGTTGAGCAGTCGCGTGCGCGCAGCCTCATCCAATTCCACCTGATGCGCCGGGTTGAAGCCGACATCGCCGCCCGCGGTGGTGAAGTGGAATTCGCAATACTGCAGCAGCTTCGCATCGGGGAAGATATCGGGCAGGAACATGCCTTCCCCCCAGCCCGGATGGCAGCAGATGATATCGGGGCGGAAGCCTTTGCTGCGCAGGTCAACCAAGGCCCGCGCGACATTTTGCGCACGCCGCACGGCGGCTTCCATACTGCGCAAATAGTGATGCGTCTTGTCCCCCGCGCCTTGCGGTTCCGGGTAGCGGATATGGGTGACACCAGGCAGGGAGATATTCTCCCGCTCGCCGAGGCCAATCACCCGCGCCCCCGGACGCGCCGAGATCACCGGCGCCAAATGGCGGTATTGGCCGGGGAAATTCTGGTGAATGAAGAGCGCCTGGACCAAGCCAACCTATCCTGCAATGAACCGCCGTTAATTCCGCCATTTGCCAGGCGCGCGCAATTGCCCCCTTGGCGCGGCGGCACGAAGGCCGGAGAATGACGCCCAATCAGGAAAGAGAGACACCCATGACATTCGATTTCACCGGCAAGAAGGTTTTGGTCGCGGGCGGCAGCCGCGGCATTGGGCGTTCCATTGCGCTGGGCTTTGCCGCCGGCGGGGCCGCGGTTTCCATCTGCGCCCGCAACGCCGCAGGGCTTGAGGCAACCCGGGCCGAAATCGCGGCCCATGGCGTGCAGGCCCATGCCATGCCGGCGGACCTCGCCAATCAGGCGCAAATCGAAGCCTGGGTGGCGGCTGCGGCGGCTGCGCTCGGCGGCGTGGATGTGCTGGTGAATAATGCCTCGGGCTTTGGCATGGCCGATACGGAAGAAGGCTGGCAGAAAAGCCTGGATGTGGATGTGATGGCGACGGTCCGCGCCTCCCGCGCCGCGCTGCCTTTTCTGCGCGCGGCCAAGGGGTGCATTGTGAATACCACCTCCATCTCCGGCCTTG
>JBIIGZ010000136.1:0-9394 GCA_044236185.1 Roseomonas sp. | reverse complement strand
CCGCTGGCGGAACGCGCCCGGCCTCGCATGACGGGAAAATCCGCCTGACGCGGCGGCGCCACCGGCACATCGCCGGTCAGCAGCACCGTGATATCCAGCTTTTCCTGCAAGCGGGCGGCGGCGGTGATGGCCACCTCATCCCGGCCCAGTACCAGGGCGATGCCCGCACTTTCCAGGCTGACGAGGGGGATTTCCGGCATGGGCTCGGCGGCGGCGGCGATCAGCGCGGCCATTTTCGGCCCGGCCTGTTTGCCTTCGGACGACCAGCCGGCGGTCTCCCGGATATTGACGAAAAGCGGGGTGGCGGCGCCGGCGGCCTCGGCTTCCTGGCTGAAAAGCGGCGCCTGGGCGGTGCAGGCGATGGTGAGTGGGCGCCCGGTAGAAAGCGCCGCTTCAAAACGATCAAGCTGGGCCATGCAAAGCTGCTCGGCGCCGCGGATTTCAACACCAGCGCCACAGCCGCGCGCCAAGGCCTTGCCATCCAGCAGCATGGTATCTTCGCAGCTACACACCAGGGCGATCCGCCCTTTTTCCTCAGCCATGATGCTTTCCCCTGACCCCCCGCTGTGAAGACCGCGTGGCGCGGCATATATGACGCGAAAGTCATGCTGACGAGAGATGAGGCCAGGGGTGGTTGAGGATTTACCCGCATTGCCAAGCGTCTTCACGCCGATCATCGCGCTGCGCGAGGGCGGTGATGCGCTGCGCCATGCGTGTGCGCTCGCCCCGGAAAAGGGCGCGGGAACGCTGGTGTGGGTGCGGTCCTGGGCGCGGGCGGAAGCCGCGATTGTGCTGGAACCCGACGAAGCCCTGCCCGCCGCCAGGCTCGCCCTGCATGCCGCCAGCATTGCGCTTGCTGATGCACTCGGCGCCTATGGCCCGCCTGATATTCCGTTGGTCTTCGATTGGCCCTGCACGCTGCGCCTCAATGGCGCCGTGGTCGGGCAGACCCGGCTTGGCTTGCCCCCCGATCTTCCGCCGGATGGCACGCTGCCATGGCTCGTGGTCGGGATGGAGCTTCGCTTCGCCGAATATGCCGATGGCGAACCCGGCGAAAGCCCGGACCGGACATCCCTGCTCGGGGAAGGCTATGATGATTTGACCCCCGCCTTGCTGGTCGCTGCCTGGGCGCGGCATTTCATGGCGACGGTCGCGGATTGGCAATCGCGCGGAGTGAAGACGCTGGCGGAACGCTACCTCGCGCGGCTTGACCCCAAGCTTGGCGCCGGCGCGCGGCGGGGCATTGTGCCGGCCAGCGGTGACCTGGTGCTGGAAGCCGGGGCTGGGCGCGAAACCCTCTTGTTAGCTGAGGCCTTGGCATGATTCGGCTGCCCCGCACCATCCGCCTTGATGCCTCCGATACTGTCATCTTCGACCAGGCCGCCGAGCCCGGCGAATGGGCCGTGCCGGGCGGCTTTGCCTTTTGGGATGAAGACACAGCGCAAATGTCCGGCAAGCGCCGGCAAGCCTTTCGCGGCGGCTTCCTGGGCCTTGGCAGCTTCGGCTGGGCCACACTGGTGGAAGTAGCGGAAGCCAGCGCCGTAGACCGTGGAGCTGCGCTTACCGCGCTTGCCGCGCATATCCATCTGGTCCATGGCGCGCCGGATGAGGCAGCGGCGCGCGCCGCGGCTGAGGAGGAATTGGCCTTTGCCGAACAGCTTTGTGATCACCCGCCGGGCACGGTGCTCGCCTTGACGCGCAGCATTGAAGGCGGCGAACAGCGCGAACGCTTCCGCACGCTGCATCTGCGCGCCGAACAGCATCGCAGTTTTGAAAGCCTGCCGGTTTTTGCCAGTGTCGAAACCCATGGTGAGGAGGATGATGAACCCATCCTTCGCCCGGATCTGACCAAGATCGGAAAGCAGGGCGCATGAGCGCGATGCTCTCCCCCGGCGATTTCTGGGTCGCTTCCGGGCATCATTTATGTGAGGCCGCGCCGCATGGCCGGCTGCGCGCCACCCCGGATTTGTGGCGCGCCTTCCTCGCCCGCCCGGAATTGGTGCCACCAGATGAAGCCTGCGCGGCGGAAGTGGCGCTGCATGCCGCAGTTTTGGCGGAACCCGAACAGGCGGTGGATGCCGCGCGCATCGCGGCGCTTGCCGATGCGGATGCACAAGAAAATTGGCGGCATTTTCTGGGCTTTCGTGATCGCGTTTCTGCCGCGCCCAGCCTGGAAGAAGCCTGGCTTGCGCTTTATCGCGGCGATGTCGGCGGCATCCCGCCCATTTTCCTGCAAATGCTGACGCATCTCGTCGCCCGCGCCGCGATGGAAGGGGAGGGCGATCCCTTCGCACTCCGCGCCGCTGAGCTTTTCTATCGCCCGCAACGTGCGGCCATCAATCAGGGCTCGCTGCTATTGGCCGATGAGGAAGTGCTGGAAATGCGCGGGCGCGATGGCGGGTTTGGCTCACTTGGCCAATTGCTGGTCGAAGCCGGTGCGCCGCCACGAGAAGTCGAGATTGATGTGCTGTCCGACATCAATGCCCATCTTTATCACGGGCGCTCAGACGCACATGATTTTGCGCTGGATATTGCCGAAGGCCGGCCCGGCCAGCAGGGGCTCGCGCGCGCCATCACGCGTTTCATCCGGCATTTATTTGGTGAGGAAGTCACTATCCGCGCCGTGCCCACCATCGAAGATCGCGATTGGCGCTGGCATATCGGGCTTGATACGGAAGCCACATCCATCACCAATGATCTCTGGCAGGGCAAGAAGGTGGCGCAGGCGCGGCTGGCGCGCATTCTGTGGCTGGGCGTGCTGGAATTCAGCAATCCCGCGCGCGTACTCCCGCGCGTGGCGGGCAAGCCGATCTATCTGGCGCTCGCCATGGATGCGGCCAATCGGCTGCGCATGAAGCCGCAAAACCTGGTGGCCGGCCTGCCGCTGTTGACCGCGGAGAAGGGCGCATGAGCCTGATCATCCCCGGCACCGTCACCATCCCGGTTGGCGTGGTGGTGGAACGCCGCCCCGGTGTCACCCAATGGGCAGATTACGCCTGGCGCGCGGTGGAAGTGCTGGAAGATGCGCCCGCTTTGCCGCCCTGGACGCTGATGCGCGAAGAAGCCGGGGCCAGCCTGTTCTTCGCTGGCAATGCCGAAGTGGCCTTGCACCCGACCGATACGGATAACTACAAACACAATCTGGAAAGCTCGCACCCCAGCATCTGGGTGGTGCTGCGCCCGGTTGAGGCCGCGCCCGGCTTCGCCCTGCAACGCGTGACGGTGGATGCTGGTGAGGCGCATCTCTATGCCGATTCAGGGTCTGACCTGATGGAAGCGGTACCGCTGCCGCCCGGCATCCGCGCCGCGCTGGAAGCCTTTGTGGCGGAACATCACCGCGACCGCGGCTTTCATAAGCGCAAGCGCGACAAGGCAGAACTTGATGGGCTGGGCCGGCGCGGCCGGGTGGATGACCCATGAGCGAAGAAAACGAGGGCTTCCTCTCCCGCTGGTCGCGCCGCAAGCGCGCCGTGGTGGAAGGCCGCGCGCCTGAGGAAGCGACGCCGCCCGCGCCCCTTGAAGCAAAGCCCGAGGCACCCCCCGCCGAGCCCGAAGATGATTTTGACCCAGCCAGCCTGCCGCCGATTGAAAGCCTGACGATCGAGAGTGACTTCAAGGCCTTCCTGCACCGCAAGGTACCGCTGGATTTGCGCGCCGCTGCTCTCCGCCGCGCCTGGAGCCTTGACCCCGCCATCCGGGATTTCATTGGCCCCGCGGATTACGCCTGGGATTTCAATGCGCCGGATGGCGTGCCGGGCTTTGCGCTAGAACTGGGCGGCGATGCGATGAAGCTGCTCTCCCACGCTTTGGGGCTTGATGCGCCGCCCCCAAAGCCCGATTCGGCCGAGGCGGAAGACCCCCCCGCCGAGCCCCCGGCCCTGGCCGAGGCTCCAGCGGCTTTGGCCGCGCCCGAAACCTCAGGGTTTACCATTGCGGAGGCTGCGCCTGAGCCCGAGGCCGTGCCGGCGCCCCCGACGACCGGCCCCCGTCGCCATGGCGGCGCCCTACCAGTGTAAACTTTTCTAGACAGTCTCATGTTGGTATTGCATCCGGGCCCCTAAATTGAGTATGATAGTCGGAAATCCTGGTTGGTTTTGTTTCTTTGTAATCCTGAAATGATGTCGGTTTGTCATCGAACTGTCATTTCGGTCTTCGGGAAGCGGAGCCATAACAGGTCATTATTGAGACATGAGGAGGCAGTGGCCGCATGCGGCCCATAACGCGGCAAGAACCGGCACAAGATCCTATGGCGACTGAAAGGGCGCGGCTTTTCGCCTTGCTTGGTCGTTTGCTGGTCGCTGCCCCAGATGCGCATTTGCTGGCCGCCCTTGCCGCCCTGCCGGGCGATGCCTCGCCGATTGGCAAATGCTATCGCGCGCTCGCCGAAGCCGCCGCCGCTACCGATACGCAGCGCGTTCAGCGTGAATTCCACGATCTGTTCATTGGGCTTGGCCGTGGCGAATTGCTGCCCTTCGCTTCCTATTACATCACGGGCTTCTTGCATGAACGCCCGCTGGCCGATCTGCGCGGGGACCTCGCCCGGCTTGGCATTGAACGCACCGATGGCGTGGCCGAGCCCGAGGATCACATCGCATCCGAATGCGAAAGCTTTGCCGGGCTGCTGTCTGGCGTATTCCCAGGCGGTGCCGCGGCGGCTGAGGCGTTTTTCGCCCGCCATCTCCGCCCCTGGGCGGGGCGCTTTTTCGCGGATCTGGAAGCGGCGGAAGCCGCAAGCTTTTACCGCGCCGTTGGCGCGTTGGGCCGCATGGCCATTGAGGTTGAATTGGCGGCGCAGGAATTGCCCGTCTGATGTTTTCTGCTGGGAGGGTTGAGTATGAGTGAGAATGATAAAATGGTCGCGCAGCGTCGCGGCTTTCTGAAGACCCTGGGCCTTGCTGGCGGTGCTGCGGTTGCAGCAACGGCGGCGGAAGCCTCAACGCCGCTCCGCGCTGATGCCGTGCCGGCAGGGACGGCGCGTAAGGAAGGCCAGGCAGATCGGCTGAAGGCACGCTATCAGGCGAATAGCGCGCATGTGCAGGCGTTTTACCGCACCAATCGTTCCGACGATAAGTAAGAAGGGAAAAACCCATGCTGATCAAACGCACCGATGGCAAGGCTGCCAAGCAGCGCTTGGCTTCCGCCTATCAGGGGCTTTCCGCCGGCGGGTTGGATCGCCGCGCCTTTTTGCGCCAGGCCGGGCTTGGCGGGGCGGGGCTTGCCGCCCTTGGCGCCATTCCGCTTTCCACCATGCGTCCTGCCGAAGCGGGGCCGATGGATCACACGAAGCCCGTCCAGCGCGTGAAGAATATCTGCACGCATTGTTCGGTTGGCTGCACCGTGATTGCGGAAGTGCAGAATGGCGTTTGGGTCGGCCAGGAACCCGCTTGGGAATCGCCCATCAATCGCGGCACGCATTGCGCCAAGGGCGCATCGGTGCGCGAATTGGTTCATGGCGATCGGCGCATCAAATACCCGATGAAGCTGGTCAATGGCCAATGGCAGCGCATGTCCTGGGACAATGCGATGACCGAGATTGCCGACAAGCTGATGGAAACCCGGCAGAAGAGCGGTGCTGATGCCACCTTCTGGCTGGGCAGCGCCAAATTCTCCAATGAAGGTGCGTATCTGTATCGCAAATTCGCGGCCTTCTGGGGCACCAACAACGTGGACCACCAGGCGCGTATCTGCCATTCGACCACGGTTGCAGGTGTTGCCAATACCTGGGGTTATGGCGCGCAAACCAATTCCTATAACGACATCCGCAATTCGAAAACCATGATCATCATGGGCGGCAATCCGGCGGAAGCGCATCCGGTGAGCCTGCAACATGTGCTGTCCGGCAAGGAACAGAACCGCGCCAATCTGATTGTGATTGACCCGCGCTTCACCCGCACCGCCGCGCACGCCAATGAATATGTGCGCATCCGTCCGGGCACGGATATCCCCATCATTTGGGGCATGCTGCACCACATCTTCGCCAATGGCTGGGAAGACAAGGAATTCATCCGCCAGCGCGTTCATGGCATGGATGAAATCCGCGCCGAATGCGCGAAGTGGAACCCGGCCGAGGTAGAACGCGTCACAGGCGTGCCGGGCGCGCAGCTTAAGAAGGTCGCCGAGCTGTTCGCGACGCAAAAGCCCGCGACGCTGATCTGGTGCATGGGGGCGACGCAAAAGACTGTCGGCACCGCCAATGTGCGCGCCTTCTCCATTCTGCTTTTGGCCACCGGCAATGTCGGGTCTGATGGCACGGGCGCCAATATCTTCCGCGGCCATTGCAATGTGCAGGGCGCGACGGATTTCGGGCTCGATGTGACGACACTGCCGGCCTATTACGGCTTGGACGAAAACGCTTGGCGGCATTGGTCGCGCGTCTGGAACGTGCCCTATGAAAGCATGGTCGCGCGGTTTGACAGCCCGGCCATTATGGGCACGCCCGGCATCCCAACCACGCGGTATTTCGATGCTGTGACGCTGCCCAAGGATCAGGTGCAGCAGCGCGATAATCTGAAGGCCATGGTCGTGTTCGGCCATGGCGGCAATACGGTTACGCGTATGCCGGAAGCCGTGAAGGGCTTGGAAGCGCTTGATCTGCTGGTGGTGGCGGACCCGCATCCGACAACCTTCGCCGTCCTCGCGAACCGCAAGGAAAACACCTATCTGCTGCCGATCTGCACGCAGTTTGAATGCTCGGGCAGCCGCACAGCGTCCAACCGTTCTGTCCAATGGGGCGAACAGGTGGTGAAGCCGATTTTCGAGAGCAAGAATGATTATGAGGTGATGTATCGCCTTGCCGGTGCTCTCGATAAGGCAGCGGAAAAGCGCAATATGCCAATCCGCTTCCAGGCTGATCTGTTCAAGGGCATCGAAGTGCGCGGTCAGGAACCGGTGGCTGAGAGCATCCTGCGCGAAATCAATCGCGGTGCGATCAGCACAGGCTATACGGGCCAATCGCCGGAACGCCTGAAGGCGCATATGGCGCATCAGGACAAGTTCGATCTGGTGACGCTGCGTGCCAAGGCGGATGCGCCGGCCGAAATCAAGGGCGATTTCTATGGCCTGCCCTGGCCCTGCTGGGGCACGCCGGAAATGCGCCATCCGGGCACGCATATCCTCTACAATACCAACCTTCATGTGAAGGAAGGCGGCGGCACCTTCCGCGCGCGCTTTGGCGTGGAACGCAATGGCGTGACGCTGCTGGCGGAAGGGTCCTATTCCAAGGGCTCGGAAATTACCGATGGCTATCCGGAATTCACCACAGCGGTGATGCAGCGCCTGGGTTGGGATGCGGAATATACGGAAGCCGAGCGCGCATCACTCGCGCGGCAGGGCGGCACTGCTTCCTGGGCCACGGATCTTTCCATGGGGATCATTCGCATCACCATGGAACATGGTGTGATGGCTTACGGCAATGCGAAGGCACGCGCTGTGGCGTGGAACCTGCCTGATCCTGTGCCGGTGCATCGTGAACCGATCTATACGCCGCGCACCGATCTGATCGCGCAATATCCAACACTGCCGGATCGGCGCGGCTTCCGCCTGCCGCATCTGGGGCAGACGGTGCAGAACCGTTCGCATCAGGTTGCGCCAAACTTCCCGATCATCCTGTCTTCCGGGCGCCTGGTTGAATATGAAGGCGGCGGGGAAGAAACGCGGTCCAACAAATGGCTTGCGGAATTGCAGCAGGATATGTTCGTGGAAATCAATCCCCGCGATGCTGCCGCGCGCAATATCCGCGATGGCGCCTGGGTATTGGTGACGGGCCCGGAAATGCCCGCCGGTAAATCAACCCGCATGAAGGCTTTGGTGACGGAGCGTGTCGGGCCTGGTGTGGCCTGGATGCCCTTCCACTTCGCTGGCTGGTTCATGCAGGAAGACCAACGCGGCAAATACCCATCAGGCACGGACCCGATCGTGCTTGGCGAAAGCGTCAATGCAGTAACCACCTATGGCTATGACCCGGTGACCTTCATGCAGGAAACCAAGGTCACGCTTTGTCAGATCCGCGCGGCATAAAGGGGGGCAAGAACAATGGCTCGTATGAAATTCCTGTTGGACGCGGAACGCTGCATCGAATGCAATGCCTGCGTCACGGCGTGCAAGAACGAACATGAAGTGCCCTGGGGCATCAATCGTCGCCGTGTGGTGACGATCAATGACGGCAAGCCGGGGGAGCGTTCCATCTCCATGGCCTGCATGCATTGCACGGATGCGCCTTGCGCCGCCGTCTGCCCGGTTTCCTGCTTCTACACCACGGCGGATGCGGTGGTGCTGCATGACAAGGATTTGTGCATCGGCTGCGGCTATTGCTTCTACGCCTGCCCCTTCGGCGCGCCGCAATATCCGCGCCTGGGCAATTTCGGCTCTCGCGGGAAGATGGATAAGTGCACCTTCTGCGCCGGCGGCCCGCAGGCCGATAATACCCAGGCGGAATATATCCAGTACGGGTCAAACCGTCTGGCGGAAGGCAAGCTGCCGCTTTGCGCCGAGATGTGTTCGACCAAGGCGCTGCTCGCCGGTGATGGTCAGATCATCGCTTCCATCTACCGTGAACGTGTGCAGCGCCGCGGTTATGGTACGGGCGCCTGGGGCTGGCGCACCGCCTATCGCGAAACCGTTGCGATTTGAAGGGCGGACGCATCATGAAACTCCGCATCCTTGCCCTGCTCGCCGCGCTGCTGATGGGCGCGGCGGCACCCGCCATCGCGCAAACCGCGCCGCGCGCGCCTTCCATGGCGGACGAAATGGAAGTGCAGGCGCTGCTGCGTGGCAGCCAGATCCAGGGCCGCATCACCATCCCGGATGATAAGGCGGCGACGCTTATTCAACCCGTTGGGCGCGAATGGCGCGACTTCCATAATTATACGCTCGCCTGGGTGGGTGGTATTGCCGTGCTTGGCATGCTGGCAATCCTGACGGTATTCCGCCTGACCAAGGGGCGCATCCCGATTGAGGGCGGCCGTTCAGGGCGCACCATTTTGCGCTTCAATGTGCTGGAACGCGGCAATCACTGGATGGTCGCTTCCACCTTCATCATTCTGGCGCTATCGGGCCTGAACCTGACCTTCGGGCGGCATATCCTGTTGCCGATTGTGGGGCCTGAGGCTTTCACCGCCATCAGCCAATGGGGCAAATACGCGCATAACTTCCTGGCCTTCCCCTTTACGCTTGGCATCGTGGTGATGCTGCTGATCTGGGTGAAGGACAATATCCCGAATGCGCGCGACATCGCCTGGTTCAAGTCGGGTGGCGGCCTGATTGGCAATGAGCATCCGGAAGCCGGCCGTTTCAATGGCGGGCAGAAGATGGTCTTCTGGATCACGGTGCTGGGTGGCGCGGTGGTGGCGGTGTCCGGCTATCTGCTGGTTTTCCCCTTCTTCTTCACCGATGTCGC
>JBIIGZ010000134.1:0-9434 GCA_044236185.1 Roseomonas sp. | reverse complement strand
GCAAGGCGCTGGCGGAGCGGCGGCGCGGCGAATTGCCTGAGATGCGCGATCACACCTGCCTCATCGCCGCCGAAATCCTCACGAAACCAAGTATAGATCGAGGAAATACGCAAGCGCCCATCCGGCAGAACGGTCACGCCGCGCGGATGATTGACATAGGCGGCGGCAGCGACATCCAGCTCGGCTTCCAGCGTCGCGGCGCGCCAGACCCTTGGCCAGAGATTGGGGCAGCCGATGGAGGCGCAATTGACAGCGTAATGCACGCGCGGATCGCGAAAGAAGGGCCGCATCGTGCCGTGTTCGATATCATCAAGCGACATGCGCTTGCCTTCCACGGTCACAAGCCGCGTACGCCAAGGGCCGATATAGCCTTTCGGGTCAAAGGGTACGCCCGTTGAGCGGATGTCGCGAATGGACCGCACCGGGTAACGTTCCAGCACGACCTTGAGCGTCAGCGCATTATAGAGATTGGCCCAATAGGCGAAGGCTTCCAGCCGCGCCATGCTAGAAGGGCTGCGCGTTGCGGCCTCAGTGATCCAGGCATCAAGCGCGCGCATATCCTCGGCTGAGGCTTTCAGCGCGGCGTAACGCACGCGCGTCACGCCATCGGGTGGTTCGATAACATAGCGTGCCAGCAAGGCGCCAAGGCTCGCGTCAGGATTGGCAGCGGCGCGGCGCAATGGCAGTGCGGTAAAGGCAAGCGCGCCAAGGGCGCGACGTGTTGGCATGATGAGCCTCCTAGGATTTGGCAAATCGCGCCTTGAGCGGAATGGCCGCGAGTGACAGCAAGGCAAGCCCGATCAGGGCACCCAGAATTTCAGGGGTCAGCACGGACCCGACATCAAAATCGCCACCCCGCGCCAGAACATCGCCAAGCCCGGCGCCTGCCAGGCTGAAGACTGCCGTACCGGGAAGAATGCCAATCGCCGTGGTGATGACGTAGATAGGCAGGCGCACACCCACAAAGGCCGGCACCAAATTGACCAGGAAGAAGGGAAACAAGGGTACCAGGCGCAGCACCAGCAGATAGGAAGCAGCATTGCGGCGAATACCCTCACCCAAGGCGCGCGCCTTGGGGCCCATGCGATCCAGCGCATCCGCGCCGAAAATGCGTCGGGCGAACAGGAAAATCAGCGTGGCGCCTATGGTGGCGCCAATGACCGTCAGCGCCGTGCCCATGATGGCGCCGAACAGAAACCCACCGGCGAGCGTGATGAAGACGGCGCCGGGTACTGAGAACGCGACGGCCACCACATAAAGCAAAACATAGGCGCCGGCAGCGAGCAGCAGATTGGCCGCGACGAAAGCAGCAAGCGCTTCCCGATGACGCGCAAGCGTATCCAATGAAAGCTGATCCGAAAGCCCGGTGGCCCGCAGCATGATCAGGATCGCCACCACGCCAAGCGCCAACCAAAGCCGCCGGTCGCGCAGCAGGTTCTTGAGCTTCATGATGTCATCCCTTTCACGGCAACCAGCGCTGCAGCAGCCCAACCAGGCGCCGCGTGCGTGCGCTGAAAAGGCTTGGCGTGTAAAAACTGCCCGCGGCGCGTTTGGAAATTTCCGACATGGTCGGATAGGGCGCAATCATCGAAGCGATCGCACCGATTTTCATTTTCTGCTGAATGGCCAGTCCCCAAACGCCAATCATCTCCCCAGCGCGGGGCGCTAGAATCGTGGCCCCCAGAATGCGCCCGCGCGGCCCCAGGATGATTTTTGCAAGCCCTTCGGTTGCGCGTTCCGCCTGGGCGCGGTCATTGCCGGCAAGCGGCTGCAGCAGGGTGGAGATGTCATGCCCAGCCTCCCGCGCGGATGCCTCCGTGAGACCGACATGCGCCAATTCCGGATCGGCATAGGTGACCCAGGGCAGCGCGGCATAATCAACCTTGGCCGGCAGGCCAAATAGCGCATTGCGGATGACAATGCCTGCGTGATAGCCGGCGATATGGGTGAATTGCGGGCCGCCCGAGACATCGCCAATCGCAAAGACACGCCGATTGCTGCTGCGCAGGCGTTGATCAACGGTGATGCCGCGCGGCGTCACTTCAATGCCGGCGGCTTCAAGCCCAAGCCCGGCGGTATTGGGTTTGCGCCCGGCAGCGACCAGCAAATGCGATCCTTGCACAAGTACCGTGCCCGCCTTGCCGCGCAGTTCCAGTTCAATACCTGCGCCAGCGTCGCGCGCCGCCACAACCTCAATACCCTCATGCAGGGTAATGCCGTCGCGGATCAGCGCATCGCGCAGGATTGTCACCGCTTCAGGCTCATCGCGGGGCAAGATGGCAGCGCGTTCAACCAAGGTGACACGGGCATCGAGGCGGCGAAAGGCCTGCGCCATTTCAATCCCAATCGGGCCGCCGCCCAGGACAAGCAAATGGTCCGGCCTTTCCTTCAGACCGAAGATCGTTTCATTTGTCAGGTAGGGGAGATCGCCAAGGCCAGGCACGGGCGGAATGGCAGCGGAAGACCCCGTCGCCACAACAAAACGGCGCGCCCGGATGCGATGGGTGCCGGCCTGGACTTCAGCCGGCCCTGTGAAGCTTGCTTGCGCCTGGATCACCGTGACGCCAAGGCCTTCAAAGCGTTCCACACTGTCATGCGGGGCGATGGCGGCGATCACGCCATGCACATGCTGATGGACCTTGGCGAAATCCACGGCGGGTTCGTGGCTTGCGATGCCGAAAGGATCGGCATGGCGCTGCGCATGGGCGGCATGCGCCGCGGCCAGCAGCGCCTTGGACGGCACGCACCCGGTATTGAGGCAATCGCCGCCCATCAGGTGCTTTTCGATCAGGATAACGGAGGCGCCCATCTGCACGGCGCCGGCTGCCACGGAAAGCCCGCCTGACCCCGCACCGATGATGCAAAGATCCGCATGCAGAACGCCATCGCGCAGCGCCGGGCGGCGCGCGATACTTCCGGGGGTTGGCGATGCGGCATTCACGCGATTGTACCTTTCCGAATTCCTACGCCTTTCGCCAGGTAGTGCGAGAAGGTTACGTTCAATCTTGGCTTGGTTGTTGCGGTGGAGCGGTTTCCATCGCTGTCCAGACTGCAAGCAAAGCACGCGTATGCCGTGCTGGACCAGCCTTCACCACCGAATCAGCAAAAGGCACCTGCCCACCAAACTCAGCCGTCAGACGGTCAAAATCATCGGCCTCATCAACATCATACCATTCATGCAGCACATACACCGGCAGTCCCATTTGCACCGCACATTCGTAGGTTTCGGTAAAGACTGCGGGTGTGCTCCAGGCGATATCGCGGAATAATGCGGCATGAAAGCGCTTAAGCCCAATGAGATAATAGCCGCCATCCAGCGAGGGGCCAAGGACGACGCGATCTCCATCGGCGCGTAGCGCATTGATCGCTTCTTCGATCAGCACACCTGGCAGGCTTGGGCTGTCGCTATTCATGAAAATAACACCATCATGCCCGGCCTGGAGCAATGCCTTGAGACTTACCTCCAGTACCTGTCCGACATCATCGGCCTCACGCGGGATGAGTTGCCAATCAGGGGTGAGGAGTTTGCGCAGCGCCGTCTCAGTCCCGGCGGGGCTAAACAGCGCATAGCATTGTCGTGAAAGCGAAGCAGGCAATGCGGCCAAGGTTTCCACAAGATCACGAATGAAACAGGCAGAAAGCTGGGCCGTTCGTGCCGGCCCAAGCAACGGCCAAAGCCGGGACTTGCCGCGCCCGATGGCGGGGGTTTTGCAGACAAGCGCGATGGCGGTTGTGGGGCTCATGATCCAGGACGTTCAGCAACACCTTCACTATACGTGACCATGGAAGCAAAGGTTACACATTGCTGTACATAAAGATCATGGCGCCCTTTTTTGGCCTGTCTTGGGTCAGCGTGTTGGCTTCTTCACATTCCAGGCAATGATAATGCCCGGCATGGCCAAAACACCGTCCAATTGAGGCCGAATGGCAGAAGGCAGATACCATTGCCCATAGGGAACATAGGGCACCAGCCGATAGGCGCTTTCATGCAGCTTTTCCAGAATTTGCCGACGTTCGCCATCATTCGCTGCATAGGGGAAGGCATCAATCAATGCCTGATGCTGGGCATCACAGGGCCAGCCCGGCCAGGCCCTTTCGCAGCTGGCCTGCATGGGCACATTGCCAACCGGATCAGAGGCGCCAAGCCCATTCCAGAAGGTCAATCCAATATGCCAACCGCCTTCCGGAGGTGGCCGCCGATTGGCCCGCCTTCCAGCCATGGAGGCGAAATCCATCGCCTGGACATCCGTGCGAAAACCAATGGATTGCATTTGTTGCGCCAGAACCAAGGTCGCGGCATGGACGAAGGGATTATCAGTCGGATCCATGATCACGATCGGTGTTCCATCATAGCCGCTGGCCTGAAGCAATTGGCGCGCCTGCGCGCGTGCTGCGGCACTGCCAAGGCCTTGCGGAACACCGGCATTGGTTTCCTGCGGCGAACCGCATACGAAAAAGGCGTGACAGACCTGATAAAGCGCGGGGTCGGGGAACATTGCCTGTAAGATTTCCTCCTGATTGACCAGGAGCATCAAGGCCTGTCGTGCGCGCGCATCATTGAAGGGCGGATGAATATGGTTCATGCGAATCATGCCCGGCGCACCGAGCGTATTCGTGCGGATGATGCGCATGCCGCGTCTTTGCAGCATGGGCAGAAAATCAACACCAGGGCTTTCGATATAATCAATCTCGCCCTGAATGAGCGCGAGAACAGCGGTCTGGGCATTGGCGATATTGAGCCATTCAACACGATCCACATGCGCGACCTTGCCGCCCGCTGTGCCGGAAGCGGGTTCAGCGCGCGGCGCATAGTCAGGATTGCGGCGATAGACAACGCGTGAACCTGGTACCCATTCCTCACGCACGAAAATGAAGGGGCCGGAGCCGATAGTCTCCGTAATGGCGGTGAAGGGATCGGTCGCGGCAATGCGCGCAGGCATGATGGCGGGCATATTGCCAGCCGGCTTGGAAAGCGCATCCAGCATAAGCCCATAGGGGCGCTTCAGGCGCCAAGCGAAGGATTTACCATCAGCTGCGGGTTCGATGGCTTCCGTGATCGCCATGATCTGACGCCCATGCGGATCGCGCGCCCCCCAGCGCCGCAGCGATGCAATAACATCCACTGCCGTCACAGGCGTACCATCATGAAACTTCAGCCCATCACGAAGCCGGAAGGTCCATGTCAGAGAATCTTCCGACTTGGTCCAGGACTGAACCATTTGCGGCTGAGGGCGCTGGGCAGCATCCCGCCCAAAAAGCTGATCATAAATCATGTGTGCGTGCGACTGCACGACACCCGCCGTGGTGTTGATCGGATCAAGCGTCTGCAAATCCGCATTCGGCACCATGCGCAGAATGCGATCCGGCGCGATTGGTTGTGCGTAAGCGGGCGTAGTCAGCAATATTCCGGCTGCCAGCAAGGCAGCGCGCGCAAGGCGTCGGGTCATGTTGAGGGCTCCAGAATAGCGCGATGAAACATCATTATATTGTAAAGCGTTTGCTACAAAATGCAAAGAATTTCGGCCTGCCATACCTGCAGCGGGATCATGGGTGTCCAGCCATTCATCTGACGATGGGCTGTCACGCCAATATGGCGCCGCGCGGCACAGCAATGCCGCGCTGAACCGCCGGGCGGGCCGCGATAGAGTCATGCCAGCGTGCAATGTTTGGCGTATCCTCAAGCCTGCGTTCCGCCCATCCTGGCCGCGTTATCCAGGGAAAGGCGGCCATATCCGCGATGCTGTATTCAGCACCGGCAAGGTAGGGTGCCTCGGCCAAATGATCTTCCAGCAGGGACCAAACACGCGCGACCTGCGCCAAGGCGTAATCCCCTGCGGCCTTAGGCTTTTCGGGCGCGAGATCGGTCCAATGATGTGCCTGGCCCATGGCAGGGCCAAGGCCAGTCAAGGCAACCATTAGCCAGGTGAGCGTTGCAGCACGCTTTGGAAACTCGGCAGGCAGGAAGCGGCCATGGGTTTCGGCCAGGTGCAGGAGGATCGCGCCACTCTCGAACAAGACCAGCGGGTCGGTCCCAGCGCGCCGTTCAATCAGGATCGGCACTTTTCCAAAGGGATTGAGAGCAAGAATATGCGGCGCAAATTGTTCCCTTGCACGGATATTGACGCCGGTCACGCTGTAATTAAGGCCAAGTTCCTCAAGCAGGATTGACACGCGATGGGTATTGGGCGTGGCCCAGCCATAAAGATGATAGTCCGGAATCGGCGCAATCATCGGCGAAGTCTTCGCCAGAGGCACGGACGCTCAGTGAGCGGGCACCCCATCATCACCGCAGCTATTCGTTTATTGAAATGAACGATCTGATTGAACATGGCATTGCTACATGGGATTGTTTTTTTCATAGTTTTAGAGTATTTGCTACAGATCATAGGATGTCAACATCAACCAATGCCGCGACCTCGTATTTTCGATGAAGATGCCGCGCTCGCGGCAGCAACCGCTGAATTCTGGCATCGCGGTTATGCTGGAACTTCTGTGCGTGATCTCGGGGCCTCGATGGGGCTTGGGCCCGCCAGTTTCTATAACGCCTTCGGTGACAAGCGCGCCCTTTTCCTGCGCTGCATGGATCGTTACCTTGATGATGGGGTACGCGCCCGCATCAGACGCCTGGAACAAGACAGGTCGCCGCGCGACGCCATTGAGGAGTTCATCATCGAAATACTCGCCTTGTCACGGCGTGATCGACGCGGCTGCCTCATGGTCAATGCCGTGCTTGAGTTTGGCACCGAGGATAATGAGATCGGGGTGATCCTGCGTGAGCGCCTTGGTGAGTTGGAAAGTTTCTTTCGGCGATGCCTGCGCGCTGCGCAGCGTGAAGGCACGATAGCGCCACAGCTGAATGTGGCCGATGTCGCGCGACTGATGCTTGCCGCCGTGATGGGGCTCCGCGTACTTGCGCGTACCAGGCCAGATCCTGCGCTGCTGGACGGTGCTGCGCGCGGGGCACTCGCGCTACTTGGTCCAAGGCCTGCCCGGGCATGACGCACCACCTTGCATTCCCTCTTGCTCAAATGGAACGAAATTGAAAGCCATGTCCATGACCATGAAGCTTGCCGCGGGAAGCCTATTCCCTGCTGTCTCTGTCCCCCGCCTAGGCGGTGGGGAGGTCGCGCCCGCTTCCGGCGATGGTTGGCGGCTCTTTGTTGTTTATCGCGGAAGGCATTGCCCTCTCTGTAAAATCTACCTCAAGACATTGAATGATCTTATAGATGAATTCTCGGCCATTAATGTTTCGGTGATGGTGGCTTCGGGCGACCCAGAGCAAAAGGCGGCAGCCGATCTGGCAGAGCATGGCTGGCGTTTCCCGGTCGGTTACGCAATGACCATGGCGCAGATGCGTATGCTTGGCCTTTATTTGTCCGAACCACGCTCACCTCAGGAAACAGACCGACCCTTTCCTGAGCCTGGACTTTTCCTCATCAATCCTGCTGGGCAGGTGCAGATTGTTGATATCTCAAACGCCCCATTTGCGCGGCCTGATTTGGCCGGCATCTTGCGCGGTGCGAAGCGCATCCAGGAGATGAACTACCCGATCCGTGGCACCCTGGTGTGATCGTTCCATGCTGACCGGTATCCGCGCCTGCGTCTTTGATGCCTATGGCACGCTGTTCGATTTTGCATCAGCAGCAGCGGGCTGCAGCGATGTTTTGGGTGAAAAGGCCGGGCCGCTGACCGCCCTGTGGCGCGAAAAACAGCTCCAGTACTCTTGGCTGCGCGGGCTGCAGGGCCGCTATGTGTCGTTCTGGGAGGTGACAGGTGACGCCTTGGACTTCGCGCTGGAGACACTCGGCCTGCCAGCAGACGGGCCGCTGCGAGAGCGTCTGATGGACCTGTACCGCACGCTCGGTACCTTCCCAGAAGTAGCAAGCGTGCTCCACGCGCTACGCAAGGCGGGCTTTGCCACCGCCATCCTGTCGAACGGTTCTCCGGACATGCTAGCGAGCGCGGTGGAGGGTGCCGGCCTGGCCGGGGCCTTCGACGCGGTGATCTCGGTGGATGAGGTCGGCAGCTTCAAGCCGGACCGACGCGTCTATCAACGTGCGGTCGACCGGCTTGGTATGCCGGCAGCGTCGATTGCCTTCCAATCCTCCAATGCTTGGGATGCGCATGCTGCGTCAGCCTTCGGCATGCGGGTGGTGTGGTGCAATCGTTATGGCCAGCGGCGCGAAAGGCTGCCCGGGGCACCGGACCACGAAATCCGTAGCCTTGCCGAGCTGCCTGCATTGCTTGCGGCAAAGGTATAGCGTTGCGATCGGGGATGCGGGGGCGTCGTCCGCCGCAGTAGCCATCAACGTTCGAATTGGTGGCCCGCCGGCTTCCTCCTCGCGAGCCGAACCTGGCGCCGCTTGCCAGCGCATCGCCGGCTGGACGTGTCGGGTAGTTACGCCGTTCCAATTCTTCATTTAGGCCGCTCAGCGTTCGAAGGCCAGGGGGCTTTTGCCGCCCAATGCTGAATGCTGCGGCGCGGGTTATAGAAGCCGCTGATGTATTGAAAGATGGTGGTTTCTGCTTGGCGACGGGTTTCCCACGTCCTGCGCCCGACCAACTCCGCCTTAATCGTCTTGAAGAACGTCTCGACAACGGCGTTGTCATAACAATTGCCCTTGCCGCTCATTGACGACTGCAAGCCGTGGTCGCGCAGAATTTTCTGGTAGTCGCGCGAACAGTATTGGTTGCCACGGTCGCTATGAAACACGCAGCCCCGTGGCGGGGATCCGCCGCACGATTGTCGAGGAATTCACCGCCCCGTCAGCCGCGCCACGCCGAGCATGAGCGCCAGTCTATGACGAAAAACGCCACAAGCTTTCCGTCTGGTCGCGGCCCTGGTCGCGGCGGCCCCGCAAAGGGCGCCGGATGGGGCGGCCCTGCGAAGGGCGCCGGAAGGCCGCGCGCCTTATTCACGCCAGACTGCCAGCCCGCGCCTGAGGCGAAGGTTGCCGGGAAGGAATTCGCCGCCGAGGCCCGGCGCCGCGTGATTGAGCACCTGCCGGAAATCCTAGAGGCGCAATTCGCGCGCGCCCTGGACCTGACGCACCCTGCCGGCCATGCCGCCGCCAAAGACTTGCTTGATCGGATATGCCCGCCCGAAAGCCGCCAAACCTTATCTGGCGCCCCTGATGCCCTTATGGCCTTCACCATTGTGACCGGAGTGCCGCGCGCCGGGGACTGAAACGACGCGCGCGCGCGCGGGGAGTGTCATCGCTGGCGATTTTTGAGAAAGTCCCGCACCCCGCCGCACCCCCTACCGCCCGCCGAATGTGGGGGCCAATGTGGGGGCTGGCGCCGATCGGCGGAGAAAATGACGTGCCCCCCTGAAATGTTTCCAAACTTCGGTAGAGTCTGTTTCTCAAGGGGACGGACGAATGAAACGCAGCAGGTTCAACGATGAGCAGATCATCGGGATTTTGAAGGAACAG
>JBIIGZ010000133.1:0-9494 GCA_044236185.1 Roseomonas sp. | reverse complement strand
TGGTGGAAAACACCGCCATATCAATCACGCCCTGGCGCATCGCGACCAATTCGCGCGTCTGATCGCCGCCGACCAATTGGCTGCCCGGATAGACCTTCATGTTGATCCGCCCGCCGGAGCGCTGCGTCACCAACTCGGCCCAGGTAAACGCTCCGTCTGAAATCGGCAGTGGGCGATTGCCCACAACCGAGACCTTATATTCGGCGCGGTATTGGCCCTGGGCACGCGCAATGTTGGGGGCGGCCAGGCTTAGCGCGCCTGCGCCCAGCAGCAGGTTACGGCGTGTCGCGCCCTGGAATGGGTTGGTCATGGCGTTCTTCTCCCTTTGCTAAAGTCCAGACTATGATCCCCACTTGCCTAAGGCGCGCGCCGGAGGCAAGCGAAACATCGCGCGAACCGCCGGAAAGCCGGCGGAAAGATACAGGAGACGCCGCATGATCCCGACTTCCAACCTGGGTGCCATGCTGCTGCAAACCGCCCGCCGCCTGCCGGATCGCCCTGGCCTGATTTGGCGCGACAGGGTCTGGAGTTGGGCGGAAATCGCCGCCAGGGCCAGTTCCGCTGCCGCCGGTTTGCGTGCGCGCGGCATTGGTGCGGGCGATCGCGTGCTGATCCATTCGCGCAACAATAACGCGATTTTCGAAGGCGTTTGGGCCTGCTGGCTGATTGGCGCGGTTTGGGTGCCGACGAATTTCCGTCTGAGCCCGCCGGAAGCCGCCTATCTGGCCGGATCTTCCCGCTGCAAGGCACAGATTTTCGATGTGGCGTTCCCTGAACATCGCGCCGCCTGCCGGGCGGAAAACCCTGCCTGCGTACTGGATATCGCTATTGGCAATGGCGCCGGCTTTTCCTGGGAGGATTTGATCGCGGAAGGCCAGGCCGCGCCCGTGACCCTGCCCGCCGATGTGGATCGCGACCATCCGGCCTGGTTCTTCTATACCTCCGGCACCACAGGCCGGCCCAAGGGTGGCATTCTGACCCATGGGCAAATGGCCTTTGTCATCAACAATCATATCGCCGATCTGATGCCGGGGCTGAACGAGCATGATGCGTCCTTGGTGGTCGCACCGCTTTCCCATGGCGCTGGCGTACATGCGCTATCGCAAGTGGCGCGCGGCGCGGCCTCCATCCTGCTGCCAGGTGAGCGTTTTGACGTGCCGGAAGCCTGGCGGCTGATTGAAGCGCATCGTGTTTCCAACATGTTCACCGTGCCGACCATTCTGAATACGCTCTGTCGTGATCCCGCCGTGGATACGCATGATCATGCGTCGCTGCGCCACGTGATCTATGCCGGCGCGCCAATGTATCGGGAGGATCAGAAATACGCGCTGGGCAAGCTCGGCCCCTGCCTGGTGCAATATTTCGGCTTGGGCGAAGTGACGGGCAATATCACCGTGCTGCCGCCCGCCTGGCATAGCCTGGAAGATGATCCCGCCATGCCAATCGGTTCCTGCGGCTATCCGCGCACGGGGATTGAGGTTGCGATTCTGGATACCGCGAATCAGCCCTTGGCAGCGGGCGAGACCGGCGAGATTTGCGTGCGCGGGCCTGCCGTATTCGCGGGCTATTTCGAAAATGATGCCGCCAATGAAAAGGCCTTCGCCGGCGGCTGGTTCCATACCGGCGATCTTGGCCATTTGGATGCGCGCGGCTTTTTGTACATCACGGGCCGCGCTTCGGACATGTATATCTCTGGCGGGTCCAATGTGTATCCGCGTGAGGTAGAGGAAGCGCTGCTGACACATCCAAGCGTTGCGGAAGCCTGCGTGGTCGGCGTGCCGGATGCGAAATGGGGTGAAAGCGGTGTTGCGGTGCTGGTGGCTGCAGCGGGTGCCACGATTGATCCGGCAGCGGTGATGGCGCATCTGGATGGAAAGCTTGGGCGCTATAAATGGCCGGCCAAGATCGTGGTGTGGGATGCGCTGCCGCGTTCTGGCTACGGCAAGGTCCCGAAGAATGAGGTGAAGCGCCTGCTGGTGGAACGCGGGCAGGCGTGAGGCTATTTAGAGCGTATCCCGTTCACTTTCGTTCACGGGGTACGCTCTAAATTTTTTATTTGATCGCATTTTCCGAGTCGCCAAGTGATTCCACTTGGCTTGAAAATGCTTCATCCAGGCGGCGGCAGGCGCTTGCCGGTTTCCGCATCAAAGACATGCAGATGTTCGCTGCGCGGCGCGATGTCCAGCACCGCGGCTGAAGGCGGCGCGCCGGGCAGGCGCAAGGCCATGGTTTCACCCGATGCAAGCTTGCCATGCACCACGCTTTCGGACCCAAGCGGTTCAATCAGATCGGTCATCAGACGGAGCGGCCCGGGCAGGCTGATATGTTCCGGGCGAATGCCGAGCGTCACTTTCTGCCCCCCATGCGCGGCATATTGGCCAGGCGGCAGGGCGATAACATTGCCATCTGAAAGCGCGGCCCCCTTGCCATCTTCCGTGATGGTGGCGGGCAGGAAATTCATCGCCGGGCTGCCGATGAAGCCTGCGACATAGGTATCGGCGGGGCGTTCAAAAATCTCCATGGGGGAGGCGATTTGTGCCGCGCGGCCTTCATGCATGACGACAAGCCTGTCGCCCAAAGTCATCGCCTCCACCTGGTCATGCGTGACGAAAAGGCTGGTGACACCAAGCCGGCGTTGCAAGCGCTTGATTTCCGCGCGCATGGCAACACGGAGCTTCGCATCCAGATTGGAAAGCGGTTCATCAAACAGGAATAGCTTCGGTTCACGCACAATCGCACGCCCCATGGCAACGCGCTGGCGTTGACCGCCCGAAAGCTCCCTCGGGCGCCGATCAAGCAATTCGGAAAGGCCGAGCAAGTCGGCGGCCTCGCCAACACGTCGCTTGATATCGTCCTTGGAAAGGCCACGAATACGCAGACCATAGGCCATATTGTCGAAGACGCGCATATGCGGATAAAGCGCGTAATTCTGAAACACCATCGCGATATCGCGCGCCGCAGGTTCCAGCGCTGTCACATCCCGATCATCAATCAGCACCGTGCCACCCGTGCTGCGTTCCAGCCCGGCCACAATGCGGAGCAAGGTTGATTTGCCGCAGCCGGAAGCACCGACAATCACAATCATCTCCCCATCCTGCACGGCAAGATCAATGCCATGCAGCACGCGAACAGCGCCGAAATTCTTGACGATACCGGACAGTTTTAATTCAGCCATGGGGGTTTCTCATTTCTCGGTCTCGACCAATCCCTTGACGAACCAGCGCTGCATCAGGATCACAATGGCAACGGGGGGCAGAAGTGCCAGCACCGTGGTCGCCATGACCAGATGCCATTCCGTATCCCCCTGGGAGCCCAGCATTTTCACAATGCCGATCATAATGGTTTCCACATCGGTGGAGGTCGTCACCAGCAGCGGCCAAAGATACTGGTTCCAGCCATAGACGAATAGAATGACGAAAAGCGCGGCGATATTCGTCGCCGATAGCGGCAGCACCACATCCTTGAAAAAGCGGATCGGCCCCGCGCCATCCATCTTGGCGGCTTCCACCAACTCATCCGGGATGGTCAGGAAGAATTGGCGAAATAGCAGGGTCGCGGTGGCGGAAGCAATCAGAGGCACGATCAGGCCGGCATAGGTATTCACCAGACCAAGGTCGGAGACCACCTGGAAGGTTGGGAAAATCCGCACCTCAACCGGCAGCATGAGTGTGATGAAAATCGCCCAGAAGAAAAGCATGCGGCCAGGGAAGGAAAAGAAGGCAACCGCATAGGCCGAGATGATGGAAATCGCGATTTTGCCCAAGGTGATCAACAGCGCCATGATGGCGCTATTGAACATCATGGTTGAAACCGGCACGCCAGCGCGTTGCTTGTTTCCTTGGTTCCAGACCGCGCTGTAATTCGCGGCGGCCTCGGCGCCCGGCAGCAGGGGCACATCACCACGGCCGATGGTGCCGGCATCATGGGTGGAACCCATCAGCACAATCCAGATCGGCAGCGCGAAAAGCAGCACCCCCAGCACCAGGATGATATGGGTCAGCATATCCGCGCGGGGGTTGCTGCCAGCCATGCCCATGGGGGCAGCGATGCTGTTGCGCGCTTCGGCCATCAGTAATGCACCTTGCGTTCAATGAAGCGGAATTGCACCAGCGTCAGCGCCATCACCGCAATCATCAGCACAACCGATTGCGCAGAGGATGAGCCAATATCCAGATTGACCCGCCCATCAATATAGGCGCGGTAGATCAGGGTTTGTGTGGCATTGCCAGGCCCGCCCTTGGTCAGCGCATCAATAATGCCGAAGGTATCGAAGAAGGCGTAGGTAATGTTGATCACCAGCAGGAAGAAGGTGGTGGGTGACAGCAGCGGAAAGATCACCGTACGAAAGCGATGCAGCGGTGACGCACCATCAATGGCAGCCGCTTCCAGCACGCTGCGCGGGATGGATTGCAGCCCGGCCAGGAAGAACAGGAAATTGTAGGAAACCTGTTTCCATGCCGCAGCCAGCACTACCACCAGCATGGCCTGATTGCCATTCAGCGTATAATTCCAGGCAACACCCGCCGCCTTCAGCGCGCGGCCGATCAGCCCGATATCCGGATGGAACAGAAAGATATAGAGAATAGCGGCGACGGCAGGCGCCACCGCATAGGGCCAGATCAACAGGGTGCGGTAGGAATCCTTGCCACGAATATGCCGATCCGCCAGCACCGCGAGGCCAAGCGCCAAGCCCATCGCAAGCACAGTGACGGCCACCGAGAAAATCAAAGTGTTGATGATGACCTGATGATAAAGCGGGTCGGCAAAAAGATCCGTGAAATTCTCAAACCAGACGAATTGCTTGGAAATGCCAAAGGCATCCTGGCGGATGAAGGAATACCAAACCGCTTCCCCCGCGGGCCAGAAGAAGAAGACAAAGGTAATGGCAAGCTGCGGCGCCAGCAGCAGATAGGGCAGCAGCTTATTGTTGAAAATCGCCTTGCGCTGCATGGAACCTCAGCCAAAAAGAGGGGGCTGCCGCGAAGGCAGCCCCGATACGCGATCAACGGCGATTGGCACGCTCAAAATTACGCAGCACCACATCGGCGCGGCGATTGGCATTGGCCAGCAGCGTTTCGGTATTCTGCTGCCCTTGGAAGCCGCGCTCCAGTTCTTCCTGGATGATATTGCGGATTTCCACAAAGCCGCCCAGACGGAAGCCCTGGCTATTGGGCGTGGGTTCCGCACGGGAAAGCTGGATGATGGCCGCATCGGCACCCGGGTTTTGGGTATAGAAACCTTCAGCGCGTGAGGCTTCATAAGCGGCCAGCGTCAGTGGCACATAGCCCGTGACATGGTGCCACCACTTGTCCTGCTCAACTTCCGAGATGAAGCGGTAGAATTCCGCCACACCTCGATATTCTTCCGCCGTGCGGTTGCGCGCGGTCAGCGTCCAAAGGCTGGCGCCACCGATCACGCCATTGCGTGGCCCACGCTGGGTGCTGGCCGCCTTCGCACGCCGCAAAGCCGCAAGGGCGGCGTCTGGTGACATGCTGGCCAAATCTGCGCGCAGCATAGCTTCAATCTCCTGCTCTTGAGCAGAAGGCCCATTCAGACCAGACCAATCATCATGATACGGCAGCATCACGGAAGCCCAGCGGAACTTGGCTTCGCGCTGCACCTGCGCCCGACCGGCCGAGGAATTGAAGGACATGGCAGCCTTGCCGGCGGGGAAGCTCGCGAAGCCATCACCATCACGCCCGCCATACACAAAGCTGCCCTCACGCTGCATTTCAAGCAGCATATTGGTGTGCTTGGCGAAGATCGGCGCGCCGAGGTTCATTTGCGCATCCAGGCCTTCAAAGCCATTGGCCTTGGTGGCAAGGCCAACATCATGGATGGAAGACATTTGTTCAAACATCACCCAGGTCGGCCAGGCGGTGCTGATCGGGATTTCGGCGGCATTGGTCGCCTTGATCTTCTGCGCAGCGGCGCGGATTTCGGCCCAGGTTTTCGGCAGATTGCTCGTGGAAAGCCCGGCCTTTTCGAAAGCGTCCAGATTGATCCACAGCACCGCCGAAGAGGAATTATGCGGCATGGAAACCATGCGGCCTTGCGTGTCGGAATAATAACCACGCACCCCGGCCAGATAACGCTTGGGATCCAGCGTAATGCCTGCTTCGCCAAGCAATTCATGCGTGGGGCGAATGGCTGGGCCAGCGGCCATCATGGTGGCGGTGCCGACCTCAAAAACCTGCGCAATATGGGGCGGCGTGCCGGCGCGCCAGGCGGCGATGGCGCCGGTCATGACTTCCACGTAGGAACCGCGGAAGGTCGCATTCACGCGAAAGCGCGATTGGCTTTCATTGAAGCGCGTCACTTGTTCGGCCACGCGTTCCCCAAGCGCCCCGCCCAGCCCGTACCAGAACTGGATTTCGGTGCGGCCCTGGGCGCGCACGGATGGCGCAATGAAGGGGGCCGTCAAAAGGCCACCGGTTCCCAGCAGAATGTCTCGACGATTCATTTTCTCGCTCCCTCTAAGTTGGCGATCGTTGCCCGATACTGAGCCCTTATTACAGGTAAAAGACGGTTTCGCGAAGCTTGTGTTGCGGGTTTTTCAGCCTCCTAGCAGCCGGGTCAGCCTGTCCCGCGCGGCGGCATCGAAGCAAAGCCCAAGCTTGCTGCGGCGCCAGAGCACATCCTCAACCGTTGTCGCCCATTCCTCGCGGCGGAGATAATCAAGCTCCGCCGCGTGCAGATCGGCACCAATTGCTGGGCCAGGGTCCTGGCCAGGGGTGAAAATCCGCCAGGCGCGGGTGCCATAGGCGCGGAGCAGCCGAGTACACAGAACCTCAGGCAGCAGCGGAAAATCGCGCCGGAAGCCGGCAAGCAGCGCGGGGAAGCCATCCGCGGCGAAATCCCCACCGGGGAGTGGCGCACGGGCGGTCCAACCGGCCTGTTCGGGCCTGAGGCCAAGCTCGGCCAAGGCGGCCTCGGCCAGCTTGCGATAGGTGGTGATCTTGCCGCCGAATATAGTCAGCAGCGGCGCCTGACCCTCCGGCGCATCCAACTTGAGCACGTAATCGCGCGTCGCTTCCTGAGCCTTGCTTGCGCCATCATCATAAAGCGGGCGGAGCCCCGAATAGGTCCAGACAATATCTTCGCGCTTTACCGGCGTGCGAAAATAGCTCGATGCTGCGGCGCAGAGATAGGTGATTTCGCCTTCCGAAATCTGCGGCGCTTCTTCGGGGTTTGGGTGATCCTCATCGGTGGTGCCGATCAGGGTGAAGTCACGTTCATAGGGAATGGCGAAAATGATGCGGCCATCGGCGTTCTGGAAAATATAGGCGCGGTCATGATCATAAAGCTGCGGCAGCACAATATGGCTGCCCTTCACCAGCCGAAGCCGCGCCGGTTGATTGCTGCCCATCACCAAACCTTGCACAGCGCCAACCCAGGGGCCGGCGGCATTCACCAGGGCGCGGGCATGAAGCGTGACCTCCCCTTCCCGGCCCTTTGCCGTGATGTGCCAGAGCGCGCCATCCCTGCGCGCGCCCGTCACCGCTACGCGCGGATGAATGGCGGCACCGCGTTCCGCCGCATCCTTGGCATTCAGCAGCACCAGGCGCGAATCCTCCACCCAGCAATCAGAATATTCAAAGCCGATGGCATGCCCAGGGCTGAGCGGCGCGCCGAGCGGAGAGCGTGTCAGGTCAATGCGCTTGGTCGCCGGCAGCGCCTTTCGCCCACCGAGGTGATCATACAAGAACAGCCCAAGCCGCAGCAGCCAGGCAGGCCTGAGCCCCTCATGATGCGGCAGCACAAAGCGCAAGGGCCAGATGATATGCGGCGCGATACCCAACAGGATTTCGCGTTCGATCAGCGCTTCACGCACCAGACGGAATTCATAATGTTCCAGATAACGCAAGCCGCCATGGATCAGCTTGGTGGAATTGGCCGAAGTGCCGCCGCCGAGATCACCCTTCTCAAACAGCACAACGGAAAGCCCACGGCCTGCGGCGTCCCGCGCAATGCCCGCGCCATTGATGCCGCCACCAATGACGGCAAGATCATAGGACTCAGCCGGAGATGATAATGCGCGCAAGCTCATCTGGCGTGGTCAGCATGGGGTAGTGGCCGGTGTCAATCACATGCCAGCGCGCCCCGAGTTTTTCCGCGCAGCGGCGCTGATGCGCCTCTCCGGGATTGGCCGCTTGCGGGCAATAGATCACGGAAGCCTGCCAGGATTGCTGCCAGAAGCTTGGCAGCTTCACCGGCTGGGTGAAGGTGTTGATCGGGTGCAGCGTCATGCGATCCGCTGCCCATTCGGCCAAGCCCTTTTCCATGCCAAGAAACAGCCTGTTCAGCGCATCATCCCGGCTTGGGCCAAGCGCGATATCGGTGTTGATCGCGGCGGGGCGCGTGACGACATCGCGAATCTTCTCGCCATCCATCAGCGCCAGCGCATCGGCGAAAACCAGGCGGCCGATGCGGTCGCGTGCGCGCTCTGCCGCCGCTGCCATCACCATGCCGCCAGCCGAAGTGCCCACCAGCACCGCATCGCGCAAATCATGGTAATGCAGATATTCAGCGATTTCCTGGCCATGGCTTTCGGTATCAATCCCGGCGCGCATCTGATGGCGCCGTTCGGCACAGCCATCCAGCGTTGGCGCATGGACATCATGGCCAGCGGCACGGAGCCTTTCGGCGACAAAGCGCCAAATCCAGCCACCCTGATAAGCCCCGTGGATCAAAACAATGCTCGCCATGTCGCGCCTCCCGCTTTGCAAATTAGCTAAGCCCGAAACGCTGGACTTGGAAAGATAAGCGCCTTGGGGCTGGCAGAATGCCCAAGGCAGGCTAGGGTTGCAGCATGTCAAAAGCGAAAGGTGGTACAATCATGCTGCGTCGTTCCTTCCTCAGCGCTGCCGCGCTTGCTCTCGCTACCCCGGCGCTTGCCCAGGCGCGCCCCTTGCGCATGATCATCCCGGTTGGCGTTGGTGGGGTGACCGATGTGGTGGGCCGCATCCTGGCGGATGCCCTGCAAACCCAGCTTGGCCGCCCAGTGGTGCCGGAGAATATCCCAGGCGCCGGCAGCACCGTGGGTGCCGCGGCGTTTCATCGCCTGCCCGCCGATGGCAATGCGATTTTCATCGGCACCAACAACCATCCGGTCATGCGCGCAGTCTATCCGAATTTCCCGCATGATCCCGTGGCGGATTTCGTCCCGCTTGCGCTGGTGGGAAGGCAGCCCTTTGTGCTGGCCGTGCATCCGGATGTGCCGGCGCGTGATGTTGCCTCGCTGATGGCGTGGCTCTCGCAGAAAAAGGAAGAAGCGAATTACGGCGCGACCAATCCGGGTGCAACTAATCATCTGGCCGGCGAATTGTTCCGCCAGCTTTCCGGTGCCAGCTTCACCATTGTGCCCTATCGCACCGCCGCCAATGCGGTACAGGATTTGCTCGCGGGGCGGATGAACCTGACCATTGATAGCCCAACCATGCTGGCACCCCTGATGCGCGATGGCCGCGTGCGTGGGCTGGCCGTGAGTTCTG
>JBIIGZ010000275.1:0-2940 GCA_044236185.1 Roseomonas sp. | reverse complement strand
AATTCAGCGATGATTTCAGCGGCAGTCTGTTCCTGTGTGACCATGCCAACCGATTGCCCAGCCATCAGCGAGCCATTTTCGACATCGCCATCCATCACCGCGCGCCTGAGCGCCCCGGCCCAGAAATGTTCGATATCCAACTGCGCGGCCTCCTTGGTCAGTTCACCGGATTGGAAGCGGCGGATGGTCTCGGCCTGATGTTCCAGAAAGCGCTTGGTGCCTTGATTTTGCAAAGCGCGCACCGGGATCACCGGGAAACTCTCATCCAATTGGATGGTCGGCATGGCATCGCGCGCATTGCCGCGGATGAAGGCCTGCTTGAAATTGGCATGGGCGATGGATTCCCGCGCGCACACAAAGCGCGTCCCAAGCTGCACGCCGGCAGCGCCCATTTCAAGATAGGAAAGGATCGCCTCACCGCGCCCAATCCCGCCCGCCACGAACACCGGCACATCGCGGATATGGGGCAGGATTTCTTGCGCGAGTACGGTCAGGGAAACTGGCCCGATATGCCCGCCCGCTTCACTGCCTTCAATCACCAGCGCATCCGCCCCGGCGCGGATTAGCCGCTTGGCGAGCGCAAGTGCCGGCGCAAAACACACCACCTTCGCCCCGCCATCCTTGGCCTTTTTGATCGCAGTGCCGGGCGGAATGCCGCCGGCAAAAACAATATGCGAAACGCGCGCGGCCAGGCAGGTATCCACCAGTTGATCAAGCCTTGGGTGCATGGTGATCAGATTGACGCCAAAAGGCTTGGTGGTCAGCGCCTGCGTACCCGCGATTTCTTCCGCCAAGCGCGGCGGTTCCATCGCCCCGCAGGCAATCACGCCAAAGGCGCCGGCATTGGAAAGGGCGGAGACCAAATGCCTTTCGCTGACCCAGGACATGGCGCCACCCATGATGGCATAGCGCGCGCCCAGAAACGCCGCGCCGCGCGCCATCAGCCGATCAAGCTGCGCCAGGGCCTTGGTCATGTCATCACTCATGCCGGCGCATCCAGACCATAAGCCGTGTGCAACGCGCGCACCGCAAGTTCCGTGTAATCGGCACTCACCAGCACGCTCACCTTGATTTCGCTGGTGGAGATCACCTGGATATTGATGCCCTTTTCCGACAGCGCCTTGAACATGGTGGTGGCGACACCGGCGTGGCTGCGCATCCCAATGCCGACCACACTGATCTTGGTCACATCCGGGTCAGCCAGCAGCGCTTCATAGCCAAGCTCCGCCTGCGCCTTCGCCAGCACATCCTGCGTGCGCGCCAGATCAACCTTGCCGATGGTAAACGTCATATCCGTGCTGCCATCGGCACCGACATTCTGGACAATCATGTCCACATTCACATTGGCCTTCGCCAGCGCGCCGAACACGGCAGCGGCCACACCGGGCCTATCCGGCACACGGCGAAGCGTTATCTTAGCGTCATCGCGCGAATAGGCGATGCCGGAAACGACGGGCTGTTCCACGATTTCATCCTCATCAACCACGAGCGAGCCTGGCTTATCCTCAAAGCTGGAAAGCACCTGCACGCGCACACGCTGCTTCATCGCAAGTTCAACCGAACGCGTCTGCAACACCTTGGCGCCAACGGAAGCGAGTTCCAGCATTTCCTCATAGGAAATGCGCTCAAGCTTGCGTGCGCGCGGCACGATGCGCGGATCTGTCGTGTAGATGCCATCCACATCGGTATAGATATCGCAGCGATCCGCCTTGACGGCGGCGGCGATGGCCACCGCGGAAAGATCGGACCCGCCACGGCCAAGGGTGGTGATGCGGTTGCGTTTCGGGTCAATGCCCTGAAAGCCCGCCACCACCGGCACCTGGCCTTGCTGCATGCGTTCAATCAAGGCGGCGCCATCAATGGATTCAACGCGAGCCTTGCCATGCGCCTGGTCGGTGATGATCGGCACCTGCCAGCCCTGCCAGGACCGCGCATCAACGCCAATCGCTTGCAGGGCGATGGCGGTCAGGCCCGTTGTCACTTGCTCACCGGTCGCGACCACCGTGTCATATTCGCGCGCATCATGCAGCGCCGAGAGGTCCTGGCACCATTTGACCAGCTGGTTAGTGACACCCGACATGGCGGATACCACGACAGCAACCTGATGGCCGGCATCCACCTCTCGCTTCACGCGGGCGGCGACATTGCGGATACGATCCAGATCAGCGACTGAGGTGCCGCCGAATTTCATGACGATACGGGCCATAGAAGGCTATTTTCCCTGGGCGGGGCGGAAAAGGAATGGCCGGCGGTTGCACCGGCGCGCGGGCCGGGACAGATACCGGGGGGGCGGGGGACGCGCAACCCACCCCGGTAATTCAGCGCAAGAAAGGGCAGCATCTTGGCGGAAGCAACGGCGCTTCAGGCGGAAATCGCCAAATTCGACGCGCTTGCGGCGCGCTGGTGGGACCCGAATGGGCCGATGAAGCCGCTGCATCGGATGAACCCGGTCCGTATCGGCTGGATCGCCGAAAGGCTGGCCCGCGCCCATGGCCGCAAGCCCGGTGGGGTGGCGCCTTTGGCGGGGCTCAGGGTGCTGGATGTGGGCTGCGGGGCGGGGCTGGCTTCTGAGGCACTCGCCCGGCTTGGCGCTGAGGTCACGGGGATGGATGCCGCGCCGGAGGCGCTGGCCGCCGCCCGCGCCCATGCCGAAGCCGGCGGGCTTGCGATTGATTACCGCCAGGGCGGGCCAGAGGATTTGGCCGAGGAAGCCGGCAGCTTTGACGCCGTGGTTTGCCTGGAAGTGATTGAACATGTGACGGAACGCGCGGCCTTCCTGGCCGCCTTGGCGCGCGCCGCCCGGCCTGGGGGGCTGGTGTTTCTTTCCACGCTGAACCGTACGCCGCGATCCTTCCTGATGGCGAAACTGGGCGCCGAATATCTGCTGCGGCTGCTGCCTATCGGCACGCATGAATGGCGCATGTTCGTGACCCCGGCCGA
>JBIIGZ010000132.1:0-9564 GCA_044236185.1 Roseomonas sp. | reverse complement strand
TTCCCAGGTGATGTTGCGCTTTTCGGCCGCATGGCGGCGCACCCATTGGTCGCTTTCGATGATGCCAACCAGCATGGCATTCACCAGCACATTATGGGGGGCGAATTCATTCGCCATGGCCTTGGTCAGCGCCATGCCGGCAGCACGCGACACAGAAGTGGGCGTGGACCCCCCAAGCGGTGCCTTGGCGCCGATATTCAGCACATTAATGATGCGCCCCCATTTGCGATCCCGCATGGCAGGCAGTGCTAGGCGGCAAAACCGGATGGCCGCGAAAAGCTTAAGGTCCAGATCATCCTGCCAAAGCGCGTCCGATACCTCCAGGAAACCGCCACGCTGCGATGTGCCGGCATTATTGACCAGGATATCCACCTGACCGAGCCCTTTGACCGCCGCGGCATAAGCGGCTTCGCAGCCCTCAGCGGTGCGGATATCGGCAGCAATGGCGGCCACCTTGGCGGCAGGGGCGGCGGCGCGGATTTCGGCTTCAGCCTTGGCCAGGCTTTCTGCCCCGCGCGCGACGATCGCGACATGCCCGCCCGATTCAGCAAACATTTTCGCCATGGCGAGCCCGAGGCCCTTGGACCCGCCGGTGATAAGCGCGGCGCGCCCATTCAAGGTGATATTCATGGATTACTCCCCCAATGAAGGCGACCATCCTGCCGCAACTGGGGCAGGACGCAAACCTGAAGGGATGGGGAAAGCTGGGGCGACCAACGGGACTCGAACCCGCGACATCCAAGACCACAACCTGGCGCTCTACCAACTGAGCTATGGCCGCCACCAACGGGGCTGAGATAGGCCCGCCCGCCCGGCTCAGTCAACCGCGGAGCCTTGGGTTGCGCGGGGGGCGCGCAAAATGACACTATGGTCCGATGCCTTCCACAAACCCTGCCCGTTCCCTGGCGCTTCCCATTGCCCTGGTCATCACCTGCGCCGTTTGCGGCGCCATGCTCGCCATGGGCTTGCGCCAATCCTTTGGCCTGTTCCTGGCGCCCATGACCGCGGAACACGGCTGGGCCGCGCGGGACTTCGCCTTTGCCATCGGGCTGCAGGTACTGATCAATGGCATGAGCCAGCCCTTCATGGGTCAGCTTGCGGATCGCTTCGGCGGCCGGCGCGTGGTGATGGGTGGCGCCATGCTTTACTGCATCGGCATATTGGGCATGGCGCTGTCGGAATCGGTGGTGCCTTTTACCTTCTTTGCCGGCTTCATCATGGGCATGGCAGTCTCCGCCGCTGGCATGCCGACCATCATCGCAAGCCTGACACGTATGTTGCCGCCTGAGATGCGCGGGCGCGCAACAGGGTTGGGCACGGCGGGGTCTTCGGCAGGGCAGTTTCTGGTGGTGCCGCTGGCTGGCATCGCCATACAGGGTTTTGGCTGGCAGGGCGCGCTATTCGCCATGGCGATTGCGACCCTTTTCATGATCCCGCTTGCCCTGCCGCTGGCCGATAAGCAGCCAGCGCCCGCGCCTGGTGTGGCGGCGGATAATGAAACGGCGCGTTCCGCCATGGGCCGCGCCTTGCGTGACCCGAGCTTCTGGTATCTGTCTTCCGGCAATTTCGTCTGCGGGCTGCATGTGTCCTTCCTGACCGTGCATTTGCCGGGCTTTGTGCATAGCTGTGGCCTGCCGCTTTATGTCGGTGCTGGGGCCATTTCCATGATCGGGCTATTCAACATCATCGGATCATTGGCCGCCGGCGAATTGTCCCAACGTTGGAAGCGGCGCGAATTGCTGGTGGGAATTTTTGCAGCTCGCGCCGTGCTGATGACGGTGTTCCTGCTCGCCGAAAAAACCGCGCTTAATGTGATGATCTTCTCGGCACTCATGGGCCTGCTCTGGCTTTCCACTGTGCCGCCAAGCTTGGCACTTTGTGCGCGCAATTGGGGCTTGCGATGGCTGGCCACGATTTTCGGTATGGTCTTTGTCAGCCATCAGATTGGCGGCTTCACCGGAGCTTTCCTGGGCGGGATTATTTTTGACCGCACCGGATCTTATGATCTGATGTGGGTGATTGGCATTCTGGCCGCGGTCTTCGCCGCCGTGATCCATATCCCCGTGCGTGACGGCCCGCGCGCCCAGCCCGCCACTGCCTGATTTTTCTCGAAAGGTCTTTCCATGCGCCTTGCCTTGATCCATGCGCTGCGCCATTCGCCGCCGCCGATTGAAGCCGCTTTCGCGCAGCTTTGGCCCGGCCAGACATTGATGAATTTGTTGGATGACAGCCTTTCCGCCGATCTGGCGCGGGAAGGCAAACTCACGCTGCGCATGACAGAACGGTTTTTGACTCTGGCACGCTATGCCGCTGACACCGGGGCGGATGGTATCCTGTTCACCTGTTCCGCCTTCGGCCCCTGCATTGAAGCCTGCGCGCAGGATTTGGCGCCAATGCCCGTGCTGAAACCGAATGAGGCGATGATCGAAGAAGCCATCACCAAGGGCAAGCGCATCGGGCTTTTGGTGACCTTCGCCGGCACGATCCCTTCCATGATCCCTGAATTCCCGCCGGGCATTACCGTGGTGCCGAAACTGGCCGAAGGTGCGCTGGCCGCCTTGGATGCGGGCGATTTGGCCACGCATGACCGGCTGGCTGCGGAAGCAGCGCGGGATTTGGCGGATTGTGATGCGATTGCGCTTGGCCAATTCAGCCTGGCGCGCGCCAAGGCTTTGGTGGAGCAAGCCACCGGCAAGCCCGTGCTGACCACGCCGGATAGTGCGGTCTTGAAGCTGAAGCGGTTGCTGGGCGGATAAGGCGTAAAGCGGTTGCCGTGCACATTTGTTCACGGCATCCGCTCTAAATCCTTGTTTGGTCGCATTTTCCGAGTCGTCAAGTGTTCCCACTTGGCTTGAAAATGCTCAAACCGGCAGGCTTGCCACGGCGATCAAGCCGCCCTCTGGCTGGTTTTGCAGCACCACATCGCCGCCATGGCCGCGCAGGATATTGCGCGCGATGGTCAGCCCAAGCCCTGTGCCGCCGGTTTCGCGATTGCGGCTGGCCTCAAGGCGCCGGAAGGGGGTGAAAACCGCCTCCAGTTCTTGCTCGGGGATGCCAGGGCCTTCATCGGCGATGGTCAGGCGCACCAAACCAGCACCTTCCTGCGCCAGCGTAAGCCGAGCCGCGCCACCATAATTCAGCGCATTGGCCACCAGATTGGCGATGGCGCGCTTCAAGGCGAGGGGCTTGGCGCGGATCACGAGCTTTTCCGGCCCATCATAGCTGATCTTTTCCGCCTGATCGGGGTGCGCGTCACTCGCCTCATCAGCGACGGTACAGCAAAGGGCAGCGATATCCATCTGGGTCGCCGGTTCCGTCGCCGCATCATCCCGCGCGAAGGCAAGAGTGGCGCCGATCATCGCTTCCATCTCATCCAAATCAGCCAGCATTTTGCGCCGCTGTTCATCATCATCCATGAATTCGGCGCGCAGTTTCAGCCGCGTGATCGGCGTGCGGAGATCATGGCCAATCGCGGCCAGCATTTGCGTGCGGTCCGCGACAAAAAGCCTGATGCGCGCGGCCATTTCATTGAAGGCGCGGGCGGCGGTGGCCACCTCGGTCGGGCCTTTCTCGGAAAGCGGCGGCGCATTCACATCCCGCCCGAGCCTATTCGCCGCCTCAGCCAAAAGCCGCACCGGGCGCATGAGCCGCGCCACAGCCCAAAGGATCAGCAAAATCGCGGCCAGCGTCATGCCGAAAAAAGCGGCGAGGAAAGTATCCGAATGCCAAGGCCGCGGCGTGGGCAAGGATGCGCGAAGATTGAGCCAAGGCCCATCTGGCAGCCGGAGCGACGCTGCGAAACCCGCCGGTCCCAATTCCGCGATACGGATTTCGCGCGGGCGCAGCCGCGGCGGGCCAGACGCCAGCAGATCCAAGCGAAACAGCCGCAGAATATGGGGGGAGACCGGCGGCGCACCCACGCGCACAATCGGCGCCAAATCCAAATCCACCGTCAAGCCTTCGGGCAGATCAAGATCGGCAATGATTTGCGCGCGGCGATCCGGCGCTGTCAGCACCGCCGCGCGCCAGGCGCCCAGGCTCCGCCCGGCAATCTCCCGCGCCTGGACAAAGCGCTGCAAATCCACGCGATCCAAGGCATGGATGGTCAGTCCCGCCGCCTGCACCAGCATGAGTGCTACAATCAGCGCAACGGCGGTGCGCCCACCCAGGCTGCCAGGCCACCAACGCCGCCGCGGGGGCGCGGCGACAGGGGTGGCTTCAGCCACGATCTACCGTTGTGGCCAGCACATAGCCGCCGCCGCGCACGGTCTTGATCAGGGCGGGGTTGCGGCCGTCATCTTCCAACCGCCGACGCAGCCGTGAAACGGCAACATCAATCGCGCGATCATAAGGCCCGGCCTGCCGCCCGCGCAGCAAATCCATCAGCATATCGCGCGTCAGCACCCGGTTGGGCCGATCAAGCAGGACCAGCAGCAATTCATATTCACCCCCGGTTAAGGGCACTTCCACCCCATCGGGATTGAGCAATCTCCGACGCGTGGGTTCCAAAGTCCAGCCCGAAAACTTGATCAGCTTGGCGGGCGGTTCCTTGGCGGCCGTGCCATCGCCAGAGGCACGGCGCAAAACGGCGCGGATGCGGGCCAGCAATTCGCGCGGGTTGAAGGGCTTTGCCAGATAATCATCAGCGCCGAGTTCAAGCCCCACGATGCGGTCCGTTTCTTCCCCCATCGCGGTCAGGATCACGATTGGCACATCGGATTGGGTGCGGAGCCAGCGCGCGAAATCAAGCCCAGGTTCACCCGGCATCATGAGATCAAGCACCACAAGATGATAGCGCCCAAGCGGCCAAAGCCGGCGGGCGTCGCGGGCATCGCGCGCAGCACTCACACGCAAGCCCTGTTTTTCCAGGAAGCGGGAGAGCAGATCGCGGATTTCGCGATCATCATCAACGATCAGGATATGCGGTGCGTTTTCCATGCCCCGTTACATGCGTGTTTTCATTGCGGAGTTCATCAGCCCATGTTTCGAAGTGTATCGGGCGCGGTGCCGGTTGCTCTTCGTTTCACTTTGCCATGCCCAATATCTTTTGCCAGCAATATTCGCGCACCATATCGCCCGTCATCGGAACAGCGCCTGACCTGCCCCCAAGACTACCCCGGCCTGTCTCCGCCGATGCGCCTCGGCCTACCTGCCGGGGCGCATCTCTCTGTTTTGGCGGCAAGGCAAGCGCTATGCAGGGGCATGATCCGAAGCTTCCCTGCCATGCTTGCTGCCGATGCGCCCCCTTGGGCCGCGCAGGCCCTATCGGCATTGGCCAAACTTGACCCGCAACTGGCGGCGATTCCTGAAGCCGCCGGCGCCCTGCCCTGGCGTCGGCGTGAGGCAGGCTTCGCCGGCCTGCTCAGAAGCCTTTGCGGGCAAATGATCTCGAATCAGGCCGCCACCGCCATTTGGGGGCGGCTTGCCGCCCTGCCTGGGGCGCTGACCCCTGCTGGCCTGCTGGCGCTTGATGATTCAGCGCTGCGGCAGGCCGGGCTGTCACGCCCTAAGCTCCTTCATGCGCGTGCCTTGGCAGCGGCGTTTGCGGAAGGGCGCGTCTCCGCAGAAGGGCTGGCGGCCTTGCCGGATGAGGCTGCCATCGCGGCCATCGCCGCCATTCCTGGCTTCGGCCCCTGGACGGCCGAGGTGCATCTGCTTTTTGGCCATGACCGGCCGGATATTTTTCCAGCGGGCGATCTGGCCTTGGCGGCGTCGCTCGCTGCCCTGCGGGGCCTGCCGGAACGGCCCAAGCCCAAGGCGCTTTCGGCACTCGCCACGGCTTGGGCGCCCTGGCGGTCCATGGCGGCGCGGTTGCTGTGGCATCATTGGCGCCATGTGACGGGGCGTCCGGCAGGAGAATAGCGGCAGCGGGAAATCGCAGAACGAGGCATTTGTTCTGAATTAGCAAGATTCATGAACTTTTGCGGATTTATTTACCAAATCCCCCGATAAAAGTGCCCGTGAACGCCCAACCATCCAGCAAGCTTCGCGATTTCGATTCCCGGCGCTATGAGCCCGCGACGTTTCTTGAGCGCGGCGTGACCGTGCCCTTCACCACGCCAATTCTGATGGGCGCGCGCGCCCGACCAAGTGGGGATCGCGAGGGGCTTGAGGTCATCATCGCCAATCCATCAGGGGCGGACGGTGTCTATATCCTGCCCTGGGCTGCCATTCCGCAGATTTGTAGTCCGACCCTTCATGACCGTCGGCTTTGGTATCTGCTGCGCGACACCAAGATTCTCTCACCACGCATCATGCGAGACGCGGTGGAAGCTGCGGCGCTTGAAGGTTTGGCTGGGCGAGAAGCATCGCAGGCCGTCCGCCAGTCACGCGCGGCGCGTGATGCGCGTGAAAAGAGGATCAACTTCGCCCTTCTCCTCAATCTGATCAAGCATACTGAGGGACCGAATGCGGCGCTGCCTTCGCCCGAACTTGATGACCCCAGGCATTTGAAAATGCGCGGCCAGCGCGCTGTGCTGCAATCAGCGCAGCAGCTTCGCATGACAACAGAAGCCGTGGCCAATGCGCTTGAGGAGTTGTCCAAGGCCTTCAACGGCTTTGGCTTGCCGAATGATAATGACTTAACCCCGTCGCGGGAATTGATCCGTGATCTTCAGGAACTCGCCATCGATATCGGCGCTTGGCGACAGGAATTCCAGGAAGCGGCCTTTGCGCCAACCGCCAGCCTGATTCAGGAATCGCTTGAGCAGACAGCGAATTGCGCTTCGCAATCGGTCGAGGAATTCGACCTGATGCTGGGCGATACCTTCGCTGCCATTCATGCCTGGAAGCAGGATAGGGACGAGCTGCACCAGCGACTGACGCGTTTGGATTGGCTGCTGGATGGTTGGGATGTCATTCTTGGCATCTGGAATAGCGCCCCTCAGATGGAAAAGGAAAACGCCATTATGGAAATGGCGTTGCTGGCGCCCATTCTGCCAAAGGAAATCACCGGTTGGTTTGGCGTTGATGTGGATTGGGCAAGGCCGCATCGCAACCACAAGATTGTCCAGCAATTCGAAGACTGGCGCAGCGGGCGCGCCATGGACATGATCGCGCGCAATGAAAACCTGATCCATTTCCAGTCCAAAAGCCGCACCATGCTTTTGGACGTACAGCGCAAGGCGTCCAAACAGCGCCCGAGCACCGGCAACCAGACCAATGCCGCCGTTGCCATGGGCGCAAGCCCGGCACCTGCAAACGCCGCGAAACCCATCGGCAAGAACAAGCTCGCCGAAACCCGACATCTTGTTTATGCACTGGCTTCGGCGTCGGACATGGCGCTGAACAGCGTTGTTGCAATCCTGGATCGTCTGCCGGACCGGCTGGAGGCGGATAGGTTGCTTGATGCCGCGCGCCCAAGGCTGCGCCAACTTCGCCCGGCACGGAGCCTGCAATTCACCAGACTACTTTTCCTGCCGCTTGATGGCGCGATTGTGGACAATAAGGAGTGGCGACGGGGCGAAGCACGCCTGCCGCGCAGCGCCCTTTCGGGGATCGCCGAAGCGTTACGGCTTGCCATGGGGGGGGAAGCGGGGCGCCTTGAAGAAAGCTTTGCCGGAAAGACCTTCCAGGATTTTGGGGCGGTAGATCGGGCGGGACGCGCGCTTTGGGCTGCGGCTCTGACCCATGCGCCCAATGTGCAACCCGGTCCGCGCTGGGAAGCTAGCGGCCTGCGAACCGAGGATTTCAAGGCGATGGTCAGGCTGGCGACACCGGTATGGCGCCATGCAACTGGGCTTTGGGCAGCGATAAACATGGCTGGTTGGGGGCCGCCCGAAGAAGCCGTCAGGGCCGCTTTGGCACCATTGGCCCAGGAAGATAATGAGGCTTTTGCCATTGGCTTGGCCACAATCATGCAGAAAGCGACAAGCCCAGGCTTGGTCGCCGCAGCGTCATCCAGCCTGTCGCCGCGCGCAGCGGCCATTGCCGATGCTGCTGTGGATGGCTGGCTTGCCAGCGCGCGTGTTGCCCTTCCAGCCGAAGGCCTCGCCATGGCTGCAAGCCTTGCGGAATCCTTCGGCCACGCGTTTCGTGATCTGGAAAACGCGCCCGTGACCAGCAATCCGCAGCGCGGCGAAAAGCTGGTACAATTGCGCCAGGACGCCGCCGAGACCTGTCGGCTCGCCTATGAAGAAGGTTTAGATGCGGAAATACTGCGGGCCCTGCCCCTTTTGTGTTCCGCCGCCACGCCCGAACAGATCAGCGCGCTTGAAGCCCAGGCGCGTGCGCTCCGCCGCCTAGAATTGGTTGGTCGCAATTATGGGATAGATCACGGCTATGAAGGCGCCGGCCGGCGGATCGGTGCGGCCATCCATGAAGCCAAGCTGAAGCTTGAACCGGCCGGCATGACCAAGCTAGATTTGACAAGGCTCGCTGAGATCCTGCTGGGGTCTGAAGCGGCGCTGGAAATCCTCGCATAAGGCATAGATCACGGGCGGATTGGCGATTTTGACTGCCCAAGCCAACAAATTAGTATATGGTTAGTGGTATTCAGAACGTGCCGAGAGTCGCAGCGGCCGCAGGCAAGGTCATGTCGTCAGGTTTCACCTCAAGGGAAGGCCAAGCAAACCAGCCACAAAGATACGCTGATCCTCCGGGATTCGCCCAGCGCGGCGCCATAGTGCCGTTCACTGCGCCCAATCTGCTGGGCGCCCGCCTCAGGCTTGGGACGGGTACGGGTAGCTTGGAATTTGCGCTGCCAAGTTTTGGCGGGTCATCCGAGGGCCAGATCATTCCCGGAAAAGCCCTGGAACAGACCGACGGCCTGACCCTGCATGACAGGGCGCTGTGGCGGAAATTGCAATCCATTCCACTCATCACGCCCGAGCGCGTGCGCAACGCCGCCCATGATGTCGCGCGCGAAGGGTTGCGCGGGCGCGCCGCCATGGATGTGGCGATGGAACAGGCCACCGCTGATACGACCGCGCTGCGGCGGATGTTTTTTCTGTTGCTGACCAATCTGATCCGACGCACCGAAATGCCGGTCGAAAATACGGTTCCCCCTGAACAGGAAAGCCTCACCTATTTGCGACCCCGCATTGGCAGGGCCATCGGGCGCATGGCCAAAAGGGTCAATACGACGACCGAAGACGTGGAAGCGGCCCTTGAAGCCTTGGCCGGCGTTTTCATGCCACTCGGCAAGGCAAAGGATACGGTACAGGGCCATCGGCGGCTGGCGCTCGGAGATCTCCGCGCCTTCGTGCAGGAGCTCAGCACCTGGACTGCACCACGTGCGGGCAGCCCAAGGGGCAGCAGGGCGGAATGGATCCTGCGCAAGGCAGCGCTCAGCCTATCCTGCGCGGAAGCCGCCATTGCCGAACTCGATCGCGTCATGGATGACACAACAATCCTGATCAATGCCTGGCAACGCGATCAGCAATCTGTTCTCTCGCGCATCGCGCGTTCGGAATGGTTGCTGGATGGTTGGGACATTATCATTGCGCTCTGGCGACAATCAGAACCCTCTGATCGAGAGGCCATTCTGTGGGAAATGACCCAGCTTGTGCCGCAATTGCCGAAGGAGGTTGAGAATTGGGCCGGCTTCCCGAAAGCCGGTTCTGA
>JBIIGZ010000131.1:0-9577 GCA_044236185.1 Roseomonas sp. | reverse complement strand
TGCGTGCCGCGGCGCTGAAGGCCGAAACGGGGGATATGGCGGAAGCGCTCCGGCTTTATGATGCGATCGCCGCTGATAGTAGCGCCGATCCGCTGTATCGGGATTTGGCGTCGTTGCTTTGGGTGATCCGTTCGCTAGATCAGGGGGACCCGGCCATGCTGGCCGCGCGCGTCACGCCGCTGACGCGCCCGGATTCGGCCTGGAATGCCTCGGCACGGGAAGTGGCCGGCTTGATTGCGCTCCGCGCCGGCAAACATGAAGAAGCACGGCAGGCCTTCCAGGCTTTGGCCGCCGATGTCACGGCGCCGCGTGGTGTTCGGGAAAGGGCGCAACGGCTTGCCATGGGGCTTGAAGGATGACGGGGCGGGATATTTCTCGGCGCGCCTGGCTGCTGGGCTCGGCCGGGCTGCTGGCCGGCTGCGAAACGCTGGACAGTATTTTTGGCGAGCGCCGCGTTAAGATTGTGGGTGAACGCAAGCCCGTGCTGACGTTGCCCGACCGCACGGTTGAAGCGGATGCCGAGGCGCGCGGCGCCACCATAGCGCTGCCAGCGCAGGAGCAGCGCAGCCTTTGGCCACAGCTTGGCGGGGCGGCGAGCCATGCGGGCGGGCATATCGCGCTTGGTGCCAATCTGCGTCAGGCATGGTCCGCCAGCTATGGCACCGGCACGTCCTTTCGTCGCCGCGTTGTTGGTGGGCCGGTTGCCAGTGCCGATCGCGTCTTCATGGGCGATGCGGATGGCTTTGTATCCGCCTTTGATATCGCCAATGGCGCGCGGCGCTGGCGTGTGGATACGCGCCCGGAAAATGAACGTGGCGATGGCGGTGGCGCCGGTGTGATTGTGGAAGGCGATACGGTTTTTGTCGCAACCGGGCTTTCTGAAGTGCTGGCGCTTGCCGCTGCCGATGGTGCGGTGAAGTGGCGCGTGCGCCTGCAAGCACCAATGCGCGGCGCGCCGTCCTTCGCCAATGGCCGCATTTTCATCTCGACCCTGGACAGCACGCTGGTGGCGCTTTCGGCCGAGGATGGCGGGGTGCTGTGGCGCTACCGTGCCCAGGCGATTTTGACCGTGCCGCTTGGCCTGCCGCCGCCGGCCATTGCCGGTGAGACCGTGGTGGCGGGCTTTCCTTCCGGCGAAATTCTGGCCCTACGGGCCAATGATGGCCGCGTGATCTGGAGCGATAGCCTGGCGGCCGCCGGCGGCACGAGCTTGGCTGATGTTGGCAGTGTCCGCGCCGCGCCAGTGATCTCGGGCAATAATGTCATCGCCATTGGTATGGGCGGGATTGGGCTTTCAATTGATCTGCGCGCTGGCCGGCGCATTTGGGAACGCGAATTCGGTGGCACGGAAATGCCCTGGGCAGCGGGCGAATGGGTGTTTGGCGTGACAGATGCCGGCGAAGTGGCGGCGCTGCAGCGCGAAACAGGCTTGGCGCGTTGGGCGGTTTCGCTCCGCCCGCCGGCGCAAGGCAATCGGGCGCAGCCGATGGTGCAGCTATCCTCTCCGTTATTGGCTGGGGGGCGGCTTTTCGTCGGCACCAGCCTCGCGGAGCTTGTGTCACTAGACCCGTCAAACGGGGATGTGCTGGCACGGCAACGCCTGCCGGGGACGCTTTCCTTGCCCATGATGGCGGTCGGCGGGCGGCTGATCCTGGCGACGGATGATGGCAGCCTGATCGCCTTTGCGGGCGAAGGCTAACCAGGGCCCCTTCATGCAGCCTGTCATTGTCATTCTGGGCCGACCCAATGTCGGCAAATCCACGCTGTTCAATCGGCTGGCGCAGCGGCGCATTGCCTTGGTGCATGACACGCCGGGTGTTACGCGCGACCGCAAGGAAGTGACGGCGCGCATTGCCGGGCGCGACGTGAGCTTGGTAGATACAGCGGGGCTTGAAGAAGCACCGCCCGATACCGTGCCTGGCCGTATGCGCGCCAGTTCTGAGGCCGCTTTGCGCGGCGCTTCCCTCGTGCTGTTTGTGATGGATGCGCGCGCTGGCATCACGCCCGCGGATCGCGCCTTTGCAGCTTGGCTAAGGCGGATGCGCGTGCCGGTGCTGGTGGTGGCCAATAAGGCAGAAGGTCGCGCTGGCACCACCGCCGCCATGGAAGCCTTTGAATTGGGCTTGGGTGACCCGGTGCCGGTTAGTTCCGAACATGGCGATGGCTTTGGCAATTTGCATGATGAAATCGCCGCCAAGCTCGGCCCTGCCCCGGAAGACGAAGAAGAGGCCGAGGCTGAGCGGCCACTGCGGCTTGCCATTGTGGGCCGGCCTAATGCTGGCAAATCCACGCTGCTGAATGCGCTTTTGGGTGAAGACCGTATGATCACCGGGCCCGAACCTGGCCTGACGCGCGATGCCGTCGCCGTGCAATGGCGCGATTCCACCGGCGGTGAGGTGCGGCTGGTTGATACTGCCGGCATGCGCAAAAAGGCGCGCGTGCAGGAAACTTTGGAGCAGATGTCGGTCGCGTCTTCCCTTGCCGCGCTCAAGGAAGCGGAAGTGGTGGTGCTGGTTTTGGATGCGCTGCTTGGCATGGATGAACAGGATTTGCGCATTGCACGGCTGGCGGAACGCGAAGGCCGCGCTTTGGTGATCGCGCTCAATAAATGGGATGCGGTGGAAGACCGGAATGCGGCGCGAAAGCGCGTGGAAGACGCGCTGATGACATCACTCGCGCAATCCAAGGGGGTTACGGTTGTGCCGCTTTCCGCGGCGACCGGGCGCGGGGTGGATAAGCTGATGCCCGCGGTGCGGGCAGCCTATGCGCTGTGGAATCGCCGTATCCCAACCGGGGAGGTCAATCGCTGGTTTGAAGCGGCACTCGCGCGGCATCAGCCGCCTTTGGTCGATGGCAAGCGGATCAAGCTGCGCTACGCGACCATGCCCAAGGCGCGCCCGCCGACGATGGTTATCTTCGGTACGCGCGCTGATGTGTTGCCGGAGGATTATCGGCGCTATCTGGTGAATTCCTTCCGCGAGCATTTTACCATGCCGGGCGTGCCGATCCGGCTGCAATTGCGGTCCCCGCGCAACCCTTATGCCGAGGATGATGGCTAGGCTTTCCCGCGCATCTTTCGCCCGCCGCAAAACGCGCCTAGGCTTGCGTGTCTTTGCGGGGTCAGTCTGTTTTTCATGATAGCGGATACGGCGAAGAGACTTTTGTATTTGGCGCTTGGTGCCATGTTCGTGCAGCAGACCTTTGCATCCATTGGTCGCACCCTCCCGCTTGTCATTGCGCCCGCCATCATTGAGGATCTGCACATAGACCCTGCCTTGGTCGGTGTTTATGTCGGCGCGGCGGCGCTGGCTTCGCTGGTTTTTCAGCTTGGCTGCGGCAGTTTCATCATCCGCTACGGGGCGCTGCGGATGAGCCAGGTGGCGCTGGTGTTCCTTGCGGCTGGCATGGCCTTGGCGGCGGCGGGGCCGCTGGTCTTTTTTCTGATCTCGGCGATCATCGGTGGCGGCGGGGCCGCGACCTCCACGCCCGCGAGTTCGCATCTGCTCGGCCGCTATTCACCGCCCAAGCAGGCGCCCTTGGTGTTTTCCATCAAGCAAACGGCGGTGCCGGCAGGGCTATTGCTGGCGGGGCTGCTTGGTCCGCTCATGACCGGGTATTGGGGCTGGAGCGGCGCGCTTTTGGTGACGGCCGGCGCCTGCTTCCTGTTTGCCGTAATGTTGGAACCGCTGCGTGGTGAGTTTGATTCGGACCGCGTGCCTAGCCGCAGCTTTCATTTTTCGGATTTCCGCACGACGCTGGCTGCTGTTTTGAAATCCAAGGATTTGCGCGAATTGTCGTTGGCCTGCTTTGCCTTCAACGGGCTGCAAACTGCCTTCACCAGCTATTACGTGCTGTACTTGACTGCGCTGAATTATGATCTGGCAGCGGCAGGGCTGATGTTCGCCATTGCCATGGTGATCGCTGTGCCGATGCGCATTTTCTGGGGCTGGCTGAGTAGTGGGCGCGTGTCGCCGCGCCGTGTCATGGCGGGGCTTTCGCTCGGCATGGCTGTGAGTGCGGTGCTGATGAGCTTGTATAGTGCGGATTGGCATCCGCTGCTGATAGCGACAATCGCAACAGGCATGAGTGCAACCGCCATGTCCTGGCATGGTGTGCTGCTATCTGAGGCAGCGCGGCTTGCCCCTTCTGGCATGCGCGGTGCGGCCACGGGGGGTGTGCTGTCCTTCGGCCAGGTGGGTGCCTTCATCCTGCCCGTGATCTATGCGGCGCAGCTTGCCGTGACCAATAGCCATGGCATTGGCTTTATTCTTTGTGGCCTGCCGGCGCTGGTGGTGGGGGTTGTGATGTGGCGGGATTCGCGTCTAGCCGCCTGATCAAGTCCCAAAGCCGCGCCCGGGAACGGAAGCCAGTAGCGCCTTTGTATAGGTATGGCGTGGTGCCTCGAAAACTTGCGCAATCGGGCCGTGTTCCACCACTTCGCCATCCTTCATCACCGCGACCAGATCGCAGACCTGCGCCGCCACGCGCAAATCATGTGTGATGAAGACAATGGAAAGCCCAAGCCTTTCGCGCAAATCCGCGAGTAGCTTCAAAACCTGCGCCTGCACCGATACATCGAGCGCCGAGACTGGTTCATCCGCGACCAGCACTTCGGGTTCCATTGCCAATGCGCGCGCAAGCCCGATGCGCTGGCGCTGCCCGCCGGAGAATTCATGTGGGAAGCGTTCAATGGCCGCCGGATCAAGCCCAACCAGGCTGAATAATTCGCGCGCTTTCGCCATGGCCGCATCGCGCGCCATGCCATGGATCATCGGACCCTGCGCCACCAATTCCCCCGCGCGCCGGCGTGGATTGAGTGACGCATAAGGGTCCTGAAACACCATCTGCACGCGCCGCGCGGCCTGGCGTGCCTCTCGCTTTGGCAAATGCAACAGATCAACGCCATCGAGCCGAATACTGCCGCCATCGGCGCGCACCAGCCGCGTGATGCAGCGCGCGAGGGTGGATTTGCCGGAACCTGATTCGCCAACCACGCCAAGCGTGCCACCTTTGGGCAGGGAGAGTGTCACATCCCGCACGGCATGGGTTTCGCGCCGGCGGCGCCCGAACAAGCCGCCGCTGCGATAGGTTTTTTGCACACCTTCCAGCACCAGGATGGACTCGCTTGAAATGGCCCGTGGTACGGGCGCTTTCAGCGGTGGTACGGCAGCGATCAACGCCTTAGTGTAATCATGTTGCGGCTGATGCAGCACATCACGCGCTGGTCCCTGTTCCACCAAAAGCCCATGCTGCATGACCGCAACGCGATCCGCGATTTCCGCCACCACGCCGAAATCATGCGTGATGAACAGCACGGCCGTCCCCTTGCGGCGCTGCAAATCGCGGATCAGCGCCAGGATTTGCGCCTGGGTGGTGACATCCAAGGCCGTGGTCGGTTCATCGGCAATCAGCACCACAGGATCGAGCGCCAAGGCCATGGCAATCATGGCGCGCTGGCGCTGCCCGCCGGAAAGCTCATGCGGGAAGGCGCGCGCGGCTTCGGCGGGGTGCGGGATGCGTACTTCCTCCAGCAGCGCCAGGACGCGGGCTTCAATCTCGGCTGCGCTCAGGCTGGTATGGATACGAAACATCTCCGCAATCTGATCGCCAATGCTGCGCAAGGGGTTGAGCGCGGTCATGGGTTCCTGGAACACCATGGCGATGCGCGCACCGCGGAGCGCGCGCATGGTTGCCTCATCCGCGCTGGCAAGGTCCTTGCCTTCGAACAGGATGCTGCCGCCGGTGATGCGCACATTGCCCGGCAGCAGGCGCATGATGGCACTCGCCATCATGGATTTGCCGGAACCGCTTTCGCCAACGACGCAGAGAATTTCGCCCGCTTTCAATTCAAGCGAGACCTTGCGCAAAGCCTCAGGCCGATCCGCCCCGCGCGGCAGGGCGACCGTCAAGCCTGCAAGGGAAAGTACCGCGCTCATCGGCCCTTCAGCCTTGGGTTCAAAGCATCATTCAAGCCCTGCCCAACAAGGGAGACCGCAAGCACTGTCAACAAAATGGCGATGCCTGGAATGGCCGAGACATACCATTGCACGCGCAGCACATCACGCCCAAGGCCGATCAGATTGCCCCAGGATGCGACATTGGGATCAGATAGCCTGAGAAACGCCAAAGCGCTTTCCAGCAGAATGGCCACCGCCATGACGACGCTGGCATAGACAATCACTGGCGGCAGCGCATTGGGCAGGATTTCGCGGAAAATGATCTGCCCATCCCCCATGCCAAGCCCGCGACAGGCTTGGACGAATTCGCGGTTGCGCAGCGTCAGGAATTCTGCGCGCGTCAGCCGCGCCGTGGCCGGCCAGGAAACCACGCCAATCGCGACGACCACGGTGGTAAGTTCCGACCCAAAGATCGAAACCAGCACCAGCAGCAAAAGGAAATTGGGTAGGGTCTGAAACGCCTCAGTCAGCCGCATCAGCACATCATCCACGACCCCGCCGTAATAACCCGCCAGCGCGCCGATCACGATACCGATTGCAACCGCGATGGAAGTCGCCACCAGGCCAATCAGCAGCGAAACCCGCGCACCATGGAAGATTTGCGCCGCAATATCGCGCCCGGAATTATCGGTACCCAGCGGGAAGCGCGGATTGGCGCCCGGCCATTGCAGGGGACGGCCAGCGAGCGCCAGCGGGTCGCGCGGAAAGAACCAATCCGCTGTCACCGCCATGATGATAATCGCAATCAGCAGCAACAGCCCAATGCCGGCGGCTGGGTTGCGCAAATAGGCCAGGGCAAAACGCTTGAGGGCTGGCATCAGGGCGCGCCCCCATTGCCGATGCGCGGATCGAGCCGCGCATAAAGCAAATCCACCAGGAAATTCACGACAATGACCAAAAGGGCGGAGATGAACACAATCCCCAGCAGCGTATTCAAATCCCGCTGCACCACCGCTTCATACGCAAGCCGCCCAAGCCCTGGCAGAGAGAATACGCTTTCCACTACAACGGAACCACCCAGCATGGTGCCGGCTTGCAGGCCAATCAGCGTGACCATAGGCAACATGGCGTTGCGCAGCACATGGCGCAGCATCACGCGTGTTTCATCCAAGCCCTTGGCGCGCGCCGTGCGCACGAAATCCAGTGTCAGCACTTCCAGCATGGATGCACGCATGATGCGGAGATAAATCGCCAGGAAAATCAGCCCAAGCGTCAGTGTGGGCAGGACCAGATGCGCGGCAATGTCACGCAGCCGCGCAAAGCCCGTGAGGCCTGAGGCGATATCCTCAAACCCGCCGGCGGGCAGCCATTGCAAATGAACGGAGAACAGCACAATCGCCATCAGCCCGAACCAGAAGGAAGGGGTGGCGTAGAAAATCAGTCCAAGTGTGGAAATCACCGTATCGGGCCAGCCATTCACGCGCTTCGCGGCAATCACGCCCAGCACCAATCCCACGAAAAAAGCGAAGGAAAGGGCAGCGGTCATCAGCGCAAGGGTCGCAGGCAGGCGTTCAAAAATTACGGTTGCGACGGGCTTGCCGTAAATGGCGGAGAAGCCAAGGTCGAAGCGGATCAGCCGCCACAAATAATTGCCAAGCTGCGCCGGGATGGAAAGATCAAGCCCGTAAAAGCGGCGCAGTTCTTCGGCCAGCGCAGCATCTCCACCACCACCCATCTGCGCAATCAGCGCATCCACCGTGTCGCCCGGCGCCAATTGCAGCATCAGAAACATACCCGCCAGAATGATCAGCAGCGTCGGCAAGGACGCCGCCAATCTTCGGGCAGCGAGGCTCAGTACCCGCATCAGAAATCAGGCGCGCGTCAGGAAGCGAGCCAGAGATCGTGCCAGGATGAAGACGCCCAGCGCGGCGTATTGGAATGATTGCGCAGGCGCCGATTGATGACCGAGACAAAAATCTGTTCAATCGGCATCCAAAGCGGCAATTCCGTATTCGCCCGGCGGACGAAATCGGCATAGAGCGCCTTGCGCCGCGCGGGATCCAATTCAGTCGCGGCGGCGTCAATCAGCCGGTCGGTTTCTGCATCGGTCCAACCCCATTGATTGGTCCAGGGCGCGCCCTTGTTCTGCCCGGAACGATACCAGACGGTCGTGGAAACCGCAGGGTCATTGCGATACTGGTGCCAGCCGGTCGCCAGATCAAAATTCCAGTCATTATAGACGGTGCGCAGGAACCCCGCCGCATCCAGGCGCACAATTTCAACGCGGATGCCGACCTCATTCAATGATTGCTGGATGAAGGTGGACCATAGCGCGATATCCTCACCCCAAGGCGCAGGATTGAGCCGCAGATTGAAGCGCACGCCACCCGCGCCGCGCCGATGCCCGGCTTCATCCAGCAGGCGGTTCGCCTGGGCGCGGTTGAAGGGGTATTGCGGCATATTCGCCGGGTAGAAATCGGGCGAGGTCGTCGGGATCGGCCCCGTGCCAACCTTGGCGAAGGGGCCAAGGAAGTTTTCGATGAAGAAGGGAATATCCAGCGCATGCGCAATGGCGCGGCGCACGCGGATATCGGCCAGGATCGGATTGCGGAAATTGAATTCCAGCGTATTTGTCCGCGCATTGCCTTCATTGCCGCGCGTGGTCACTTCAAAGCGCGGGTCACGACCAAGGCGCGTGAAATCAGCGATGGAAAGTGCCGAGAAGGGGCTGAACAGCAATTGCCCGGATTCCATTTGCGCTGCTGCCGCCGAACGGTCCGACACCACGCGCCAGACCACGCGGTCCAGATAGGGCATATTGTTGCGCCAGTAATTCGGATTGCGATCGGCGATGATGAATTGCCCGCGTTCATATTGCACGAAGCGGAAGGGACCGGTGCCGACCGGCGCCGTATTGGCGGGGTTCTGCCGGATATCCGTGCCTTCATAGATGTGCTTGGCGGAGACGAAACCAAGATCAGGGATGGCGCGCAGCAGCAGGTTCAGCGGCATGGGCCGGCTGTAGCGGAAGATCGCGGTATGCGCGTCTGGTGTGTCCACCGCATCCAGGAACAATTGCAGCGTTGATCCGTAATTCAGGATCTTCTTCCACATCTCCATGGCGGTGAATTGCACATCCGCCGAGGTGAAGGGCCGCCCATCATGCCAGGTGACACCACGGCGCAGGCGGAAGGTGATGGTCTTGCCATCCGGCGTTGCTTCCCAGGATTCCGCGAGGCAGGGTGTTGGATTGCCGGCAGCGTCCAGGTCCACCAGCGGTTCCTGGATTTTGCCACCCACGATGTAAACACCGGTGGAAGCCTGAAGGCTCGGGTTCAGGATGCGCTGTTCGGTCGGGAAATGCACCGTCATGATGCCCCCTCGGCGCGGTTGTTCCTGCGCGAAGGCGGCTTCCGGTGCGACAACATTGGCGGCCAAGGCGGCGGAGGTCAGCAGCAAGGCCCGTCGGTTCATTTCCATTGCAGTCACCCTTTCTTCCAGTGTTCAGGAACAGGATTGCGGCTTGCGGGCGGGCGCGTCAATCGCTGGTGGAATGATGGGGTTTTCTACCTCCCGATCAGCGCCCCCGCAGATGAATTCATCCCCATCGCTTGCCGCGCGAAGAAATTCTTGAGCCGCGGCATGCGGTCCACAGCGGCAATGCCAAGCCGGCGCGCGAT
>JBIIGZ010000130.1:0-9583 GCA_044236185.1 Roseomonas sp. | reverse complement strand
TGAGTGTACTCACCAGAGAGGCCGCACCGGTTACGGCATAGAGCGAGGTAAAGGCAGAGGCTGCGAAGACAATCCAAATAACCATGGCGCTCAGGCGGAGCGTAATGAATAATGCCGAAGAAAAACTCTCACGGGTCAATGTGCGTTTCAGTGCCGCACTAAGAATCGCGCCGAGGGCGCCGATGGCCGAAGCCTCGCTTGGTGTCGCGATGCCGAAAAACATAGAGCCCATGACGGCAAAGATAAGCCCGATCGGCAGCAGAAGTGCCACCAGCAGGCGCGATCTTTCGCGCAGTGGTAGCCGTGCCTCTGCAGGCACAGCCGGCCCTATGTCCTTCTGAAAATGGGAACGTATCAGAATATAAGCTATGAAAAGACCGCTGAGGAGCAGACCCGGCAGGATGCCCGCTATGAACATCTGCCCTACCGACACGCGCGACGTAAGAGCAAGAACGATCATCAAGACACTTGGTGGAATAAGGATACCAAGCGACCCGCCAGCCGAAATACACCCAATCGCGATCCGTTTGCTGTAGCCACGCTTCAACATGGAAGGCAGCGCGATAAGTCCCATGGATGTCGTGGCGGCGCCGCTAATTCCGACCATGGCTGCAAACATGGTGCAGATCAGCACAGTGCCAGCGGCAAGCCCCCCACGTAGACCGCCCAACCAATGATACATTAATTCATACATATCCTCGGCAATGCCACATCGTTGCAGCATTGCACCCATGAATATGAACATGGGAACCGCAACAAGCAGGAACATATCCATGGCCATATAGGTTCGATTGGCCAGGATGGGCAGCGCGTGGGGCCCCCAGAGGATAATGATGAAAAAAGTCGCCACACCACCGATCGCAAAGACAAGCGGGACCCCTGCCATCAGAAGCAGGACCAGGCTGCCGAACAGGATAATCGTGAGCCATTCAGGGCCAAGAGAGAGCATGTTTAACCTCCAGCAGCGATTTTTTTGTTTTGTGCGGCGATTGTCATTTGGCGGTTACCCTACTGGCGCGGAGCCTGAGGAAAAGCCGGGGATATGGGTTCGGACCGGAAAAACTTCCCGGCCGGTGACAGCCATGCCGATGTTTCGAATAAGCTGTGCCACCACCTGCATCAGGAAAAGGAAGCAACCAACCGGGAGAGTTGTCCGCAGCGGATAATAGATGGGCTTCCAATGCGACATGGTGGTTTCGCCGATCTGCCAGGAATTGATGGTGATCTCCAGCGATACCCAGAACAACACGCCGAGATAGAGGAATGCAAAAACACTGGTGAAGACATCAGTGATGGCGCGACCGCGAGGTGATAACTTCCCCCAAAAGATGTCTACATTAATGTGGCCACCTGTAAGGTATGTGTAGGCACCGCCGAGAACGATATAGGCGCCAAAGATGAAAAGGGAAATTTCGTACGCCCATTGGGAAGGCGAATTCAAAAAATACCTCATCACAATTTCCCAAATCATGATGAAGAGCATCGGACATATCAGAAACGCGACAATCCAGGCAAATTTGGCGTTGAGCCAATCCGTAAACCTAAGATAGGCTTCGATCACTGCCATCTTTAAGTCCTCATTTCATATGGTGGTCGCATAAGGGTGTTTACACATGCGCATGGCGCGCGCAGGCCAACGGTTTTGGTCGATAAACGCCGAGGCGGATCGACCTGCTAGCCATCACTTCGACCTGATGAAGCCGAACCGAATTGATGGAACGGCTTCACCAGGCGAAAGACGTCAAACGGGCAGGCGCTTCGGACCGTAATAATCCTTATAGACCTGGCGCGCGTTGGTGTAGATCTCGATCACCTTGTCAATATGCGGCATCTTGCCCTTCATGCTGATGAAACGATTCCAGCACCAATCGGCGGCCTTCACCAATTCATCATCCGGCATCATGAGGGTTTGCATCCCACCATCAGAAAGTCTCTTGCGGCCGCGCACATCGGTCGGAATCGTGAGCGCGGAGATGTCGCAGTTCATCACCCGTGACGCAGAAATCATGACTTCCTGCAGGTCCGCCGGCATGGAATTAAAGGTGCGTTGGTTCATAATAACCTCAGTCACGTCATAAGGCACGACTGAAGGATTGATGTAATATTTGCAGACCTCGTGCATTTTCATGCCCGCCCAGGCATCTGGCGAACCGAAAGCCGCCGCGTCCAGGATCCGCGTTTGGATTGCGGTGTATACTTCACCGCCAGGCACCGTGACGATTGAAGCGCCATTATGCACCAGCCAATCCGCCCAAATCCCAAAGGCGCGCACCTTCATGCCGCGGAAATCGGCATATTTCGCCACGGGCCGGGTTGACACCATGGCGCCCCACTCATCGGAACACTGATAGGAAAGATGCGCCACATTATGGGGCCGATAGGCTTCCTGGAAAATCTCCTTGATTCCCATGTATTGGTAGATCAATTCGTAGAACTCAAGGTTTGTGAAGGGGAAGAAAGGCACCGCCCACAGATATTCAGCGACCGGCACGATGCCGCGATGATAGATCGGCGCGGTAACCGCGAGATCCGCAACACCAGAGCCTACACCACGAAAGGTCTCACCAATGCCGAGCAGTACTTCCGCGTTGAAATTCGTGATTTCAATCCGTCCCCCCGACATCCGATTGACGCGCTCAACGAATAGCCGCGTGGCGCGATCCTGCGATTCGATCCCAATTCCGGTCCAGTTGCTCTGCAGCTTCAGCCGGAAGGTCCGGTTCTGAGCATGGGCGATGCCTGGCGCAGCCAGCGCAGCAGACCCGACGCCTGCCGCACCCACGGCAGCAGATTTCAGGTAGCTCCGGCGGTCAACCGCCTTATTGGTGCTGGTGATTTCGGTCCCAGCGTCACCATCTTTCTGTTTTGACATGCGTTCCCTCCTCACGGTTGCTTCTTCTTAATCTAACCGCTCAGAAGCAACGCTGTTGCAGTTCGGCGTCGCTTGTCAATAGCAATCTTTGTATTGGTCTTTGCGCCGCTTTACCTGCGGGGAGGCGATGCCATTTTTTCCCTAATAGTCGCGAAAGTCGCCTGCTTTTTATGTTTTACGGGACATACGCCCGAGGTGGACGCTAATGGCGGTCATACGCAACGGGCAGCGCGCCTCCATTGCATTAGCCTACCCTAATTGAACAATCGACCCATCTGCTCTTCCCCCAGGGCGGCTTCGTCACTTCCCGGTCACGCGCAATGGCCCGCAGAATTGAGACCCAAAAGACCTTGGGTCTTCGAACACCAAGCAGGTTAGCCGAGCAACCGGCGTGATATAAAGTCGCGAAAGGCCCAAACACTCAAGCCTCATCAAAATGCGACTTGATGGTGTGAAAAATGCATAGCAAGCCAAAGCCAATCAGCCCGAAGCCGAAAATGCTCATGCCGATATCCTGTGCCTTGGCGGCGGCGAAAAGGCCAAGCAAGGCCAGCAAGCCGTAAAGGCCAAGGAAGAAAACGCGGGCAGCGGTCATGGCGGTGGGTCCTTTCCAGGTTGATCGTCAAACAGAATCCGGGCAGCGGCACCTTCCAGATCATCATATTGGCGCGAGCGGATCGCCCAGAGAAAACCAAGCAGGCCAAGCCCACCCAGTAAAAGCGAAACCGGCACCAGCAGGATCAGGGCTTCCATTTTACGCCCTCCCCGCGCGCAAGGCGTTACCGATCACAATCAATGAGGATGAGGCCATGACCAGCGCCGCGATCAGCGGATTGACCAGCCCGGCAATGGCGGCTGGCAGGGCAATCACATTATAGGCGAGCGAAAAGCCGATATTCTGCCGCACCAGAATTTGCGCCCGCCGCGCGAGGCGTATGGCATCCGGCAGCAGAGCCAAACCCTCACGTTGCAGCACAATATCGGCGGCAGTTTGTGCAAGATCCGTCGCCCCCGCTGGGCTTGCCGCGACATGCGCGGCAGCCAGGGCAGCGGCATCATTGATGCCATCACCCACCATCAGCGGCTTGCGGCCCGCAGCCTTCAGGCTTCCGATATAAGCGGCCTTGGCGCGCGGATCAGCCTCGGCCTGCCAGGTCTCGATACCCGCGGCCATGGCGGCAGTGCCGACCGCGCCCGGACCATCGCCAGAAAGCAATTCAACCGGCAGGCCAAGCGCCTTCAAATCAGCGACCGCTTGCGGCGCATCGGCACGCAGACGATCAGCGAAGCGGAAGATCACGGGCGCAGCATCGGCGGATGCGCGAAACACCAGCACCATTCCGTCGCTGATACCCGCCACATCGCAAAACATTGGCGAGCCCAAACGAGCGGTACCTGCTTCCAGCCCGCGCCCTGGGATTTCATGTGTACCTGGCACCAAAGGCACTTCCGGACAGGCACGCAACAGCGCCTTTGCAAGCGGATGGCGCGATGCCCGCGCCATGCCCACCGCTGCGCGCAACACCGCCGCATCCTGGCCTTCCGGGATCAGCACCGGGCGGCCTTCGGTCAGCGTGCCGGTCTTGTCCAGCACGGCGCAATCGGCTTCCGCCAAGCGTTCCAGTGCGGTCGCGGAAGCCACCAGCACGCCGCGTTTGAACAGCGCACCATTCGCCACCACCTGCACCGCGGGCACCGCAATCGCCAAGCCGCAAGGGCAAGTGATCAGCAGCACGCAAACCGAATTGACCAGGGCTTCCTGCCACAGCGCCCCAAAACCCACCCACCACAGCAGGAAAGTCGCCGCAGCAATGGCATGGGCAATCGGCACATAAAGCCGCGCCGCGTGATCAGCGATGGATACAAAGCGGCCCTTGGATTGTTCCGCCGCTTCCAACAACCGTGCCATGGCAGCGAGCGAACCATCGCGCGCCGGCGCTGTAACCTCCAGCACGAAAGGCGCGCCCATATTCACAGCGCCTGCCGGTAAGGCTGCTCCCGCTGCAAAATCGCGCGGCAGGCTTTCGCCGGTGATCGCCGCCGTATCCAACAGCGTCTCGGCAGGCGCCCACCCATCCAGCCGAAGCGCTTCACCTGCCGCAATTTGTACGCATTGCCCGGCTTCGACAGACGGCGCCGGCACAAGGCGTGTTGTGCCATCAGCGGCCAGCAGGGCCACCATGCCATCCTGTAGCGCGAGCACTTCAGCCACTGCCTGCCGCGCCTTCCTCCGTGCCGCGCGATCCAACACGCGGCCCGCAAGCAGCAGCGCGAGCAAGGCCGTTGCGCCATCAAACCAAGTATAGGGGCCGTTGCGGAAGGTCTCGACCAGGCTCATCCCCGCCGTTGCCAGCACACCTAGTGAGACCGCCATATCCATATTCACCCGCCCTGCACGCAACGCCGCGGCAGCGGAACGGTAGAAGGGCATGCCCGCGACCAGCACGGTCGGCAGGCCAATCAGCGCCGCCAGCCAATGCATGAATTCGCGCGTATGGGCGCCCATATCATCGCCGACCCAAACGGCGATGGACACCAGCATCACATTCATGGCGCCAAAGGCAGCGATGCCCAAAGCGCGGATCAGCGCGCGGCCTTCGGCATCTTCGGTCGCACGCAGACACGCAGGCGTATACGGCGCCACGCGAAACCCAAGGCGCGCGAGCAGCGCGATCAATTCATTGCCTCGCGCGGCGGCGCCACGCCAACGCAGATCAAGCCGGCGTGTGGAGAAGCCAACCCGCGCCTTGATCACATCAGGCTCGGCGGCCAGCGCCTGTTCCACCAACCAGACACAGGCGCCGCAGGTAAGGCCGGAGATCATCAGATCAAGCGATTTCACGCCATCAGCATCTTCACGGATCAAGGGCAGCGCATCAAAAACCGGCGGTGCGATTTCGGGGCGGAGCGCGCCATCAGCGCCATGACGCCGGCGATAAAACGCATCCAGCCCAAGGCCGCGCACCAGGCCATAGGCAGCCTCACACCCGGTGCAGCAAAAGCGCCCCTGGCCAGGCGCCAGCGCCGCGCCACAATGGGCACAGGCGGCCGTACTTTGCGGTGCTTCAGCAATCAAGGGGCGCTTGAGGTCGGTCATGGCAGGATGAAACGCTTGCGCAAGTCAAAAGCTGTGCCGGCTTCATCAAAGAAGGTCAGCCGCGCTTCCCATTGCCCGGCGCGGAGTGGTTCCAACCGTGCCGCAAAGCGCCCATGACCAGTGGCGCTGAAGCCGAGCGGTACTTCCACGCCCTCCAACGGGCGCAGCATCACGCCATCAACCCGGCCATGGAGAGGTTGCCGTGCGCGATCCTGCATCGCAAGGCGCAACATACCGGCTTCAAGCGTGATATCACCGCGCCAGCCCAAGGCATCCTGCCGCGCAGCTTCCGCCAGCACCTGATCATAACCACGGCCGCGTTCATAAGCGCGCGGGACGGTAACACCGGTGAAGGTGGAAAGCGCAAACCAGACAAACAAGGCATTGACCGCCATCACCAGCCCCATGCCGCCCACAAAGACCCAGGGGATCCAACGGCCACGCTTAGGGTCATAATCGCGCTGCATGGTCATGCTCATGGTTTCGGTCCCAGAAAGACGCTGGTTTGGCTGGTAGCTGGGCGGCCCGCGCCATCCAGCAGGTGAAAGGTGATGGGGGTTGATTCCTGCGGCTTCAAAACCGCGGGCGCTGCGACAAAGACGCGATATTGCGTAATGCCATCCGCACGGCGGGAGAGCGGGTAGCGTCCCTCCCCAGCGGCTTCCACATCCTGCACGGTCAAGCGCAGCCCAGCAGGGGCCTCCAGCGTGAGCATCAGCGGGGCGTCATCATGAGTCTTATTCACGATCTTGATCGTATAGGCATTGCGAATGCCGCCATCCGACAAGCGGACGAAAAGTGGCGCACGGTCCCGCAGCACCGTGACATCAAGCGTTGATCGCATCAGGAAGGCGCCCAGCATGATTAGCGCAACGACGGAAAGTGCGGCGCCATACATGATGGTGCGCGGGCGGATGAAGCGCGGCACGCGGCGTGCTGCCATGCCCACCTGCTGGCGTTGCGGCCCGGGCGGCAGCGCAGCGACGGCAGCAGCGCTGGCGGCAAGGTTCTTCAGCGTTTCAAAGGCGACCAACCCTTTGGGCCGGCTGAGTTTGCCCATGACGGAGTCACAGGCATCAATACAAAGCCCGCAGCCTATGCATTCAAGCTGCTGCCCATCCCGGATATCAATCCCGGTCGGGCAGACATGCACGCAGGCCGCGCAATCCACGCAATCGCCGACACCTTCCGCCTTGGCCTTGCCACGCGGTTCGCCGCGCCAATCGCGATAGGTCACGACCAGTGAGTTTTCATCCAGCATTGCCGCCTGGAAGCGCGGCCAGGGGCACATATAGACGCAGACCTGTTCGCGCGCCCAACCGGCCAGCAGATAGGTAAAGCCGGCAAAAAGCGCGAAGAAGAAATAAACCATGGCGCCGGCATCACCCGTGAAGAATTGCCGCGTGATGGTGGGCGCATCATTGAAATACATGATCCAGGCACCGCCTGTGGCACCCGCAATCAACAGCCAGGCGCCGTGCTTTGCGACCTTCCGCGCCCAATAGGCGCCATTGCGCGGCCCGGCATCCAGCTTCATGCGCGCATTGCGATCACCTTCGATCCAACGTTCCACAAACATGAAAAGATCGGTCCAGACGGTTTGCGGACAGGTGAAACCGCACCAAAGCCGGCCAAACAGCGAAGACACTGCGAACAGGGCGAATGCGCCCAGGATCAGCGCGCCAGTCAGGAAATAGATTTCCTGCGGCCAGATTTCGATCCAGAAAAAGAACAGCCGCGCATTGGTCATGTCCACCAGCACAGCCTGATCAGGCATGCCTGGGCCACGATCCCACCGCAGCCAGGGCACCAGATAGTAAAGCGCGAGGCACAGGATCAACACCGCCCATTTCACGCTGCGGACCTTGCCGAAGACCCGCTTCGGATAGACACGCTGGCGATCAGCGTAAAGCGAAGGCGCAGCAGCTTCCGCAGCCTCAGGCTTCAGCCTATCGGGGGTTTTGATCTCGCCCATTGGAATAGACCGCGCTTTTCCTATTCACCGCCGCCAAGGCTATGCACATAGACCGTCAGCATATTGATGATTGCGGGATCAAGCCGCTTGCCCCAGCTAGGCATCACACCGGCGCGTGCATTGGAAATGCTCTGCACGATGGAAGCCTTGTCGGCGCCATAAAGCCAGACTTGGTCACTCAAGCGCGGCGCACCAAGGTCGCGATTGCCCTCGCCCTTCTCGCCATGGCAGGAAGCGCAATTATCGGCGTAAAGTGCGGCGCCACGCGCAGCCGCAGCTTGATCCGTCGCGCGATTGGTGAAGGTCAGCACATGTTCCGCCACGTCATTCACCTGCGGGCGCGTCAGCAAACCATCGATCAGGAAGCGCGGCATCATGCTTTGGCGCTGATCATCGCTTTCATTGGCGCGCACACCATGGGTGATCGTTTGGTGAATGGCATCAAGGCTGCCGCCCCATATCCATTCATCATCGGCAAGGGACGGAAAACCACCCAATGCCCCCTGCCCGCCCGCGCCATGGCAGCTGGCGCAATTATTGGCGAAGGCGCCGCGCCCGCCCGCCATGGCAAAGGCGCGCAATTCCGGATCGGCCGTGATCTGTTCCGGCGTGGCCGCGCGTAGGCGCGACATCATCGGTGCCATCCGCGCTTCCGCCTGCTGCACATCCCGCACCACCGCTTCACGCGCGATCCAGCCGGAAGTGCCAGTCGCCCCAGGAATAGGCAGCGCCGGATAGATCACCACCCAAACCAGAGCGAAAGCGATGGTCGCATAGAAGGTCCAAAGCCACCATTTGGGCAAGGGCGTATTGAGTTCCTTCAACCCATCCCATTCATGGCCGGTGGTGTTCTGACCGCTCAGGCTATCTTTTTCGATTTTCGTCGGCATGGCCGATACTCCTTACGAGCGGGGCGGCGCGCGGTCATCGCGCAGCGGTATATCGCCAAGGGATTCGAAATGCTTGCGCCGCGATGGCCGCATCACGAACCACACCATCCCCAGGAACAGGACAAAGAACCAAGCCACCCAAAGGGCACGGAGTGCGGGGTAGAGTTCAACCAGGCTTTCCATTGCGAAGGCCCTCCCCTTACTGCTGGCGCAACTGCGCCGGCGTCACATCGCGGAAATCCACGAGCGTGCCGAGCATCTGCAAATACGCCACCAGCGCATCCATTTCCGTGATGCGCAGAGGATCGCCATCAAAAGCGCTCTGGCGTGCCCGCGTATAACGGGCATTGAGGCCAGCGGCATCCGCATCCGGCCGCGCCTGAGCTTCCAGATCGGCCTTGGCATTTGCGATCATTTCATCGCTGTAAGGCACACCAACCGCACGCAGCGCGCGCAAATGATCCGCCACGCGTTCATAATCCAAAGGCCGATCCAGGAAGGAATAGGGCGGCATGATGGAAGCCGGCACCACCGCGCGTGGGGAGCGCAAATGCGCCGCATGCCAATCATCCGAATAGCGGCCACCAACCCGCGCCAAATCCGGCCCGGTGCGCTTGGAGCCCCATTGGAACGGGTGATCATACATGCTTTCTGCCGCCAGGCTGAAATGGCCATAGCGTTCCAATTCATCGCGGAAGGGGCGGATCATCTGGCTATGGCAGACATAGCAGCCTTCCCGCACATAGATA
>JBIIGZ010000274.1:0-2962 GCA_044236185.1 Roseomonas sp. | reverse complement strand
GGCGGCATGATCGGCACCGATCTGGTCGCCAAGGCCGCACCCGATGGCTATACCGTTCTGGCCGCTTCCACTGGCCCCTTCACAACGGCGCCCTTGGTGCAGCGCACACCCTATGATGTGAACAAGGATTTCGTCCCGGTCGGGCAGATCGGCATCTCTCCTTACGTGCTGATCGTCCGCAAGGATTTCCCGGCGCAGACTGCGGCGGAATTCGTGGCCCGCGTCCGGGCGGAGCCTGGCAAATACACCTATGCCACTTCCGGCACCGGTGCGGCGGCGCATCTGATTACGCTGATGTTCCTGTCCAAGGCCAAGTTGGACGCCGTGCATGTGCCTTTCCAGGGCAGCGGCCCGGGCCTGACCGCCGTGACCGCCGGCCAGGTGGATTTCGCCATTGAAACCCTTGTCGCGACCTCGGCCCTGTTCCGTCAGGGCGCGGTGCGCGCACTTGGCGTCAGCCTGAAGGATGGCACGGAATTGCAGCCGGACCTCATGCCGCTGGCCCGCCTGCCGGGTGTTGAGGGTTATGATGCCGGTGCTTTTGGCGGCTATATGGTCCCCGCCGCAACCCCGCGCCCGATTGTGGAGCGTCTGGCAGCAGAGATGGAAAAGGCCCTTGCGACGTCAGACGTGAAGGCTCGTCTGGCGCAGATCGGCTTCCAGCCGCAATTCCGCAATACGGCCGATTTCGCCACCTTCCTTGCGCGCCACCGCGATGAATTTCGTGAGGTCATTCAGGCCAATAACATCAAGGTGGATGGCTGATCGGGCCTATCCATCGCGGCATTGGGGCGGCTTTCGGGCCGCCCTTTTTTGTTTGCGAGGCGCTCCTTGCAATGGCGCCGCAGCCCGAAATCTGAGAAAACATGCGCCCATGAGAGGGACCCCATGACCGAAGATACCCGCCTTGACCCGCCGAGCCTTGAGATTGCCGGCAGCCGCGCCACCATCCGGCTGCATCGCTCCCGCCACCGCAATCGCGTGGAGCCCGGCGATATCGTCCGCATTATGGAACATCTCGATCAGGTGGATGCCAACCCGTCCCTTCGCGTTTTGGTGATCGCCGCGAGCGGCCCGGCCTTCAGCGCCGGCTTTCATTTGGGCGGCTTTGCCGAGGATAAGGAGGCCGCTGCCCGCGCGCCGAGTTTTGAGGCCATGGTGGACCGGTTTGAAGCGGTGCGTGTACCGACGATCTGCCGGCTGCAAGGCGGGGTTTATGGCGGCTCCACGGATTTCGCGCTGACGGCCGATTTCCGCATTGGTGTGACGGGGATGGAAATGTTCATGCCGGCCGCGCGGCTTGGCGTGCATTACTACCCAACCGGGCTATCGCGTTATGTCTCCCGCCTTGGGCTGAACAATGCGAAGCGCCTGTTCATGACCGCAGAAAAGCTGGGGGCCGAGGAATTGCTCCGCATCGGCTACCTCACGCAACTAGTGGCACCTTCGGACCTGGATGCGGCGGTAGATCAACTTGCGAACACGCTCGCCAATGGCGCGCCGCTCGCGGTTCAGGGCATGAAGCAGGCGCTGAATGAAATCGGCCATGGCAGGCTGGATGTTGCGGCCTGTGCCGAACGCGCGCGGCTTTGCAAGGAAAGCGAAGATATTCAGGAAGGGCTTGCCGCCTTCCGCGAAAAAAGGGTGCCCGTCTTTCGCGGGCGCTGATCGAAGCGGGCCGGAGCATTTTCAAGCCAAGTGGAATCACTTGGCGACTCGGAAAATGCGACCGGATAAGTGAGCATTTTCAAGCCAAGTGGAACACTTGGCGCCTCGGAAAATGCGACCAAACAAAACGGGCGCTGCCGGATCAGGCAGCGCCCGTTTTGATTCAGGCTTCCCCGTAATGAATACGGCGATAGGGGCGGGACACCACCGTATCATCGGTATGCACATCCCAAAGGCTGGCGCTATTGCCGCTTTGGTGGGCCTCGAACATCGCGCCCATTTGGCCAAGCGCGCTGACCGTCTGGCCGCGCACGCCAAAGCCATTGGCCACACCCGCCAAATCGCCGCGACCATGAATGACAATGCCGGCATCAATATTGCCGGCGCGGAATTTGTGAATCTCCGCGCCATAGCCGCCATCATTGATGATCGCCATCAGAAATTTTGTGCCATGCCGACGCGCGGTTTCCAATTCCTGGATATGCATCAGCAAGCTGCCATCGCCTTCAATCAGCAGCACCTTGCCATCCTTGCGCGCGGCAGCGACACCAATCGCCGCCGGCAGGCCATTGCCGATCGCGCCGAAATCGCTCACCACATGATAGCGTTCGGCGGCGCGACCCTTCAGATAGGTCATGGCGAAGCCAAGGTAATGGCCACCACCAATCACCACATCCCAATCCTTCGGCACCACCGCATCCAATTCCATGATCGCCTTGCGCGGATCAACCGTGCCGGGCGCGATGGTGAATTCCTTGCGGTCCGGCACATCGGCGGCAATCAAGGCAGCCATTTCATCGCTGCGGAAGCGCTTGCCCGAAGCCCCATGGCGCTTGATCGCCGCAGTCACCGCTTCTGCCGCCGCCTTGGCATCGGCGCGGATATGCAAATCCGCCGTGCGCAGCCCCTGCCATAGCCCACGCGGGCCGATATCAATCTGCACCGTCTGCGCGCCGGGATAGAGGTAGCCACTTTCCGTCGTATAGGCGCCAAGCCCAACGCCAAGCCCGATCACCAGATCAGCCTCGGCAAAGCGTTCGCGCGAGAAATCGCTGGCATAGGCGCCAGAGATATCCATGGCGAAACGATTGCCTGTAAACAGCCCCTTGGCTTGCAGCGATGTCGTCAGCAGCGCGCCCATGGCTTCCGCCATTTCCTCAATCGCTTCACGCGCCTGGGACAGCTTCGCCCCGCGGCCTGCGATGATGATGGGCTTTTCGCAAGCCGCAATCATCTCAACCAGCTTTTCAACCAGTGTCGGATCGGGCTGCGGGCGCTGCGCCGCGGGCAAATA
>JBIIGZ010000129.1:0-9635 GCA_044236185.1 Roseomonas sp. | reverse complement strand
GGTTTCGCAGGCAATCATGGAACGCCCCGTCAGCACGGCATGGCTGCCGCCTGAAACCCCCAGCGCGATATCGGGCGCAGGCAGGCCAAGATCGGCGAAATGCACGCCGAACATGGCCGGATCCTCATGCTGGCCGGTATGCAGCAGCACGGGTTTGCAGAATTCCGGCCCCTCGGCCAGCGCATGCCAAAGCGCGGCGAGTTTCGGCAAATTGGGCCTGACTGCGGCAATCAAATGAAGCTCCGGCAGCATGATCAGCCCCTTCCTACAACTGCAAGATGCACTGGCTTGGACAGCGCAGGCTGAGCGAATGGCATGGCCTCCACCAGCGCGACAAAACGTGCGGTGAGCAGGCGGCGATCATGCTGCCGCACCGCAAGGCAGCGCGCTGCTTCCCCCATGGCAGCGCGCCGCGCGGGGTCTTCCACCAGGCTCACCAGGGCTGCCGCCAAGCCAGCGGCGTCACCAGGTGCCACGGCCACCCCCGCACCACCTTCGGTCAAAAGCCGCGCGGCATCACCGGGCGCGGTGGTGATGACGGGGCGGCCCGCTGCCAGCCCATCCATCAGCTTATTGGGTGCTGTCCAGGCGGCGAAGGCCGGGCAATCGGCCAGGATATGCAGCGCGATTTGGCTGCCGGCAAAAAGCCCGGCGACGTCGCGCTTGGGCATGGGCGGCAGGAAGGTGATGTTGGGCAAGCCATTGGCCGCACGCATCAGGGCGGCTTTCTCTGCCCCCTCACCCACCAGCAGAATGCGCAGCCTGGTATCTCCCTGCGCGGCCAAAAGCCTTGCCGCTTCCACCAAAATCCGTAGCCCATTGGCGCGCCCATGGGCGCCGGCATAAAGCGCCAAAACCTCCCAAGGGGCGGCTTCGGCGGGGCGCCAGGGGGCAATATGGGGGCCGAATAGATCAAGATCACAGCCATTGCCGATGACCTGAACCCGCGCCGGGTCGGCGCCGCGCGCGCGGGCGGTCTCGGCCATGCCCTCAGACAAGGCAACCACTGCCGCCGCGCGGCGGCAGGCAAGATTGGCGAGAAACTCCATGAAGGGGGCAATCGGCGCGGGCAGCACCCCCATGGCGCGCGGCAATTCCGGCCAGGGGTCGCGGATTTCGAAAATGAAGGGAATGCCACGAAACGCCTTGGCGCATAACGCCGGCAGCACCACCGTCAGCGGGGTGGATGAAGCGATCACCAGATCAGGCTTCTCCCGGAGCGCAAGCCGCGTTGCCGCCGCCGCGTAACGCAAAAACGCGATACTGCGGGCCGCCATGCCCATGGCATTGGCGCAAGGGATATTCCATTCCACCACCTGGAACCCCGCAACCCGCCCTTCCCGCCGGCCCTTGCGGAAGGGACCGGATATCCCGGTCTCTGCACCCTGATAGCGCCCGGTCGCCAGCGTCACGCGATGGCCACGCGCCACCAGCGCGCGGGCAAAGGCGAAGCTCCGTGTCGCGGTGCTGCCATCGGGCGTGCTGAAATGCTGGTGCAGATAAAGGATATGCATGGGCGTCAGCCGCGCACCGCCGCGCGAATGGCACGGATCACCCTATCCTGCACCGCGGGCGTCATGCCGCTGCCGGATGGCAGACAAAGCCCCCGCACAAACAGCGCTTCTGCCACGGCGCCACCCACGCGCGGCGCATCGCGAAACACCGGCTGCATATGCAAGGGCTTAAAGGTCGGGCGGGTTTCAATGCCCTCGGAAGCCAAACGGCGGCGCAGCGCATCAACGTCGAGGCCGAAGACCTCCGCGTCTATCAACATGGCGGTCAACCAGCGTGAGGACTGGCCCCAGGGCGCTTCCGGCATGAAGGCAATGCCCTTCAAATCCTCAAGCGCTTCCCGGTACCGTGCGAAGATCGCCCGCCGCTGCGCCACGCGATCGCCGAGTTTCGCCAATTGCGCGAACCCTACCGCCGCCATCAAGGATGACATGCCGAAGGAATAGCCGGTGCTGGCGTGCTCATAATGCGGTGCCGGGGATTTGGCCTGATCGGCGAGGCTCCGGGCATGCGCGATCAGCCTTGAATCATCGGAAGCGAGCGCCCCGCCGCCGCCTGCAGTGATGATCTTATTGCCATTGAAGGAAAACGCCGCGAGCCGCGCGCCGCGCCCGGCAGAAAGCCCCGATTGAGAGGCACCAAGCCCCTCGGCACTGTCGGAGATCAGGGCCACACCATATCCAGCGCAAAGCGAGGCAATGGCCCGCAAAGCGGCACATTGGCCATAGATATCCACCGCCACCACAGCCTTGGGCAGCCTGCCTTGCCGCGCAGCCTGCCAAAGCTCCGCTGCCAGTATCGTTGGGTCAAGTGTCCAGCTTTCGGGGCAGACATCCAAGAAGCGAGGTATCGCACCCATCTGCACTGCCGGTGCCACAGAAGCGATAAAGGTGAAGCTTGGGACCCAGACCTCATCCCCAGGTCCGATACCCAGCACCCTGAAGGCAAGCGTGAGCGCTGCGGTGCCGGAGGCCACGGCCAGCACATGCGCAAAGCCGGTAGCCTCGGCAAAGGCGGCCTCAAAGGCGCGCGGTGCGGGACCAGCCGGGGCCAGCCAGCCCGAGGCAAGGCTCGCTTCCAGCACCGCTATCTCCCGCCCCGTCAGATGCGGCGGCGAAAGCAGGATAGGCGCAGCCAAACTACGCGCTGGCCTGGGTGGCCTTGGCCGAAGCTGAGCGGCAGGTGCCGGAGAGGGCATCGCTGTCACGCGTCGCACCCCGGAAGTGTCGGCGCCGCGCCCTGGATCAGGCTTTCATCAAGACGCGGGGAGGTCGCATGACCAGGCATGGTCGCCCCTTGGCCACGCAGCAGCAAGGCGCAGCAGCTAAGGATAATTTTCACATCGGCCGTAAATTCAGGGGCATGCCGCGCATACCGCACATCGCAAGCCAGCCGATGTGCCCAAGGCAGGGCATTGCGCCCCCGCGCCTGGGCCAGTCCAAACAGGCCGGGCATGACCCGCAAGCGCTCAGACTCCGCCGCGCTGAAGAATGGGGTATAGTCGCACGGCAAGGGGCGCGGCCCCACCAGGCTCATCTCACCGCGCAAGACATTGACCAATTGCGGCAATTCATCGAGCGCACTGGCCCTGAGCCAGCGCCCGAAGCGGCCAAGCCGCGCCGCATCCGGCGCCGAGCCCTCATCCATGGAACGGAACTTTATCAGTGTGAAGGGCACACCATGCCGCCCAGCACGACGCTGAAGAAACAGGATCGGCCTGCCCAAGGCAAGAAGCACCGCAAGTGCCAAAAGCGCCAAGACCGGCGCGCCCAGCACCAGCACCAGCGCCGCCACGCTGCGATCAAGCACTGCCTTACCCCAAAGCGCGTACATGCCCTGCCCCCCTGATCGGCGCCCGCGTCGTGACCCCAATCCCAAGTGCGAGGCCCAACGTGAGCCAGGCCATGCGATTGCCGAGATCGGTTGAGACCTGCAGCGTCACCGCCATCGGCAGGCACAGCATCAAAAGCCGCGCCACACGCCAGGATGGTGCGTTCCGCCCAAGCCGCCAGAACACGAAGGCCGCCCCGCCAAAGGCGATCAGCCAAAGGGCAAAACCGGGCAGCCCGGCCTCCACCAAGGCTTCGATGCCAAGATTATGCGGATGCCGCCCGCGCCATTCGCCAAACCCCGCCGCCAGGCTGAAGCCGCCCGTGCCAAGCCCAAAGGGCATGGCCTGCCCCACGAGGTGCAGCGCCGTGCCCCAAAGCGGCCCTCGACCGGAGCTTTCCAGCATATTCGGCGCGAGAATGCGTTCAACGGCGCGGACGGCTTGGCTAGGGTCCCCCCCCACAAACCCAAGCGCAATGCCAGCAAGGCCAAGCAAAACGAACAGCCAAAACGCCGCCAGCCCGGTTTTTTGCTGCCGAAGCAGGATCAGCACCGGCCCGGAAGCCAGGCAAAGCGCCAGCGCCAGAAGCGCCGCGCGCCCGCCGGGCAGCAGGGCGCCGACCGCCAGGGCCAGGGCCGCCCCCAACCAAAAAAGCCTTGTCCATGCGCCGCGCGCTTCTGCCCAGCCTACCGCCGCCAAAGCGGCCGCCGTTGCAATGGCGAGCCCCGTCACCTGATAGGCGATGCGCCATTTCTCCGGATCGGCGCCGGGCAGCCCGCCGAGCGCAACGCTACCCCCAGCAAGATTGGCTGCGAGGCTTGCCGCCACCGCTGCCCCCGCACCAAGCGCGCCCGCGCAAAAGCCGCGCAAGGCGGCCTCATCCCCCGCGACGATCAGCCCGGCCAGCAACATGACCGGCCCGAGCAAGGTAATCTCCGGCAATTTGGCGGCCAAAACCGCGCCAGAGGCAGACCAGCACCCGGCCAGAACCAACCAAAGCCAAAGCGCACCGATGGCCGCGAGCGGCAGGCCGATATCGGGCGCAACCGCCCAGCGCCGCGTCATGGCGCAAAGCATCAGCAAGGGCAGCGCCAGCGCCGCAATTAATACCGTAAAATCAATGGATAAAGCCCCGATCAGGGGAATGGATTTCAATGCGCCGGCAAGGTGCAACAGCGCCGTGGCCGCCCCGGCGATCCAGGCCAGCGCATCAAGGCGCGGCGCAAGCTGTGTCTCATCGGACTGCACCCTCAATCCCCCTGCATGGCAGGGCGGCGTGTGATCAGCGCGGCATCGCGGAAGGCGCTTCGCATCAGCAGCACCCCCGCCGCGCCCAGCAGCACCGCAAGCGGCACCACCAGCAGCCAAAGCCCGAGCAAAAGCGGCCGATTGGGGCGGGAGGCCCGGGCTTCCACCATGGGCGCCGCGATGAGCCGTGCCGCCACCGCCTCATCCGCCGCCACCACCAGCCCAGCGCGTTGTTGCTGGGCCAGAAGATCGTAAAGGCTGTTGCGCAGGAAGATATCGCTTTCGCCGGATAGCCGCGCCTCCAGAGCCGCGACCCGCCGCGCGGCCTGATCGGCAAGGTCTGCCCGCACCTTGGCCTCGGCAAAGCGGTGCAGGCTGATCAGGGCGTGCAACGCAAGTGCGGGGTCAGCGTGGGTTAATTCAAGCGTCCAAGTAATGCTGCCAAGGTTCTGACTTACCGATAAATATCGTTCAAGCCACGCCAGCACATCATCCGCATCCAGCGCACGATTGAGACCCAATGAGGCCCGCAGCCCCGCGAGCGGCGAGTCCTGGCGGGTGCGCTCCAGCGCCTGGAGCAGCGGGGTTTCGGTGGTGAGCATGCGCGCTGCCTCGGGCGAGCGCAGCGCAGCCAAATAGACAGCAAAATTGCCGCCGGGACGCGTATCCTGGGTTTGGCTGTGGCTGAGCGTCTGGGGCGAGAGCAAAGCCGATATGGCGAAGGAAGTGCTTTCCGCCGGCGCCACCTGGGCGCGCGCCACATGGCCGCGCGGCCAGAGCAGAATGGCGGCCGCGCCCCCCACCCAAAGCAGCAGCAGGATCAGCGCCAATCTTGCGCGCCAAGCCCAAAGCCCCATCAGCAGCAGCGGCAGTGGCATCAGCAGCCCCCCATTTTGGCGGGCAGGGCGATTTCCGTGAAAATCCGCCGGATCGGGCGTTGGGCGCGAAGTTCCAGCACCGGTGCCGGCTCCACCCGCCCATAGGCTGGGCTTTCCCAGCCGCGGATCACTTCCAGGCTGAAGGGCGCATCGGCGGCCAGCGTAATGCGCGCCTTGGCGCTTTCCACGCCATCGGCGATGCGCTGCCAATCGCCAGGGCAAAGTCGCCAGCGCAACGCAAGGCGCCGGAAATCGCCGCCTACCTGATCTTCCACACGCCAGCGCCGCCCGCGACATTCAATGCGCCTCGCGTGGCGATTGCCGCGCCAATCACGGGTTTTGGCGCCATCGGGAATGGCGCGGCAGCGTGGCCAGCGCCCGAACAGGAAGGGGCCAAGCCGAGGCATGGGCTCGGCATCATCAAAGGTGATCAGATTATGCCCGGCCCCGCCGGCCAGCATGCTTTGCCACCAGTCAAAGCCCGGCGGCGGCAAATAGGCGCCACTGCCGCCGTCGCGCAGCAGGTTTTCATCGCCATCCCACAGGTCGAAATGCAGCAAATCCGCCTGACCCGGCCGGAAACGGAGTGGCACGCCGGTGCGCAGTACCCCGCGTGCACCCCCTGCCCCGGCAAGGCCGAACCAGCCGGCGCTGCGCCAATGGGTAGCCTCCGGCGCGGGTTTGGCGGGCGCGGTGATCAAGCCAAGGGCACGGCAGCCGGGATCATCCGGCAGGCCGGCGCTGGCGTCGAGGAAAAGCCGCGATGCCCGTTCCAGGCTGGCGCGAGCATCGCCGGCGCCAAAGCCAGACAGATCGGCAAAGGCCGAATCGTCACAGGGCCCGATACGGGGCAAGGCGCCGTTGGGGGCCATGATGCGGGCCATCCATTGCGTCGCTGCGGCGGCGCGCGCGGCGAATGGCGCAGCAAAGTCGGGCGCGCCATGGCGGCGGCGGAACCACTCAGCAATCGCCAGCACATCCAGCGTCAGCCGGTGATAGGCCGGGGAGGCCTGGGCAAAGGCCCCGCAGGGCGAGACCAGCCGCGCGATAGCGCGCGATAGCCCCCGCGCCCCGGCGCGCTGATCCCGCGCCCGGCCCAGCAGCAAGCCGCAAACAAACAGCCCCGCTGCTTCGCTGATCGGGTGATTATTATCCTGCGCCGCGCCATAGGCGCGTGTGGCGCGGATGCGCCGCGCGTGCAGGGCGAGCAATTCTCGTGCACCGGCGCTGAGCCGCCGATCCGCGCCCAGCAAGGCAAGAGCAAGGCTGATCCCCATGGCGCGCAGGGCCGCTTCCTGCGCGCATGCCCAGCCAGGGCCAAGAAAGGGCGGGTTGGCGGCGGCCCAATCGGCAAGGAACGCCTCGGCCTGATTCAGATGCGGGCCCTTAGGATCGCGCGCGCTGGCTTGGGCGAGCGTCAGCAGCGGACCAAGGCGATGCGCTTCCCAAAGGCCGCGAATATCCGGGCCGGGGCGGGCCAGGACATCCAGCGCATGGGCCCTGGCGTCAAAAGGCCCGTGCCAGTCCAGTGGCGCCATGGGCAATGCGGTGGCTTTGGGCAAAAACGGGCCGCACGGTACTGGCTGATCCGGCAGGGCGTAACGGGTGATCCCAGTCGCAAGACGCAGACGATGCCAGACAAAAAGCGCGACAGGCCGCGGGCCAAGGCGCCAAGCCGCATCGGCGTTTAGCCAAAAGCCGCGCCATCCGGGCAGGATGTTCGTTGAATGTCGGGCTTCGCCAAGAATTGTATCTCCTGGCACGTTACGCCTCCTTGAGTGATATAGATCGTTGTATAACAATCTATGGTTGTGTTAAGAATAATTCAACCATATTTTTGGGTGTGTTTTATGTCTCACTTCGCCAAAACAGGTCGCTGGAAGAGTGCATCGCAATTGTGTCTTAGCGTGCTGATTTTGTGGCTTTTCACGACACCCCTGCCCGCAGCAGCACAATCCGGGGCACAATTCCTCGCCCCGCCCAGCCTACCACCAAGCCTGCCGGGGGGGACGAATTTGCCCAACCTGCCCCCAGGAACGCAGCGGGAGATTGTTGCTCGAGTCCTTGAAGCCGCCATCACCGCGCCAGCGGCCCCGACACAGCAAGCCGTGACCCCCACCCCGCGCCCAGCGCCCAATCTTTCCAACATTGAAGCCTTCTTCGCCGAAAGGCTGGAACAGCCGGAACTCCGCCAATTCGGCTATGACACTTTTCGCGGCGGCGCCGCCCCACCGCCTAGCTTCGGCGCCCTGCCCGGTTCCTACATACTGGGACCGGGCGATGAGGTGGTGGTGGCGCTGCGCGGCCGCGCGCGGCAAACGCTCGCCCTCAGAATCGGGCGGGATGGCATGCTGCTGCTGCCCGAATTGCCGCCCATTCCCGCCGCCGGGCGCAGCCTTGCTGATCTGCGCACCGATATGGAAACTCGCGCGGCGCGGGAATTGGGCGGGTCAGAAGTCTTTCTTTCCATTGGCGCCATCCGCCAGATCAGCGTTTTCGTGGGCGGCGAGGTGATGCGCCCTGGCTTTCAAACCCTGACCGCGCTGGCCAGTGTTTTGGATGCGCTGGCAGCCGCTGAGGGGGTGCGGCGGAGCGGGTCCTTGCGTGCCATTAGGATCGAAGGGCCGGTGGGGTCGCGGCAGGTGGACCTCTACCCTCTGCTGGCTGATGCACCGGGTGGGGCTGATCTCAGCTTACGGGAAGGTGAGCGCATTCTGGTGCCGCCTTTGGGGGGCGTGGTGGCGATTGCCGGCGATGTGGCGCGGCCTGGCATTTATGAATTGCCCGCCCGCCAGGCCGCCATGGGGCTGGAAGATGCGCTCACGCTGGCTGGCGGGCCGCTCCGCCCCAGCGGCAATCGGCTTTTGGTACAGCAAAGCGATGCGCAGGGGCGGCGGAGCTTTGCCGAACTTGCCGCCAGCGCCAGCCTCAAGCGCGGCGATGCGCTGCTGGTGCGACCGGGTGCGGATGTGGCCGCGAATACCATCAGGCTTTCAGGCCATGTTGCCATGCCAATCACCCGCGCGGCCAATGGGCGGCAGGGGCTATCCGTGCGCAGCCTGATTGCGGATCACCGCCAATTGGGCCCCGATCCCTATACGCGCTTTGCCGTGGTGCTGCGCCCGGATCAGCGCAGCGGCCAGCGCCATTTGCTGGGCTTTGATCTGGCGCGCGCGCTGGAAGGGCGCGGCGGGCCGGCGTTGCGCGATGGGGATGAGGTGATTGTCTTCTCCCGCGCTGATATCCAATGGCTTGCCGGCAGCGCCATCCAACGCGCCTTGCGGGGCGAGGCAACGGCGATGCAGGGCGGCGAATGCGTCGCGCTGACGCAGCTTGCCCAGGCGGCACAGGCCTCCCCTGCCCGCTTTGCCCATGCGCGGGCCACAGGCTTTCCCGAAATGGGTGAGGCGCGCTGCCCGCGTATTTTCCAGGAAGTGCCGGAACTGGCCGGCTTCCTGCTGGATCAGGCCGCGCTGGTAACGGGCGAGGTGCGCGCGCCCGGCCTTTACCCAATGATGGAAGACACCCCCATGGCCGATGCGCTGGCGATCGCGGGTGGTGCGACGGCGCTTGGCAATGCAAGGGCGCCTGATGTCGCGCATGCAGTGGCGAACCCGGCACTGACGGGGCAAGTGACGCGCGTGAGCCTGGGTGGTGGGGCGAAGATGGTGTCACCACGTCAGGCACTGCGCGTGCCGCGGCGTGAGGATGCGCTGGATAGCGGGCCGGTGCTGCTGCTTGGCGAATTCCGCAACCCCGGCAGCTACGAATTGCGCCGTGGTGAGCGGCTTTCAGATGTGATCGCGCGCGCCGGCGGGTTGACGGCCGAGGCCTTTCCCTATGGCGCGGTCTTCACGCGCGAAAGCGTGCGCCAACGTCAGCAGGAAGGCTTTGCGCGCACCGCGCGTGATCTGGAAAGCAGCCTGGTGCAATTGGCGGCAGGCCAGACGCTGCCGGGTGCCCGGGGCGGTACTTCCGATGTTGGTGGCGCCATGAAGGCCGGGCGGGAATTGGCCGCGACCATGCGCGAAGCGCGCGCCGCCGGGCGCGTGGTGGTGGAGGCTAATCCGGTGATCCTGCTGGCGCGGCCGGATTTGGACATGCTGATGGAACCTGGCGATGTGATTGCCATGCCAAAGCGCCCACAGGATGTGACGGTGGTGGGC
>JBIIGZ010000273.1:0-2989 GCA_044236185.1 Roseomonas sp. | reverse complement strand
CACGCGGCAGACGGAAAGCCATGCCGGAAGCCAGCCCATATTCCTCAGCAGCGATGAAAGCAACACCTTCACGCTGAGCAGCCCGTGCAAGGTCAGCCGCCAGCCCATCCCAGCCGCCAAGCCGCGCGAGCGTCGGGTCCTGGCGGCGGGGCAGCGGCAAGGGCGCGGCGGTAGCTTGCAAATAGGCCGCGCCCGCCATCGCAAACCCTAGCGCCAAGGCAGGCATGCGCAGCCGTAGCCAAGAAGCGGGCAGCAGCGCGGCGGCAGCAATGGCGGCGCTGGGGTAAAGGATCGCCGGCCAGTTCCCCTGAACCCGGCTGCCCAAAGCCTGCCAGACAAAAATCGCCGCACCCGGCAGGATCAGCGCGAGCAACAACCCCGCCCCGGCATCGCGCGCGCGCCAGACCTGTCGCATCGCCATGAAGGCGCCCACGACACACAACAGAAATACCAAGGGTGTGACCAAAGCCACCTGCCCACCCAGCAATTCGCCGAGCCAACGCAAGCTTTGCCCCGCGCCGCCGGCTGCCGTGCGCCCGCCCTGCTTGGCGAAGGATGCCCATTCATGCGCGGCATTCCAAAAAATCACTGGCGCAAACAACGCCATCGCCAAAGCGCCCCCCGCCCAAAGCTGCCAGCGCATCAGCCAGCGCCGCGCCTCAGGCAGCAGCACCAACCACAGCACCAGGCCGAAGCCGAGCAAGGCAGCGGTATATTTGGACAGCAGCGCCCCGCCCGCAAAAACCCCGGCGGCCAACCACCAGCGCGCATCCCCGCTCCGATGCGCCCGCGCTACGGCCCACAGCGTGGCGACCCAAAAGAAAAGTAGGGGCGTATCCGGCGTCATCGTCACGGCGCCGAGGGCAGCGAAAAGCGTGGCGTTCATCAGCGCTGCCGCCCAAGGCCCGGCGCCCCGCCCGGGGAAAAGATCCTCCGCGCTGCGCGCCAGCATCAAGGAGCCAATGAACAGCGAAACCGGCCCCAAAAGCCGCACGCCAAGCGCGTTCTCACCCGCCAGCGCGGTGCCGAGCCAGATGAAAATCGCGACCATGGGCGGATGGTCCAGATATCCAGCCTGAAGGTTACGCGACCAGACCCAGTAATAAGCCTCATCCGGGGAAAGTGGCAGAATCGCCGCCAGCAGCAGGCGCAAGCCTGTCAGCGCAACAAGCGCAACCAGCCAAGGGTTCACTTGGCCCGCCAGACCAGCGTGGCGGAAACCGCGTAATTCCACACCACCGTGAGGGCCGCCCCCGCCGCGCCGGCCAGGCCCCAGGCCAGCACGCCATCGCGCAGCAGCAGATTGGCAATGCCGATATTGGCCGCGGCGCCTAGCCCGCAGACGAGATAAAACAACACAAGGCCACGCAGCAGCGCCGGCCCCCGCAATCGCCGATCACGATAGGTGATGCGGTTATTCAGCAGGAAATTCGCCGTCATGGCGGCAAAGGTGGCGGCCCATTGCGCTGTGTTGAAGCCAATCCCGCCCATGCCATGCAGCAGCCCAAGCACCGCCAAATGCACCAGCACACCAATGGCACCCACGGCAGCAAAGGACAGGAACCGGAGTGGCACCACGCCCCCCAGCGCCTTATCCGCAAGCAGGCCCCCGAATTCCAGCAGCACCGCCGCATCCAACTTGCTTTCGCCCGCCACACGCGCGCGGAAGGAATAAGGAATTTCCAGGCTGCGCAAAGGCCGTTTGGCTGACAGCAAAATATCCAGCAAAATCTTGAAGCCCGTGCCGGTCAGGCGGGGCGCCACTTCTTCAAACACATCGCGCGGCAGGGCGAAGAAACCGCTCATCGGATCACTCACGCGCATCGGCAATGCCGCATTGGCAAGGGCAGCGCCGGTATCAGAAATCATTTGCCGCACGGCGGTCAGCCCGCCTTGCTTGTCGCCGCCTTCGATATTGCGGCTGCCGATCACGATATCGGCTTCATCCGCTTCAAGCGCTACCAACATGCGCGGCAGCAGCGTTTCATCATGCTGCAAATCGCCATCAATCACCGCCACATAGGGCGCTGATGTCGCAAGCATGCCTTCGATGCAGGCGGAAGCAAGGCCGCGCCGCCCGATACGCTTTATTCCCCTAATCCGCGCATCCTGTATGGCAATCGCGCGCACGGCGGCGCTGGTGCCGTCAGGGCTGTCATCATCAACGAAAATCGCTTCCCAGGCGATGCCGGCCAGGGTTGCATCAAGCCGTGCTACCATGGGCGCCACATTGGCCGCTTCATTGTAACAGGGGATCACCACGCAAAGGCGCGGCAGCGCCGAAGCACTCACGTGTCTTCTTGCCAGGCCAGCCCTGCTTGGCGCGATGCCAGCTCCATCTTCGGCTTGCCGAAAAGATAGCCCTGGCCATAGCGCACGCCGAGTTCAAGCATCAGCGCCGCTTCGCTTTCGGTTTCAATACGTTCAGCCACCACCTGGGCGCCAACCGTGCGGGCAAGGTCAACCATGGCGGCGATAAAGCCCCGATCACGTTCGCTCTGCAAGGCATTGGCCACGTAAATGCCATCCACCTTCACATAATCCACCTTGAAGGCGCGCAAATACCGGAACGCCGCCGCGCCGGCGCCAAAATCATCGAGGCATACGGGGATGCTATGCTCCCGCAGCAAGGCGATCATACGCGCTGCCTCATCCTCATCCTCGATTTCAGCAGTTTCGGTGATTTCCACCACCAGGCGCTCTGCCATGCCCGGCGTATTGCCAAGCAGCTCCTTCATATCCGCACGAAATTTTGGGCTCTGCAGGGAAAGCCCCGACAGGTTGCACGCCACCCGCGTGCCGCCCGCATTGGCCGCTGCCTCCCAAACAGCCTTGAGCACGGCCCAATCCAGTTCCTCGGTCAGGCCCACCGCTTCGGCCAGGGCGACGAATTCGCCGGGATGCGACATCGTCGTATCATCGGCCTGCAGCGGGCGAATCAACGCCTCATAATGATGCGGCTTGCGGTCAGCCAGGGCCACAATCGGCT
>JBIIGZ010000272.1:0-2990 GCA_044236185.1 Roseomonas sp. | reverse complement strand
AAAGACCGAAGACCCGGCCGAAATCACAATGCCGACCACCATGACCCAGGCGAAGCCCGACAGCGTATCGCCGCCAAACAGCGCCAAAGGCAGCGCGGACAGCAGCAAGGTCATGGACGTGCCGAGTGATCGGTTCATGGTTTCATTGATGGAAAGATCCACCAATTGCTCAAGCGGCATGGCTTTGAACTTGCGCAAATTCTCGCGCATGCGGTCGAACACCACAACCTTGTCATTCGCCGAAAAGCCAATGATGGTGAGGATCGCGGCGACGGTGGTCAGGTTGAACTCAATACCGAACAGCACCATGAAGCCAAGGGTTTTGGTGACATCCAGGATCAGCGTGGTGATGGCTGCAATGCCGAACTGCCATTCAAACCTGATCCAGATATAGATCAGCATGGCTAGGAAACTGAGGCCAAGCGCCATCAGCCCGCCCAGGAACAGCTCATCCGAAATGCGGTTGCCAACGGCTTCGACGCGCAGGATGCGTGTGCCTGGGATGGCTTTTTCGAAAGCCTCCCGCACCGCAGTGACCGCCCTTTGCACGCCACCTTCATCACCTTGCGGGGGCAGGCGGAGCGCGAAGGTCGCAGGGTCACCGAATTGCAGCAGCGTTGCATCGCCAAGGCCAAGCCCACCAACTGCGCCGCGCAGCACGCTGATATCGCCGGGGCCAGGGGTGCGGATTTCCATCTCCACCCCGCCCTTGAAATCAATGCCCTTTTCGAGCCCCGGATGGAAGGTAATGGCCAGCGAAATGCTGGACAGAACAGCGGAAATGATCAGCCCCATCTTGGCGCCGCGCATGAAGGGAATGCGCGTGCCATCGGGGAAGATGCGGAATAATGGCCGACGCAGGCGTTCGAGCAGCGAAAGCCCCGGGCGCTGAAAAACCGGCAATTCCTTGGGCCGCGTCCGGCGATACCACCAGGACACGAAAAGCCGCGTCAGCACCGTCGCCGTCCACATCTGCACAATGGTGCCAATGGCGACCGTAACCGCAAAACCCTTCACCGGGCCTGAGCCAAAACCATATAAACAGGCCATGGCGATCAGGTTGGTCAGGTTGGAGTCAAGAATGGTGCCGGATGCCTTGGTATAGCCTGCCTCCAGCGCATTGATCGGCGTTCGCCCGTTTTTCACTTCTTCGCGAATGCGTTCATTGATCAGGATATTCGCATCCAACGCCGTGCCAAGCGTCAGCACAATCCCGGCAATGCCGGGCAGCGTGAGCGTCGCACCCAAGACCGAAAGCCCGGCCATGAGGAGCACGATATTGAAGGCAAGCGCGATATTGGCGAACCAGCCCAAAATCCCATAGGCAAAACCCATGTACAGAAAGACAACCAGCGTGCCGACCGCCAGTGAGATCATGCCGGCGCGAATCGCATCAGCGCCCAATTCCGGCCCGACCGTGCGTTCTTCCACAATACTGAGCGGCGCGGGCAGCGCGCCGGCGCGCAGCAGCACGGAAAGGTCATTCGCCGTGCGCACGGTGAAGGAACCGCTGATCTGCCCCTGGCCGCCGGTGATGGGCTCCCGGATCACGGGCGCGCTGATCACCTTGTCATCCAGCACAATGGCGAAGGGGCGCCCGACATTGGCGCGCGTGATATCGGCAAAGCGCCTGGTGCCGGTGCCATCAAAGGTGAAATTCACCACCCATTCGCCAGTGCGCGAATCCTGCCCTGCGCGGGCATTGGTCAGGTTCTTGCCATCCACCGCGACATTGCGGCGCACTGCGACACGTTCGCCGGGGCGTTCGCTGGGTAGGAACATGACACCAGGGGGCGGGCTGCCGGCCAGATTGGCGCTTTCATCCACCAGATGGAACGTCATGCGCGCAGTGCGGCCCAGCAAATCCTTGATCCGATTGGGGTCTTCCACGCCGGGGAGCGTCACCAGAATTCGCGACTGGCCCTGGCGGGCGATGAGCGCCTCGGCGACGCCGGTTTCATCCACGCGGCGGCGAATGATTTCGATGGATTGTTCGATCGCCGCGCTGGCCTTGGCGCGCAGCCCCGCTTCCGTAAGGCTCGCGGTGACGGTGCCATCAGGGGTGGTGGTGACCTCAATATCTGGGACATTCTGGCCGGTGGGCAACGTGACGGGTTCGGCCAATTCGCGCAAAGCCGCGGCTGCGGCGCCAGCCTGCGCTGGGTCCAGCACGCGGAAACCCATGCGGCGATTGGGCGCATCGGCGCCCAGATTCACATAGCGGATATTGGCGGTGCGGAGCTTGCCGCGCACGCCATCCACCGCGGATTCCAGCCTTTCCCGCACAACAGTGTTCAAATCCACTTCCAGCAGCAGATAGGACCCGCCGCGCAAATCGAGCCCAAGGCTGATCTGGCGGGGTTCCAGCCAGGATGGGAAGGCCGAACGCGGCATAAGGTTCGGCAGGCACAAAAGTACCCCGAGCAGACAAACGCCGAGAATGACAGCCTGTTTCCAGCGCGCGAAATGAAGCATGAGCGGGTGGAATCCCCTGGTTGAGCGGGCGGACAATGGCGAGGCACCCCAGGGGATGCAAGCCCGCCCCGGTTAGGTGTAGCTTCCACGCATGAATGTGAACCCCACAAAACTACGCCTGGGCATTTTGGGGGTCGGTCATTTCGGCCGATTCCATGCCTTGAAGGCCGCTGCCAACCCCGCAATCCACCTGATCGGGCTGCATGATGCTTCCCCCGATAGGGCCGCCCAGATCGCCGGGGAGGTTGGCGCCCCGGCCCTTGCGCCGGAGGAAGTGATCGCAGCGGCCGAGGCGGTGATCATCGCCGCGCCCACGCGGTTTCATTATGCGCTGGCCGAACAGGCGCTTCAGGCGGGGCGGCATGTCTTTATCGAAAAACCCATCGCGGCCAGCCTGGATCAGGCGGATCGGCTGATTGCGCTCGCGGCCCAGCAGGGGCGGGTGCTGCAAGTCGGCCATATTGAACGGTTTTCGGCGGCCTTCCGCACCGTGATGGGGGCGCCCTCCGGCGGGC
>JBIIGZ010000128.1:0-9755 GCA_044236185.1 Roseomonas sp. | reverse complement strand
CTTTTGCGCAATTTCCTGAAACTGGCCGGCGCCAGCCATGGCGCTGCCGTCCCGGCCTGATCCCATGTCGCTGAAACCCATCCTGGCACGGCTGGCTGACGGCGCCCGCCTGACCGAGATCGAGGCCGAGGAAGCCTTCGGCATCATCATGGCGGGCGAAGCCACACCGGCGCAGATCGCGGGCATGCTGATGGCAATGCGCGTGCGCGGCGAAACGGTCGAGGAAATGACCGGCGCCGTGCGCGCCATGCGCGCGCGGATGGTGGCGATTGAAGCACCGCCGTGGGCGATGGATATCGTCGGCACCGGGGGTGATGCGGCGGGCACGCTGAACATCTCGACCACTACTGCCATGGTGGTGGCGGGCTGCGGCGTGCCGGTCGCGAAGCACGGGAATCGGGCGCTCTCATCACGTTCCGGCGCGGCGGATGCGATCTCGGCGCTTGGCATTTCGCTGGATGTGCCAATGGAAAGGCTGCCCGAAGTGCTGCGCGAAGCGGGGATGGTGTTTCTGATGGCGCCGCGCCATCACGCTTCCATGCGCCACGCCGCCGGGCCGCGCATGGAATTGGGCACGCGCACCATTTTCAACCTGCTGGGGCCGCTGGCCAATCCCGCCCGCGTCACGCGGCAGATGACCGGCGCCTTTTCGCCCCAATGGCTGCGCCCCATGGCGGAGACACTCGCCCGACTCGGCACCGAACGCGCCTGGCTGGTGCATGGGCAGGGGCTGGATGAACTGACACTTTCCGGCGAAAGCCAAGTGGTGGCGCTTCAGGATGGTGTGATCCGCGAATTTACCGTGACCCCGGAAGATGCCGGCCTCAGCCGCGCCCCGGCCTCGGCGCTCAAGGGCGGGGACCCGGCGGAAAACGCCACCGCCTTGGAAGCCTTGCTGCGCGGCGCCCATGGCGCTTATCGCGATGTTGTTTTGCTGAATGCCGCCGCGTCACTGATCGTGGCGGGCAAGGCCGCTGACCTGAAAGCCGGCGTCGCTTTGGCTGCCCGGGCCATAGACGAAGGGGCAGCGTTTGGAGTATTGGCGCGCCTCCGGGCGTTATGCCCCCCCAAGGACCCCCCTGGATGAATGCACCCCATATCTCGGTGCCCTCGACCGATGCCGCATCGGTCCCTGACACCCTGGCCCGTATTCTGGCCGATAAGGCGCGCGAAGTCGCCGAACGGATGGAAATCACGCCGCAGGCGGAAATCGAACGCCGCGCTGCGGCCGCGCCGCCTTTGCGCGATTTCGTCGGCGCCTTGTGTGAGCGCATTGGGGAAGGACGCACCGGGCTGATTGCGGAAATCAAGCGCGCCTCGCCTTCCGGCGGCCTGATCCGCGATCCGTTTGAACCCGCTGCCCTGGCCCGCGCCTACGAAGCGGGTGGCGCCGCCTGCCTTTCCGTGCTGACCGATGCGCCCTGGTTTCAAGGCGCTGTTGAGCATCTGGAAGCCGCGCGCGCCGCCTGTGCGCTGCCTGTGCTGCGGAAGGACTTCATGATCCATCCCTGGCAGGTGTTTGAAGCCCGTGCCATGGGTGCGGATTGCATTCTACTGATCATGGCAGCGCTGACTGATGCACAGGCCAGCGAATTGGAAGCCATCGCCCGGTCGCTTGATATGGCGGTGCTGGCGGAAGTGCATGACCGCCGCGAATTGGACCGCGCCCTTGGCCTGGAAACCCGCCTGATCGGCATCAATAATCGCGACCTGCGGACCTTGCAGACGGATCTGGCGACCAGCGAAGCGCTCGTCCCGCTGGTGCCGGCAGATCGCCTGCCGGTTGCCGAAAGCGGGATACGCACCCCCGATGATGTACGCCGCATGGCCGCTGCCGGGGCGCGCTGCATCCTGGTGGGTGAGCATCTGATGCGCCAGGCCGATGTCGCCGCCGCTGCGCGCCAATTGGTGGACGTGTCCTGACCGAACAGCGCCTTACGCATTTTGACGCTGCCGGCCGCGCGGCCATGGTGGATGTCTCGCCCAAGGCCGAGACAGCGCGCACGGCCACCGCACGCGGGCGCATTGTGATGGCGCCAGAAACGCTTGCCCTTATTCGTGAAGGCCGCGCCGGCAAGGGCGATGTGCTGGGGGTGGCGCGGTTGGCCGGGATCATGGCGGCCAAGCGCACATCCGATTTGATCCCGCTCTGCCACCCGCTGATGATTTCCAAGGTTGCGGTTGATCTGGAACCGGAAGGCGATGATGCCATCATTATCGAAGCCACCGTGAGCCTAACCGGCAAGACGGGGGTGGAGATGGAAGCGCTCACCGCCGTCAGCATCGCAGCCCTTACCGTCTATGACATGGTGAAGGCCGTCGATCGCGGCATGCGGATTGAAGATATCCGCCTGGTGCATAAGGCCGGCGGCAAATCGGGCGAGTTCATCGGTGGCTGAGAAGGGCGGCTTGCTGCCGGTTGAAGAAGCCCGCGCGCGCATCCTGGCGGCGCTGACACCCACTGCTGCCGAGACCATTGCCCTGCCCGAAGCGGCGGGGCGCGTGCTGGTGCGGCCGGTGCTGGCGCGGCTCACACAGCCGCCAGCGGCGGTCTCCGCCATGGATGGCTATGCTTTGCGCGCTGCGGATGGCGTTTTGGGTGCAAGGCTTGCCGTGATTGGCGCGGCGCCGGCGGGGCATCCCTTTGCGGGGTCAGTTGGCCCTGGTCAGGCCGTGCGTATTTTCACTGGCGGCTTTGTCCCCGAAGGCGCCGATTCGATCCTGTTGCAGGAAGATGCCGAAGCCGCTGATGGCGCTGTGGTGGTCAAGGAAAGCGTCACACCTGGGCGCTGGGTGAGGAAGCGGGGCCTGGATTTCGCGGAAGGTGAGGCGCTTTTGGCGCAAGGCCGGCGCCTGACCGCGCGCGATATTGGCCTTGCAGCAGCCAGCAATAACCCTTGGCTTGCTGTGCATCGGCGCCCGCGCATCGGCATTCTGGCGACGGGGGATGAAATCGCGCTGCCTGGCGACCCCATCCCGCCCGGCGGCATTGTCAGTTCCAACGCGCATGCCTTGGCTGCCTTGATCGGCGCAGCGGGTGGAGAACCAATCGTACTGCCTATCGCCCCCGATGATGCCAGCGCCATTGCCGATGTCGCTGCCGCTGCCCAGGCCTATGACATGCTGGTGACCACCGGCGGCGCCAGCGTGGGTGAGCATGATCTGATCCAGCAGGCACTTGGTGGCGAGGGGTTTGAACTCGGCTTCTGGAAAATCGCCATGCGGCCGGGCAAGCCCTTGATCTGGGGGCGTCTTGGCCGTGTGCCGGTGCTGGGCCTGCCGGGCAATCCTGTCTCGGCGCTGGTTTGTGCCATCATTTTCCTGCTGCCCGCCTTGGCGCGGCTTTCCGGCCTGCCAGGTGCGCCGACGCCCAGCCGGCGCGTGATCTGCACCGCACCCTTGGCCGAGAATGACCGCCGCGCCGATTTCCTCCGCGCGAGCCTGGAAGCGGATGGGCAAGGGCACATCACGGTGCGGCCCTTCCCGGTGCAGGATAGTTCGATGCTGGCCACATTGGCGCGCGCTGATGCGCTGGTGCTGCGCGCGCCTTTCGCCCCCGCCTTGCCGGCAGGGGCGGAGGTGGAGGCGATTATCCTTGGCGAATTGGGGGTTTGATCCGGCGCTATTCCGCGCGGATTCCCAATTGCCGGATCAACGGGCCGAATTCACCCCAGAGTTTGCGCATATGTTGCAGCATGGCCTCTGGCCCCATCGGGTCAATATCGAAGCCCACCGCCTCATAGCGCTGGCGCACTTCCGGCACTGCCATGCCGTCGCGGATTTCCGTGTAAATGCGATCAATGATCGGGCGTGGCGTGCCCGCCGGCACCATCAGCCCGTTCCAGCCACCGACATCGTAATCCGCGGGGCCCCCTACGGCCGCGACTGGCGGAATGCCGGGTACCTGGGCCGAGGGCTTGCCGGTGCTAAGGCCGAGCGCTTTCAACTGCCCATCGCGCACCAGCCGCCCCGCGGCAGCAGGCGTGTCAAAGCCGAAATTCACCTGCCCGCCCAGCAGCGCCGCAAGTGCCGGGCCGCTGCCCTGGAAGGGCACATGCAGCGCGTCCAAGCCTGATTTCGCGAGGAAAAGCGCACACACCAAATGCTGCGCCCCGCCAATGCCAGATGAGTTATAACTGTATTTGCCCGGATTGGCCTTCACCAGCGCCATGAAGCTCCGTAAATCCTGCGCCGGGAAATCGGGCTTCACCAGCAGCATGAAGGGCGCGATGCCGAAGATCACCACCGGCGCCAATTCACGCTCGGCGTCATAGGGTGTGCGCTGGACCAGCGGGCTGAAGGAAATGGGACCGATCGAGGCTGAGAGGATCACATTACCATCGGGCGGCGCCTTCGCCACCAAATCCGTGCCGATCTGCCCGCCCGCACCGGGGCGGTTTTCCGGCACTACCACCTGACCCAGACGTTCCGACAAGCGCTGCCCGGCAAGCCGTCCGACCACATCTGTCGCCTGTCCCGGTGGCCAGGGGATGATCATGCGGATTTGCCGATTGGGCCAGGGAGCCTGCGCCGCAGCGGGGCTGATGGCACCGCGCAAAATGGCGGGCGCGGCCAGGGGCGAAAGCGCGGTGAGCGCCAGCAGCTTGCGGCGAGCAAACATGAAATCCTCCCGTTTTTGTTTTGGGGTCGTGGCGCCCCTTCAGTGGCTGAAAGCATGACGCAGTCTGGGGCGGAAAGCAAAGCTGCGATCACCGCCCCTCGCCTGGAGTTTCGCTGTCCGATTGGAAAGGTGGAAGCGGGTAATCAGTCAGACCGGGATGAAGATCGAAAGCCCCCGGAATGGCGCCATTTTCGCGGCGTCTTGCAGGCTTGGTATTATACCGGCTGTAACGGCCGATGCGGACCGGCGGGTGGGATCACGATGATGGGATCGCCCGCACGCAGTACGCCGCCTTGCAACACTATGGCCATGACACCGGATTTGCGGATCAGCCCGCCCGCTGCATCGCGCCCGAGCATCGCCGCCATCAACCCCGGCTGGAAATGATCCAGCTGGGCGCAGGGATTGCGCAGCCCGGTGATTTCCACCACCGCCTCGGTCCCCAGGCAAAGCCTTGTGCCGGCGCCAAGTGCCAGCAGGTCAAGGCCGCGCGTGGTTACATTCTCACCAATGTCACCGGCTTGCAGCGCAAAACCCTGCGGGGCGAGTTCGTCGAAGATTTCCGCGTGCAACAAATGCAGCTGGCGCAGATTGGGCTGTGATGGATCACGCGCGACACGAGAGCGATGCTTCACCGTGACGCCAGCATGCGCATCGCCTTCCACGCCGAGCCCGGTGAGCAGCTTCAGGCTTTCAACCGGCTGCTTGCTGAAGCGATGCGTACCATCCTGGGCGAGTGCTTGGATGTAAGGCGCGGTCATGCGTGACCTTCCGGCCAAAGTGCCGCGATCTTGCCCATCAGCGCAGCGGTTGACTCATCATGTGGCTTTTGCGGCGCAGCGGCGCTGAGTTCCGGCAGGATGGCGCTGGCCAATTGCTTGCCAAGCTCGACACCGAACTGATCAAAGGGATTGATCTCCCACAGCGCACCCAGCACCGCGACCTTGTGTTCATAAAGGGCAACCAATTGGCCGAGCGTGAAGGCATCAAGTTGCGGCAGCAGCATGGTCACACTTGGCCGATCACCGGGGAAAACGCGATGCGGCAGCAGGCGGGCAATGTCGGCTTCGGCCACGCCTGCGGCGCGCATCTCAGCGGTGACAGCGGCTTCATCCTTGCCCATGAGCAGCGCTTCGGCCTGAGCCAGACCATTGGCGAGAAGTTTGCGATGACTATCGGCATGCGCGTGATCAGGTCGCGCCACCAGAATGAAATCCACCGGCACGGGTGTTGTGCCCTGATGGAGCAATTGCATGAAGGAATGCTGCGCATTGGTGCCCGGTTCACCAAACACCACGGGGCCGGAAGCGCGGTGCAACGGCGCACCAGACAGCGCCACACGCTTGCCAAGGCTTTCCATTTCCAATTGCTGCAAATGCGCCGGGAAGCGCGCGAGGCGTTCATCATAAGGCAGCACGGCGCGGCTTGGATAACCAAGACCATTCACATGCCAGGCTTCAACAAGCGCCAGCAGCACCGGCAAGTTTTGCGCGAGTGGCGCGCCTTGGAAATGTTGATCCATCACGCGCGCACCCGCGAGCAAGCGCGCGAAAGCATCCCAGCCAAGCGTCAACGCGAGTGACAGCCCAATCGCACTCCAGAGCGAAAACCGCCCGCCCACCCAATCGCGAAAACCAAAGACACGCTCGGGCGCGATGCCAAAGGCGCTGGTCGCGGCAAGATTGGTGGAAAGGGCCGCCATATGCTGCGCGGCGCTGGCTTCACCCACAGCTTCGCGCAACCAATCACGCGCCAGCGCAGCATTCGCCATGGTTTCTTGCGTGGTGAAGGTTTTGGACGCCACCAGCACCAGCGTGCGGGTGGGGTCAAGCTTGGCCTGCATCTCTGCCCAGGCATGGCCATCCACATTCGCCAAATAATGCCCGCGCAGCGGTGCCTTATCTGTCCACAAGGCGCGCGCGACCATGGCCGGCCCAAGATCCGACCCGCCAATGCCGATATTCAGCACATCGGTGAAACGCTGACCCTTGGCTGTCAGGATGCACCCTTCATGCAGGGCGCGGGTGAAGGTCTCCATCCGTGCACGTACGGCAAGCACTTCAGGCATGACGTCTTCAGTGCCGGCGCGAAATTGATCTTCGGGCGCGGCGCGCAGCGCCATATGCAAAGCGGCGCGGCCTTCGGTGGCATTCACCGAAGCACCCGCGAAAAGCCGCGCGCGAAAGCCCGCGACATCGCGCGCCTCGGCCAGTGCCAGCAGCGCCTTCAGCACCTCATCTGACAGCGCGGTTTTGGAGAAATCGAGCAGGATATCGCCGGCTTGGTGCGAAAACCGCGCGAAACGATTGGGATCAGCGGCGAAAAGCGGGCGAATGGCCGCAGCATCCGGCCTGGCCGCCAAAGCCATCAGCGCCGCCCAGGCGGCTTCGCTTTCGTCCTTTGTCATGAATGAACTGTTTCACGCCTCCACGGCGGGACTATGGCAGAAGGCGGGATGATTTAGCCATGCCGCTGCACGCGCATCGGCGCCAGGATGGCGGCGCCAAGCGCGAGGAAGGCTATCACGGTCGCAATCCCCCAAGCCTGGCTGCCGGAGAGTTGTGTCGCCAGCGCAACCGCCGCCGGCCCCAGAAAGCCCGTCACGCGCCCGGAAAGCGCGAAAAGCCCGAAATGCGCCGTCACTTCTGCGGGCGGGGCCATATGGGCCATCAGCGTGCGCGATGCCGCCTGGGCCGGACCCATGAAAAGCCCAAGCGCCAGCGCCAGCGCCCAGAACATTGTCTTGTCATTGCTCAGCAGCAAAAAACTACCCAGCACAATCATGGCGCCAAGCGCGACCAGGATCGTGGTTTTGGCGCCGATCCGATCCTCGATCAGCCCGAAGCCCGCGGCCCCCAGCCCCGCCGTGACATTCATGGCAATGCCAAACAGCAGAATTTCCTCAAACCCCATGCCATGCACGCCGGCGGCGTAAATTGCGCCAAACGCGAAAAGCGTATTGAGGCCATCCGTGTAGAACAACCGCGCGATCAGAAACCGCGCCATGGCCGGGCGCTGCGGCAGGCTGCGAAGAATATGGAGCGTCTCAGCAAGCCCGGCGCGCATGGCCGCCCGCAGCCCAGGGCGCGGCCCGGCGGGATCAGGCAAGGCGACCAGCACCGGCCAGCCAAACACTACAATCCATACCGCCACCAGCAGCGCCGTTGCGCGCACATGCTCCGCCGCTGCACGATCAAGCCCAAAGGGCGATGGGTTGGGCTGAATGAACAGCACCAGCGCGAGTGCCAGGCAGGCGAGCCCGCCCGCATAGCCAAGCCCCCAGGCGAGGCCCGAGAGCCTGCCCATACGTTCCTTCGCGACCAGGCCGGGCAGCATGGCGTTGTAGAAAACCGTGCCGAGTTCGAAGGTAATGGTCGCAAGCCCGATGCAAATCAGCGCGTAAAGAGCATCTGCGGGGTCGGGCCGGGCGAACCAGATCAGCGCGGTAAAGCTTGCGGTCAGCAGCGTACATATCGCCAGCATGGCGCGCCGGCGCCGGCCCTGATCGGCAATGGCACCAAGCAGCGGCGAAAGGAGCGCAATGGCAATGGCAGCCAGGGTTTGCATCCAGCCCCATTGCGCCTGACCTGTTACCGGATCGGGCGCGATCCCTTGCGTGAAATAGGCGGCGATGACGAAGGTCGAAACCACCGTCGGAAAGCCGCTATTGGCCCAATCATAAAGCGCCCAGGCGAAAGCCTTGGTCCGGCCTGGGCGTTCGGCCACCGGCGCTATTCCATGATCCCTTTTGGCCCGCGCGCAATGGCAACGGCACCGGTGCGCGAGACTTCCGCCAAGCCAATCGGGCGCATCAGCGCCACAAAGGCATCAATCTTGTCGCCATTGCCGGTCATCTCAAGCACGAAGCTTTCCGTTGTGGCATCCACCACGCGCGCGCGGAAGGCATCCGCAAGCCGCAGCACTTCCATGCGGCTCTCACCCCGGCCGACAACCTTGATAAGCGCCAATTCGCGCGTCAGATGCGGGCCTTCAATGGTAAGGTCAGAAACCTTATGCACTGGCACCAGCCGATCCAGCTGCGCCTTGATTTGCTCGATCACCATATCAGTCCCGCTGGTGACGATGGTGATGCGTGAAATCCGCCCCGTTTCATCCACCGGCGCCACCGTCAGGCTATCAATATTATAGCCGCGGCCAGAGAATAGGCCGATCACGCGCGCGAGCACGCCCGCTTCGTTTTCAACCAGCACGGCAATGGTCGCGGCGCGTTGGCCGCCTTTCAGATCAGACATCGCACTATTCCTCAGACCAGGACCTTGCCTTCATCGGTAACGCCGGCGACGCCACCTTCCTGGCCCGGGCCAAGGATCATTTCATTATGCGCCGCACCTGATGGGATCATGGGGAAGCAGTTTTCATCCTTCGCCACACAGATATCGGCAATCACGGGCTTGTCTATCGCGATCATTTCCCGGATCACGCGGTCCAGATCATCAATGCCTTCCGCGCGCATGCCAACTGCGTGGAAGCTTTCAGCAAGCCTCACGAAATCAGGCAGCGATGCCGAATAGCTTTCGGAATAGCGGCCACCATGCAGCAATTCCTGCCATTGGCGCACCATGCCCATATATTCATTGTTCAGAATGAACACCTTCACCGGCAGGCGATACTGCGCAAGCGTGCCCATTTCCTGAATATTCATCAGGATCGAAGCCTCACCAGCGATATCAATCACCAGCGCATCCGGATGCGCGATCTGCACGCCCATCGCCGCCGGCAGCCCATAGCCCATGGTGCCAAGCCCGCCCGAGGTCATCCAGCGATTGGGCTTGTCAAAGCCGAAATACTGCGCGGCCCACATCTGGTGCTGACCAACTTCGGTGGTGATGAAGGTCTCGCGCCCCAATTCGCGGGTGATGTCATAAAGCCGCTTCACCGCATGCTGCGGCTTGATGATCTTGCTTTCCTGGCGATAGGAGAGGCACTGCTTGCCACGCCATTCATCAATCTGGCGCCACCAGGCGGCAAGCGCCGGCTTGTCCTGTGCTGCTTCATCCGCCTTCCAGGCTTCGATCATGGCGGCGAGCACGGCGCGCGCATCGCCCACAATCGGCACATCCACCGCAACATTCTTGTTGATGGAGGATGGATCAATATCCGCATGAATCTTCTT
>JBIIGZ010000007.1:0-33255 GCA_044236185.1 Roseomonas sp. | reverse complement strand
CATATCGAACGCGGTATGGGGATGATCTTAAAGACCATCGGGCTTGAACCGCGTGGGCGGGTTTCAGATCTGGCGGCCAAGGCTTCCTGGCGGCTGCTGCAATGGCGCCGGGACAAGTATCGCGCGGCCTTGGTGAAATACGCCAATGAGAATGCAGCGCCCTTGCAGCGGGCAGCCTGAACGGGGCCGCACCTAGAGCGTGTTGCGTTCACAGGGGTTCACGCAACCCGCTCTACATTGTTGTTTTTTGAGCATCTTCACACGTTCAGATGATTCCATCTGAACGTGATTTGCTCTGAAGCCCATAAAACGCGCGCCCGATGCATTCAGCATCTTGTCGGCAAGCGCAAAATAAAGGATTGAACGGGCCTTGTTCGCCCTTGGGGCTGCGCATGTTCCTCGTGCATGGCAGACCCCGCAAGGATCAATCCGGGCGAGAGCCTGCGCAGCAAAGGAGAAACGGCAGATGCGCGTTTACTATGACCGCGATGCGGATGTGAATCTGATCAAGGCCCGCAAGGTTGCGGTCATTGGCTTTGGCAGCCAGGGCCATGCCCATGCCATGAATATGCGCGATTCCGGCGTGAAGGATGTGGTGATCGGGCTACGTCCCGGTGGTTCCGCGCAGAAGGCGGAAGCGGCGGGCTTCAAGGTGATGGCGCCGGCGGATGCGGCGAAATGGGCCGATGTGGTCATGGTGCTGACGCCGGATGAAGGCCAGGGCGACCTTTATCGCGAAAGCCTGCATGCCAACATGAAGCCGGGTGCCGCGCTTGCCTTCGCACATGGCTTGAATGTGCACTTCAATCTGCTCGATCCCCGCGCGGATATTGATGTGTTCATGATCGCGCCGAAGGGCCCAGGGCATACGGTGCGCAGCGAATACCAAAAGGGCGGCGGCGTGCCCTGCCTCGTGGCCGTGCATCAAAACCCCTCGGGCAACGCGCTGGAAATCGCGCTTTCTTATGCTTCCGCGATTGGTGGCGGGCGTTCAGGCGTGATTGAAACGACCTTCAAGGAAGAATGCGAAACCGATCTGTTCGGCGAACAGACCGTACTTTGCGGTGGCCTCGTGGAACTGATCAAGGCGGGTTTCGAAACCCTGGTGGAAGCCGGCTATGCGCCGGAAATGGCCTATTTTGAGTGCCTGCATGAAGTGAAGCTGATTGTGGACCTGATTTATGAAGGCGGCATCGCCAACATGAATTACTCCATCAGCAACACAGCGGAATATGGCGAATACGTCACCGGCCCGCGCATCATCACCAGCGAAACCAAGGCGGAAATGAAGCGCGTGCTGGAAGATATCCAGTCCGGCCGCTTCGCGCGCGATTGGATGCTGGAAAACAAGGTGAACCAAGCGAGCTTCAAGGCCACGCGCCGCCGCCTGGCTGAACACCCGATTGAAGAAGTGGGTGAAAAGCTTCGCGGCATGATGCCCTGGATCAAGAAGGGCGCCCTGGTGGACAAGGCCAGGAACTGATTCAATGGCGGCCTTTCTTGTGAGAGTTGCGAGAGAGGCCGACCATGACGCATTGCTGGCAACTACCTTTGCGCTGAACCGGTTTGAGCATGAAATCACCGGGGACCGCGCAATCGATGTTGCCAGCGCAGAGGCCGTGCTGGGGCATTTCATCCGCCGCGTTGGCAGCACGGGACTTATGCTGGTGGCCGAGGCGGAGGGGCGGGTCATTGGCCATCTATTCCTCGCCTTGGATGAAGCGCCGCCTTACATCGCCCCGGAATATCGTCGTGAAGCCTGGATTTGTGATGCCTTCATCGAGGAGGCTTGGCGTGGCCAGGGCGCTTTCCGCGCCATGCTTGCGCAGGCTGAAGCGCATGCCCAGGCGGCCGGTTGCAGGCGACTTCACATTGGTGTCCTGGCCGGCAATGATGACGCTGAACGCATTTATCGCAAGGCCGGCTTCCGGACCTATGCGTTTGAGATGGTGCGGGAACTTGATCCGGCGTGACGATACCGGCGCCAGTACGGACTAGCTGCATGAGTTCCTGGGCTATCGCGCCAATCCGCCGGATTCCAAATGGCCGAATGATGGTATTGCCAGTAGCGTGAAATCGCGATGGCGTTGCAGCAAGGCATGCTCCTGGGAAATGGGGCGGGCTTTTTTTCTTGGGATTGGCAGCACAAGGGCTTTCGGTAAAGCTCCAAATACCAGGTATATTAACAGCTTTAGATGATTTCATTCCACCCTGCGTTGATCTGCAAGGATCATTATTCTAGGGTCATTCTGGGAAAGGCGATTTTGTCTGTTCCCTCATAAAATGATCAGAAGGGAACGGAACGCATGAGCATTCTTGGACGCATCATTGGTAGCATTTTCGGTCGCGCCGAAGCCGCGCCTGCTGCTGCGCAGGGTGGCGCGAAGGACGCTGCATCTGCCGCTGTGGCTTCTGTTGCATCTGCCGCTACTGCCGCCGCTGAGCCGGTGAAGGCGCTGAGCGCGGTGGACCTGGTGGCGCTGATGGAAAGCAAGGCCGCCGCGGCGGGGCAAAAGCTGAATTGGCGCACGTCAATTGTGGATTTGATGAAGCTGCTGAACCTGGATAGCAGCCTTGGCGCCCGCAAGGAATTGGCGACAGAGCTTGGCTATACCGGCGATATGAATGACTCCGCCACGATGAATATCTGGCTGCATAAGCAGGTGATGAAGAAGGTCGCCGAAAATGGTGGCCAGGTTCCGGCGGATTTGTTGAGCTGAGGCACTCGCCTGGCGTCACTGAAAGGGCCAGCCAGGTGCTGGCCCTTTTTTGTGGCGCCTGGAGAGTGGGGCATAAAGGATAGCGCATGGGCTGGTGGTATTTGCTCCTGGCGGGGCTTTGTGAAATCGGCTGGCCGATTGGCCTTAAGCTTGGCTGGAGCGCAGGTGGGCTACGCTACGGCTGGCTGGCCTTCGCCATTGCGTGCATTATCGCGAGTGGCGGGTTGTTGCTGTTGGCGCTACGGGAAATTCCTGTCGGCACCGCCTATGCCGTTTGGACTGGCATTGGCGCGGTGGGCGCCTTTCTGGTGGGCATTACGCTATTCGGCGATGCGAATACTGCGCTACGCTGGGCTTCCGTGGCGTTGATCACCGCGGGCATTATCGGGCTGAAATTGGCGTAAGAGAGAGATGGCGATATGACCGACACTTCCCATATGATGGCGGCGGATACCGATTACCCACGCGATTTTCTGGGCTATGGTGCCAATCCGCCCGATCCGAAATGGCCGAATGGCGCGAAGCTCGCGCTTTCCTTCGTGCTGAACTACGAGGAAGGCGGTGAGAATACCGTGCTGAATGGCGATGCCGGCAGCGAATTGTATTTGCATGAAGTGCCGGGCGGATCGCCCATACTTGGTGAGCGTAATCGCACTGTGGAAAGCCAATTCGATTACGGCGCGCGCGCCGGCGTGTGGCGCATTCTGCGCGCCTTTGCCGCGCGCAAACTGCCATTGACCGTCTACGGCGTGGGCCGCGCTTTGGAATTGAACCCAACCGTCACGCGCGCCTTCGCCGATGCGGGGCATGAGGTCGCTTCCCATGCCTGGCGCTGGATTGATTATCACGGTGTAGATGAGGCGACGGAACGCGCGGAAATCGCCCGCTGTGTTGAGGTGATTGAACGCCTGACCGGCACCCGCCCGGTTGGCTGGTATACCGGGCGCATCAGCCCGAACACACGCCGCCTGGTCGCGGAACATGGCGGCTTCCTGTATGATTCGGATTCATACGCGGATGATCTGCCCTTTTACGTGACGGCCGCGGGCAAGCCGATGCTGATCATCCCCTACACGCTCGACAATAACGATATGAAATATGCGGTGCCGCCTGGTTTCTCAGCGCCCGATGGCTGGGAACAGTATATGACCGATGCATTTGAAACCTTGCTGGCGGAAGGCCGCGCGGGGGCGCCGAAGATGATGTCGGTTGGGCTGCATTGCCGCTTGATTGGTCGGCCCGGACGTGCGGCAGCTTTGGCGCGGTTTCTTGATAAGGTGGCGGCGACGCCGGATGTATGGGTGTGTCGCCGGGCCGATATCGCGCGCCATTGGTGGGCGCAGCATCCGCCGAAAGCTTGAGGAGAACACCATGTCCTACCCTTTGGAAAAACGCGAATTGATCGCCGAAGCGCCGGGGCTTCGTATGCAGATCCTGACTCTGGCGGCGGGACAGGAAGTGCCATGGCATTGGCACAGCGAAGTGACAGATACTTTCTGGTGTATGGATGGCCCGATGGTGATTGAAATGCGCGCCCCGCGTGAAGAAGTGGAATTGGCGCCAGGCCAGATGCATGCCGTGCAGGCCAAGCGCGCGCATCGGGTAACGGGCAAGGATGGCGGGCGCTGCCGCTTTGCCATTCTGCAAGGGATTGGCACCTATGATTTCCAGCCCGTTGGCGGCGCGTGAATTTCAAGCCGATTAAGGAGGAGGAATCCCATGTTGGAACGTCGTGATTTTCTTGCGCTGGCCGGAAGCGCGCTTGCCACGCCAGCACTCGCACAAGGCCGCTACCCATCGCGGCCCATTCGCGTGATTGTGCCCTTTGCGCCGGGCGGTGTGATTGATTTGGTAGCGCGCATCATTACGGAACCAATGCCGCGCCTTTTGGGGCAGCCCGTGGTGGTGGAAAATCAACCAGGTGCGGGCAGCACTATTGGCGCGCGCAGCGTGGCACGCGCCGCGCCGGATGGGCATACGCTATTGCTGAATGGCGCGGCGCATAGCGTTATCCCCGCGCTTTTCCCGGATGCCGGCGTTGATCCAATTGCGGATTTCATTCCAATTTCGACACTTGGCGACCAAGGCTTCGTGCTTGCGGTCCATCCATCACTGCCGGTGCATGATGTGCCGCAACTACGCGCCTGGTTGCATTCCAAACGAGGGGAGGCAACCTTTGCCACCACGGGCATTGGCGCTGCTTCACATCTTTCTGGTGAACTGCTGAAAAAGCTCGCGGGGGTGGATTTTACGATCGTGCAATATCGCGGCACGCCGGCAGCAGTGACGGATTTCATGGCAGGGCGGGTAGACTTTGTCATTGATAGCCAAACACTGGTCGCGCCATTGGTACGTGAAGGCAAAGCGCGGGGCCTTGCGGTAACAACGGCACGGCGTTCCCGATTGCTGCCGGAGCTTCCGACCCTTCAGGAAGCGGGCGTTGCTGATTATGTCGCATCTTCATGGCAGGCGCTTTATGCGCCGGCAGGCACACCGGCCGAGATCATCAGCACGCTTTCAAATGCCGTCACACAGGCTTTCGCCGATCCTTCAGTACAAAAACGTTTCGCCGATGCCGGCGTTGAACCGATGCCTAATGACCCGGCTGCTTCTGCACGTTTCATCCGTATTGAAATTGACAAATGGGTCCCGATCCTTCGCGCAACAGGCGCGAAGGCTGGCTGAGTTCAGTCCGTCTCCGCTGCCGCTGAGGCAAACTGAATAAGGATTTGCCCTTCGCGCACTGTTTCACCAACCCGGCAGGAAATGGTTTCAATCCTGCCGGCGCGCGGGGCGGTGAGGCGAAAGACAGTCTTCATCGCCTCCAGCACCACAAGTACATCACCGCGCGCGACTTCCTGGCCTTCGCTCGCCATTAGCTGCGTCACCTGTCCGGGCAGGGGTGCCAGCAGCCGGTCATCACCGCCTTCTTCGTCACCGGCGCGGGTGATCGGATCAGGCAGGCGGAAGCGCCAGCTTTGCCCGGTATGGCGTAGGCTTATCGCCTCACCCGCGCGATGGATGGAAGCGGAAAGCCGCATGCCGTCCAGCAGCGCGTGAAGGCGCCCATCTTCAAGCTTGGTGTGCCGTGCGGCGATTTCCGTATCGCCCGTGGTGATGCGCCAACCATCAGCCGTTGGCATGAGCGTGATGGCATGCACTTCATCTTCAAGGTGAAAATCAAACACACGTGACGGGCGCGTATTGACCCACCAGTGATCGGTCATATGCCAAGGTGAATGCGGATCAGCGCTGTTGGCCGCCTGTGCTTGCGCAGCTGCCCCTTCCAAGGCGATTACGCCAAGCGCGGCAAGGGCAAGTGTTTGCGCGGAAGGGTGCAGCTTAGGTGTCAGCAATGTTTCCGCATTACGCCCGATGAAGCCGGTATCAATGCCGCCCGCAGCGAAATCAGGATGCGCGAGAATGCGGTCCAGCATATCCAGATTATGCGCAACACCGATGATATCCGAATGCGCCAGGCCAGCGCGCAGCCGCGCAATAGATTCTGCCCGGTTGGGTGCGTGGGCAATCATTTTCGCAACCATCGCATCGTAATGGATGCTGATGCGGTCACCGGCAACAAAGCCGGAATCAACGCGCAAGCCCTGGTCGGCAAGCCGAAAGACCTGAAGCGCACCAATGGAAGGCGCGAAATCCCGTGCTGGGTCTTCGGCGTATAAGCGAAGCTCCATCGCATGGCCTTGGGCGCGGATATCCTCCTGCCTTACCGGGAGCGCTTCACCGGCAGCAACGCGCAATTGCCATTCCACCAGATCAAAGCCAGTGATGGCTTCCGTCACCGGGTGTTCCACCTGCAAGCGCGTATTCATTTCAAGAAAATAAAAGCCGCCATCCTGAGCGATGAATTCAACGGTACCGGCGCCTTGGTATTGGACAGCCTTGGCAGCGGCTACGGCTGCGGCGCCCATGGCGTCGCGCATTTCAGCGCTGATACCAGGCGCGGGTGCTTCTTCAATCACCTTCTGGTGGCGGCGCTGGGCAGAGCAATCGCGTTCAAACAAATGTACGGCATTGCCATGGCTATCACCGAACACCTGCACTTCAATATGGCGCGGGCGTTCCAGATAGCGTTCGATCAGCACGCGATCATCACCAAAGGCCGAGGCACCTTCCTGCCGCGCGGCACGGAGCGCATCTGCGAAATCGCCCGCAGCACGCACGACACGCATGCCGCGCCCGCCACCGCCGGCAACGGCCTTGATCACCAACGGAAAGCCGATGCGCTGTGCCTCACCCGCGAGGAAATCCGCATCCTGTTCCGTGCCGTGATAGCCAGGCAAAAGCGGCACACCCGCCTTTTCCATCAGCGCCTTGGCCGAGCCCTTGGACCCCATGGCGCGCATGGCAGAAGCTGTTGGGCCAACGAAGATAATGCCCGCTTTCGTACAGGCTTCCGCAAAGGCCGGGTTTTCAGACAAAAAACCATAGCCAGGATGGATCGCATCCGCCCCCGCGCGCTTTGCGGCGGCGATGATGGCGGTGATGTTCAAATAGCTCTCCCGCGCAGGCGCGGCGCCGATGTGAATTGCCTCATCGGCCATTTGCACATGCTGCGCGGTTTCATCAGCATCTGAGAATACCGCAATGCTGCGCAGCCCCAGGCGACGCGCGGTGCGAATGATGCGGCAGGCGATTTCGCCACGGTTGGCAATCAGCAGGCTTTGGAACATGGCCGCCCCCTACATCCGGAACACGCCGAAGCGTGTCTTTTCAATGGGTGCATTACACGCAACCGCGAGTGACAACCCCAGGATGCGTCGCGTATCAGCGGGGTTGATGATGCCATCATCCCAAAGCCGCGCGCTGGCGTGATAGGGATGACCCTCGGTTTCATATTTGGCGCGGATCGGGGCTTTGAAAGCCTCTTCCTCCTCAGCCGGCCACGACTTGCCTTGCGCTTCCATATTGTCGCGCCGGAGTTGTGCCAGCACGCTGGCGGCCTGTTCGCCGCCCATGACGGAAATGCGCGCATTGGGCCACATGAACATGAAGCGCGGATCATAAGCGCGACCGCACATACCGTAATTGCCGGCGCCATAGCTGCCGCCAATCACGACGGTGAATTTCGGGACGCCCGCGGTCGCAACCGCTGTCACCAGCTTTGCACCATCCCGCGCAATACCGCCCGCTTCATATTTCCGCCCCACCATGAAGCCCGAGATATTCTGCAGGAACAGCAGCGGAATGCCACGCTGGCAGCAGAGTTCAATGAAATGCGCACCCTTCAGCGCGGATTCCGAAAAGAGAATGCCATTATTGGCGAGGATGCCGATGGGATAGCCATGGATATGCGCGAAGCCGCAAACCAAGGTTATGCCGTAAAGCCGCTTGAATTCATCGAACTCACTGCCATCCACCAGGCGCGCAATCACTTCCCGCACATCATAGGGGGCGCGGATATCAGCGGGGACAACGCCCAGCAATTCGTGTTCCTCATAAAGCGGCGCGCGTGGGGCGCGCAGCGCCAATTGCGGCGCAATACGCGGCCCAAGGCCAGCGACGATACGCCGACAAATCGCCAACGCATGGCGATCATCCTGCGCGTAATGATCCACCACGCCCGATTGGCGAGCATGCACATCAGCACCGCCCAATTCCTCGGCGGTCACAACCTCACCAGTTGCAGCACGCACCAAAGGCGGGCCACCCAGAAAGATGGTGCCTTGCTGGCGGACGATAATGCTTTCATCCGACATGGCGGGCACATAGGCGCCGCCTGCGGTACAACTGCCCATCACCACGGCGATTTGCGGAATGCCTTCCGCGGACATATTCGCCTGGTTGAAAAAGATGCGTCCGAAATGCTCTCGGTCTGGGAAAATCTCATCCTGTTGCGGCAGGAAGGCGCCGCCGGAATCGACCAGATAAATGCAGGGCAGGCGATTGGCGCGGGCGATTTCCTGCGCGCGCACATGCTTCTTCACCGTCATCGGGAAATAAGTGCCACCCTTCACCGTGGCATCATTCGCGATGATCACGCATTCGCGCCCCGACACGCGCCCAATGCCAGAGATAATGCCGGCGCATGGCACTTCCCCACCGTAAAGCCCGTGGGCGGCAAGCTGAGACAATTCGAGAAAAGGCGAGCCCGGATCAATCAGCGCGCGCACACGTTCCCGCGGCAGCAGCTTATTGCGCGCCAGGTGCTTGTCCCGCGCAACCTTACCGCCGCCCTGTTCCGCTACGGCGATGGTCTTTTCCAAATCTGCCACCAGTTCCGCCATGGCGGCGGCATTGGCGGCGAAGCTCTCACTGCCCGTATCGAGCGTGCTGCGCAGAATGCTCATGCCGTTTCGCGGAACAATTCCCGCCCGATCAACATACGGCGGATTTCCGATGTGCCCGCGCCGATTTCATATAGCTTGGCATCGCGCAGCAACCGGCCCGTTGCGTAATCATTGATATAGCCATTGCCGCCGAGGCATTGAATGGCCTCCAGCGTCATCCATGTGGCTTTCTCAGCGGCATATAGGATGGCGCCGGCGGCATCCTTCCGCGTGGTCTGGCCGCGATCACAAGCCTTGGCGACGGTGTAGATGTAGGATTTCGCCGCATTCATGGTGGTGTACATATCGGCGATCTTGGCTTGCATGATCTGGAATTCGCCAATCGCCTGGCCAAACTGCTTGCGTTCATGCACATAGGGCAGCACGATATCCATGCAGGCCTGCATGATGCCAAGCGGCCCGGCGGCGAGTACGGCGCGTTCATAATCAAGCCCACTCATCAAAACGCGCACGCCACCATTGATTTCGCCGAGTACATTTTCCGCCGGCACTTCGCAATCCTGAAACACCAATTCGCCAGTATTTGAACCGCGCATGCCAAGCTTGTCGAGCTTTTGGGCGCAGGAAAAACCGGGGAAGTTCTTTTCCACCAGAAAGGCCGTGATGCCTTTTGGGCCGGCAGAAGGATCGGTCTTGGCATAAATCACCAGCACATCTGCATCCGGCCCATTGGTGATCCACATTTTCGTACCGTTCAGCACATAGCGATCACCGCGCTTTTCAGCGCGCAACCGCATGGAAACCACATCGGAACCCGCGCCTGGTTCGCTCATTGCCAGCGCACCCACATGCTCACCGGAAATCAGCTTGGACAAATACCGCCGCTTCTGATCCTCATTTCCATTGCGGGAGATTTGATTGACACAAAGATTGGAATGCGCACCATAGGAAAGCCCAACCGAGGCCGATGCGCGGGAGATTTCCTCCATCGCCACCACATGTTCCAAATAGCCCATGCCGGCGCCGCCATATTCTTCCGCAACCGTGATGCCGAGCACGCCAAGATCACCGAATTTACGCCAGAGATCGGCGGGGAAATCATTGGTCTTGTCTATATCCGCAGCGCGTGGCGCGATTTCAGCGGCCGAGAAAGCAGCCACCTGATCACGCAGCATATCGGCAGTCTCGCCGAGATCAAAATCAAGCCCCGGAAGGCGGTTTGGAATATTGGCCATGCTCAACCTGTCGCGTTGATCGTCATTCTTGCCCCCAGAATAGGCGCAGGCGCTATCAAGGCCAAGCAAATATTGCAAACTTGTCCCTATCCCGCCAAGAATGGGACAATGCCCAGGGAGAATAGGAATGACCAGCCCAGCCCTTAGCTATGTGACCGGCCAAAGCAATCAGCCCTTGATCGGTGAGACCATTGGCTTGAATTTTGACCGGACCGTTGCCCAATGGGGCGATCGGCCGGGGCTGATCGTGCGCCAGCAGGGCATTCGCTGGAGCTATGCGGAATTGGGCGCGAAGGTGGATGCCTTCGCCGCTGGGCTACTGGCGCTTGGGCTGCAACCGGGCGACCGCGTCGGTATCTGGTCGCCAAATAATGCGGAGTGGGTGATCACCCAATTCGCCACTGCCAAGGCCGGGCTGGTACTGGTGAATATTAACCCTGCCTATCGGCTTTCCGAATTGGAATATGTGCTGAATAAGGTGGGCTGCCGCGCGCTGATTATCGCCACGCGTTTCAAGACATCTGATTACGTCGGCATGGTGAATACGCTGGCACCGGAATTGGCGCGCGCTTTGCCTGGCCGGTTGACGGCAGAGAAATTGCCCAGGCTTGAGATGGTAATAGAGATCAACGCAAGCCCATCACCGGGCATGATTCCCTTCCATAGCATTTTGGAAATGGGCGCAGCGGCGCATCATGAACGTCTGCGTGAATTGGCCGGCAAGCTGCAATTCGATGATCCCATCAATATCCAATTCACGTCCGGCACCACAGGCGCGCCAAAGGGCGCGACGCTGACGCATCACAACATTCTCAATAATGGCTTCTTCATCGGGGAGGCGATGAAGCTGACGCCGCAGGATAAGCTTTGCATTCCTGTCCCGCTCTATCATTGCTTCGGCATGGTGCTGGGTAATCTGGCCTGCACCACACATGGCACCGCCATGGTCTATCCGGGTGAGGGGTTTGATCCACTTGCAACGCTGCAAACCGTGGCAGAGGAACGCTGCACCGGCCTGCATGGCGTGCCCACCATGTTCATCGCGCAAATGGAACACCCGCAATTCGCAAGCTTTGACCTTTCATCGCTGCGCACGGGCATCATGGCCGGCGCGCCCTGCCCGATTGAAGTGATGCGCCGCGCGGTGGACAGCATGAATTTGCGCGAAATCACCATCGCCTATGGGATGACTGAAACCAGCCCCGTCAGCTTCCAGACCAGCGTGGATGATCCGCTCGATCGCCGCGTTTCCACCGTGGGGCGCGTGCAGCCACATCTGGAAGTGAAGATCATCGACAGCGAAGGCCGCATCGTCCCACGCGGCGTACCGGGGGAACTTTGTACGCGCGGCTATGCGGTGATGCTCGGCTATTGGGAAGATGCGGAACGCACCGCGCAAGCCATTGATGCCGCGCGTTGGATGCATACCGGCGATCTGGCGACGATTGATGAGGAAGGCTTCTGCAATATCGTCGGCCGTATCAAGGATATGGTGATCCGTGGCGGTGAGAATATCTACCCGCGGGAGGTTGAGGAATTCCTCTATCGCCACCCCAAGATTGAAGATGTGCAGGTATTCGGCGTACCCGATCAGCGCTTTGGCGAGGAACTCTGCGCCTGGATCAAGCTGCGCGCGCATGAACATCTGACAGCGGACGATGTGCGCGCCTTCTGCGCCGGGCAGATAGCGCATTACAAGGTGCCGCGGCATATCAAATTCGTCGAAAGCTTCCCAATGACCGTGACCGGCAAGATGCAGAAATTCATCATGCGCGACGAAATGACGCGCGAATTGGGCTTGCAGGAAGCAAAGACAGCCTAAGTCGATGAGCAACACTCTCTTTGCTCCAGGCTTCAAGACCAGCCCCTGGTGGTGGGAAGCGGCGGAACCGCCGACGCGTGATAATGCCCTGCCTGATCACACGCCGGTTGCAGTGATTGGCGGCGGCTATGCTGGGCTTTCCGCCGCGCTCAGCCTGGCACGGCTTGGCCATCAGGTTACGGTGCTGGATGCGGAACGCATCGGCTGGGGTGCATCCTCACGTAATGGGGGAATGGTGTCAGGTGGGCTCAAGGTGGCAAGCACGGCGCTGAAGGAAAAGCTTGGTACTGAACAGGCGCGCAATATCGCTATGGCTGCGGCTGCCTCCTTTCCCTTCATTGAAGAAACCATCGCGCGGGAAGGGATTGACTGCGACTATACGCGCTGCGGGCGATTTGTCGCGGCCTGGACGACCAAGCATTATGACATGCTGGCGCGGCAATCCGATTATATCGCGGGAATCACTGGCCTGCCCACGGAAATGCTGCCGCCATCGCGCCAGCATGAGGCACTTGGGTCAGACCATTATCGCGGCGGGATGAAGGCCGGTGCCACGGGTAGTATCCATCCCGGTAAGTATGCGCGTGGTCTCGCGGCAGCAGCGGAACGCGCCGGTGCAAGGCTGGTGGATTATACGCGTGTCGGCGGCATTCGCGCCGATGGATCGGGCTTTCGCATTACGACCAATCGCGGCGAATTGCACGCCGATGCCGTGCTGGTCGCGACCAATGGCTATTCGCGCGGTGCGGATGGGCAAAGCGCCATGCCCTGGCTTGCGCGGCGCATGATCCCTGTCGCATCCTACATCATCGCGACCGAGGAATTGCCGGCTGAGACGATTGATCGGCTTTTCCCAGGAAGGCGTATGATCAGCGATACCAAGCGCGTGCTGAATTATTTTCGCCCGGCGCCTTATGGCAATCGCATTCTATGGGGCGGGCGCGCACGCTTCGGCCCCAATGCGCCGGAAGCGGCCGCGCCGCGCTTGCATGGCTTCATGACCGCGGTTTTCCCGGAACTCAGCAAGGTGAAAATCACCCACGCCTGGACGGGCAATGTCGCCTTCACCTTTGATTTTCTGCCGCATATTGGCGTGCAGGACGGCATTCATTACGCGGCAGGCTGCCAGGGCTCTGGTGTCGCCATGGCAACCTGGCTTGGCCATAACGCCGCGCTGAAAATTGCTGGTGCCGCCAATCAACGCTTCGCGCTGGATGGCTTGGAATTCCCGACGGTTGCACTTTACAACGGCAACCCGAATTGGTTCCTGCCCATCATCGGCGGTTGGTATCGCCTGCGTGATCGGATTGACCGGCTGGCGGCGTGACACGCGGCCTTAAGTGAACTCAGCCAGTACCGGCAAAAGATAGGGGCGCAGCGCGGCGTAATCCTCACTCATAGGGAAATGGCCCAGGCCCTTCATGATTTGCACCTTGGCGCCCGGAATGGCGGCGGCGGTCGCTTCCGTATCCTCGGGCTTGCAGGAATAATCATAATTGCCAGTCAGCATATGGACGGGGCAGCGCTTGGTATCAATGCGCGCCAGCTTCGGGCGCAAATCGCCCTCACCTTTGTAGAAATGCAGATCACCGCGAAACACGCCCGGCCCGCCTTGCATGTAATGCCACAGCGTTTCCCAACGCGAAGCGTCCGGCGCATGTGGGCCAATTAGGCCGGAGACGATGCCCCCACATACCTCACCACCATGCACATGCGGGTGATGCAGCCAGGATGTGTCGTAATAGGGTGAAAGAAACGCTGCCGATTGCAGGCCTATCACGCCGCGCAATTCATCTGCATGCTCAGCTGCGAGATCCAGCACAATGCGCCCGCCAATCGAACACCCCATCACCACGGGCCGATCAAGGCCAAGGGCCCGCGCCACCGCCATGATCATGCCCGTATAGCGCGCGGTGGTGAGTTGATAGGTCTCACGCTCCCACCCCTCGGGCGGGCTCGATTTGCCGTGCCATGGCATGTCAAAAGTCACGCAGCGAAAGCGCGAAGTCACTTCCGCATCATTCAACAACCCGCGCCATTGCCGGCCATCACTGCCGGCGGTGTGCAGCAGCAAAAGCGGGATGCCCTGGCCCGCTTCCTCAAAATACAGCCGATGCGCCCGGCCTTCTAGGTCAAGGCGCATATAGCGCCCGGTGATGGCTTCGATCATGCGCGGGGCTCCCTGAGTAGGGCGAGCACGCCCTTGAACCAAAAAATATGCGCCATAAACAGCGCGACATTGCCTTCCACCTTGAAGGTGCCAAGCCGCACCAGCCCCATAATGTCATGCCAGCCAGGGGGCGGCGGGTCTTGCAGGAAGCGCGCGAAATCCTCGGCACCCGCGCGGATGGCAAGGTCATAGCTTGGCATAAGGGGGGGCGCGGGGTTGGCCGAAATCAGCACCCCCTTATGGATCGCCAGAATCCAGGCAGTATCGCCGACGCTGAACAAGACATCCGCCGTCAGATCCCGCCCCCAGCGCGCCAGGCCCGGCGCGGCGGCGGCGCGGGCGGGCAAAGCCGCGACATTCATGGTGAAAACCCTGCAACCGGCCCCGTCATGGCATCCTCCCCCAATTGGCTGGCCGGAGGTTAGGAAAGGCCGCGCGACTGCGCAAACCCCCATGACCAGAAGCGCCGGTTGCGCTAAACTACGTCGCAAAAGCAATAGGGTTTCCGCCGTGGTTCAGATCACTTCGCCGCAATTCAAGGAAAACGCCGCCCGCGCCATTGGCGATGCCGGGCTGCAAAAGGCTTTGGGCAAGGCCAAGGGCGCCTTCCTGCAACGCCGCGGCGATGCTGTGGCGCGCCTGCCGGAATTTGAGCAGTTGCGCGACATTGGGCGCGATATCAAAAATCATACCCTCGCTAATCTGGATTTCTACCTGGAAACCTATGCCGCCAATGTGGAAGCGGCCGGTGGCAAGGTGCATTGGTGTTCCACCGCGGAAGAAGCCCGCGCAGCGGTGCTTGAGATTTGCCGCAACGCCGGTGCCAAGACCGTCACCAAAGGGAAATCCATGATCTCCGAGGAACTCGGGATCAATGACCATCTGGAAGCGCATGGGATTGAACCGGTTGAAACCGATCTTGGCGAATACATCATCCAGCTTCGCCGCGAACATCCTTCCCATATCATCGCGCCGGCCTTTCACCTGAACCGTGAGGATTGGGAGAAATCCTTCCGTGAAATGCACACGGACCTGCCGAAGGATCGCGTATTCAGCGAAAGGCGCGATATCCTGACCGAAGCGCGCACCAAATTGCGGGATCGCTTCCTCGCTGCTGATGTTGGCATTACGGGTGCCAATTTCCTGATTGCGGAATCGGGCAGCAGCGTGATTGTCACCAATGAAGGCAATGGGGATCTGACGCAAACCCTGCCGCGCGTGCATATCGCACTCGCCAGCATCGAGAAAATGGTGCCGACGCTGAATGACGCCTGCGCGCTGCTGCGGCTTTTGGCCCGTTCCGCCACGGGGCAGGATTTTTCTGTCTATACCACTTTTTCCACGGGTGGCCGGCGGCCGGGCGATTTGGATGGGCCGGAGGAATATCATGTGGTGCTGATTGATAATGGCCGGTCCAATATGTTCGGCACGGAATTTCAGGAAATGCTGCGCTGCATCCGCTGCGCCGCCTGCATGAATCACTGCCCGGTTTATGGCGTGACAGGCGGACATGCCTATGGTTGGGTCTATCCCGGCCCGATGGGAAGTGTGCTGACGCCAACGCTGATTGGCGTGGATAAGGCAGGGCATTTGCCCAATGCCTCGACCTTTTGTGGGCGTTGCGAATCTGTCTGTCCGGTCAAAATTCCGCTGCCGAAAATGATGCGCCATTGGCGCGAACGGGAGTTTGAGCGGCATTTGTCGCCGGTTGCCGTGAGGCGCAATCTTGGGCTCTGGGCCTATGTGGCGCAGCGCCCCGCGCTTTATCGCATGGCGACAAAACTGGCGGTCAGTGCGCTTGGCCTGATGGCGCAGGGCAAGGGCGCGTTCCGGTCCTTGCCATTGGCTGGCGGTTGGACTCAGGGGCGCGATTTGCCGGTGCCGGAAGGTGGCACCTTCATGGATCGCTACGCCAAAACCAAGCGCAATGGCGGGGCCTGAGCGATGAGCAAGGAAGCGATTCTGAATGCCATTCGCCGTGGCCTGAAGCGCGGGCCGCTGCCGGCGGATCAACGCGCCATGTTGGAAGCGCGCATGATCGCGCGACCACGGCATTTGATCCCCGCGCGGTCCCGCGTGCCGCGGCCTGATCAAATCAAGCTTTTCATTGCCAATGTGGAGAAGGAATTCGGTACCGTCGCGCGTGTTGCCGATGTGAAGGAAATTCCCGGCGCGGTCGCGGAATATCTCTCCCAACAGAATCTCGCACCGCGCTTTGTCATGGCGCCGCATCCGGAATTGCAGGCGCTGCCCTGGTCTGATCGTGCAATGCTGGAGTTTGAGACACGCCGTGCCGAGGCAAGCGATCTGGTCTCTGTCCAGCATGGCTATGCCGGTATTGCGGAAACCGGCACGCTGATGCTGCCATCCGATCCTGCACGCCCCACTACGCTCAATCTATTGGCGGAGACCGAGATTGTCGTGCTCCGCGCCTCACGCATCGCCGGTCCTTACGAGGATGCCTGGGATATGCTGCGCGCGGAACGGCAGGACCCCATCTCTGGCGGCTTCATGCCGCGTAATGTCATGCTGGTGACTGGCCCATCGCGCAGCGCGGATATTGAACAAACGCTTGAACTTGGTGCCCATGGGCCGCGGCGGCTGCATGTGATTTTGGTGGATGATGATCCCGCCGCGCTGCCGGGATGAGCCTTTCGCGTCGCCGTGCCCGCGCGCTGAGTGCCGCGGATCGCGCCCTGTGGCAGGCCTATGTGGTGAGCGTGGAGCCTCTGCCTGGGCGCGCGCTACCGCCGCCTGAACCGGCTGAGGCGTCGCCCATTCTTGTCGTACCTCAGGCGATTTTTGCGGTGCAGCCCGCTGCACCGCAAGCCTGGCAGCCACCGCCCATTCAGGTGAATGTCACGCCAGCTGGCTTGGATGACAAGCGATGGCGCGCCTTGCGCAAAGGCCGCATGAAGCCGGAACGCACGTTGGATTTGCATGGGCGCCGCGCGCAGGACGCGCATGATGCGGTGCGTGGTTTTTTGCAGGACGCTTTCGCCGATGGGCTGCGTTGCGTCGCCGTCATCACCGGCCGGGGATCGTCGCCGGAAGGTGGCGTGCTACGCCGCGAATTGCCGCATTGGCTGAATGCGCCGGAATTGCGGCGCATGCTGCTGGCGGCTGCGCATCCACACGCAGCGAATACCGGCGCGGTGCATCTGATGCTGCGCCGGCGCAAATGACCCCCTTCGGCGCCAGGCTGCGCGCGTTGCGCGCCGAACGCGGCGTTGCGCTGAAGGATTTGGCTGCGGCCTTGCAGGTTTCCGCCGCTTATCTTTCCGCTTTGGAACATGGGCGACGCGGCCAACCCTCGGCCGGGCTTGTGCATCAGGTCAATGAATTCTTCGGGTTGATCTGGGATGATGCGGAAGAATTGGCGAGGCTTGCGCGGCAATCTCATCCGCGCGTGGTGCTGGAAACCGGTGGCCTCTCGCCAGAGGCGACAGCGCTTGCCAATCGGCTGGCGCGGGATTTTCGCAGGCTGACGCCGGATACCATCACGGCGATTGAAGCCGCCTTGGACAAGCTACCAAAGGAAAGACGTTGATGCCGATGCAAGCAATATCGGCGGGGCTATTGGCGGGGGTTGTGGGTTTTGCCTCATCTTTCGCAGTGGTGCTGCAAGGCTTTGTGGCGATGGGTGCCACACCTACCCAGGCGGCATCAGGGTTGATGGCGGTTTCCATCGCCATGGGGCTGTGCGGCATACTGCTGTCGCTTTGGAAGCGCATGCCGATCAGCTGCGCCTGGTCTACGCCGGGGGCGGCGCTGATGGCAGCATCCATCATGCCGGCGGGTGGCTTTGCAGAAGCGGTCGGCGCTTTCATCATCTGCGCCTTGTTGCTGATTCTGGCAGGGTTATGGAAACCCTTGGGGCGGGCTGTGGCGGCGATTCCAGCCTCACTTGCCAATGCTATGCTGGCGGGGATTTTGTTTGGTTTATGCTTGGCGCCTGTGCGCGCGGTAGCGGAAGCGCCGATCGCTGCTCTCACCATCATCGCTGCTTGGATCATTGCCGGGCGCTGGCACAAGCTGGCGGCGGTGCCCGCGGCAGTGATTGTCGCGGGCGTTATCATCGCGTTTCAGGCACCAATGCCTCAGGGCAATTGGGCGCCGAGCCCGGAATGGGTGACGCCAGTGTTTTCCGTGACTGCCATCACAGGCTTGGCGTTGCCGCTATTCATCGTGACCATGGCATCGCAGAATATTCCAGGGATCGCGGTGCTGAGTGCAAACAACTACCGCCCCAATCCAGGGCCACTTTTTTCTACCACCGGAGTCTTCAGTCTTTTCGCAGCACCTTTCGGTGGCCATGCAGTGAATCTTGCCGCCATTACGGCTGCGATGTGTGCCGGCGATGGCGCCGGGCCTGATCCCGCGCGGCGCTGGCCTGCGGCCGTAATGGCCGGCCTCGTTTACACGGCCTGCGGCCTTGCCGCCGGCATGGCGAGTGGCCTGGTTGCTGTGGCGCCACCAATCCTGATCGAAGCCGTCGCTGGCCTTGCATTGCTGGGTTCATTTGCCGGCGCACTAATGGGCGCGGTACGGGAAGACAAGGATCGCGAAGCGGCAGTGATTTGCTTTCTGATTGCCGCTTCTGGCGTTGCCTTCCTTGGCATTGGCGGCGCCTTTTGGGGCTTGCTCGCGGGTGGCGGGATGCTCATGCTATCGCGCTGGCGAAGGTAGGAGAGTTTCATGAAGCTCCGCGTTTTTCTCTCGCATACCCCTGAAATGTTCGAAGGCTATTACGGCCCGCGAGCCCTTGCAGCCTTGGCGGAACATGCTGAGGTGGTTCGCAACCCCTACACCAGTGTATTGTCCGGCGCTGCCCTGGCGGAAGCGGCGCGCGGCTGCCATGCCATTGTCGCGGATCGCGCAACGCCGGGGCTGCCCGAAACCTTCAGCGCCATGCCTGATCTTTTGGCGTTTTTGCGTGTGGCAGTGGATATCTCCACCATCAATGTACCGGCCGCGAGCGCGGCGGGCGTATTGGTCACGCGCGCCACACCTGGCTTTGTGGATGCGGTGGTGGAATTGGCGCTTGGCTTCATGGTGGATTTGGCGCGCGATGTCAGCGCCATGGCCGGCACCTATCGCGCCGGCGGCCTACCGCAAGGGCGCATGGGTATGCAACTATCGGCGGCGCGCCTTGGCATTATTGGCTATGGACGCATCGGCCAACGCTTGGCCGAAGTGGCGCTGGCACTTGGCATGCGTGTGGCGGTAGCGGATCCTTTCGCCAAGGTCGCTGATCCACGCATCACCCAGGCGGCGTTCAATGAAGTGCTGGCAGATTCGGATATCGTGGTCTGCCTCGCGATTTCTGACGCCTCCACCAAGCATTTGTTCAATGCCGCTGCCTTCGCCGCCATGAAGCCCGGTGCGCGCTTCATCAATCTTTCGCGCGGCGAATTGGTGGATGAAGCGGCCCTGATCGCAGCACTCGATTCCAAGCACCTCGCCGGTGCAGCGATGGATGTCGGCAGTGCGCCGGACCAAAGACCGAACCCACTACTGGCAGCGCGCGCTGATGTTGTCGCCACACCGCATATCGGCGGGATGACGCCAGAGGCGATGGAACATCAAGCCATGGATACCGTGCGCCAGATCGCGGCGCTTGCGCGCGGGGAAATGCCTGAAGGCGCGGTGAATGCCGATGCGGCTTTCAGGGTTAAGGAGTTTCTGGCGCGCGCAGGCTGAGCTTTTTCAAGCCTGAACCGGCTTGCGTAAGGCCCAGAAAACGAAGGCGCCGACCGAATAAGCCGCAATGGAAAGCATAAAGCCAAGCTGGTAGCTACCGGTCACATCAAACAGAAAGCCCGCGCCCCATGCGCCAAGCCCAGCACCCAAACCTGATCCGATGGTGATCAGGCCGAGAATGGTGCCAAGCCTGGGGCCACCAAAAAGATCCGCGGTCTTCGCCGTCACCGCCGGCCCGCGCGCGCCCCAGGTAATCCCGAAGAAGCACGCATGCACCCAGAACAGAAGATGCTGATCGGCATTTTCAATCATCAGCGCCGCCGCTACACCAATAATGGAAATGATATAGGCGAGAATCGCCGCCCCTTCGCGCCCGATATAGTCTGAAATCGTCCCGGTTAGGATCACACCAGGCAGCGCCAACAAGCTGCCTAGCCCGACAACGAAGGCCGCATAAAGCGGATCAAAACCGCGATCCACAGCGAAGGCCAATTGATGGAGTGCCACCAAAAAACTGCCGATGCTTGTCAGGCCATAAACAATAAACAGCAGCCAAAAATGCCGTGTGCGCATCGCCTCGGCCACTGACCAATCACGCGCGGGCGCATTATCGGTGAAAGGTTTCGCGTTGGGCGTTTGCTCTGCGCCACGAAACAGCGCCGCCAGCGGCAAAACCAGCGCGGCCATCAAGCCCGCTTGTAGCAGATAGGCGTGACGCCAGCCCACCTCACTTACCATCAGCTGCGCAATGGGTGCGGAAATTGCACGGCCAAATCCATTGGCTGATTGCAGCATGGACATGGCCATGCCGCGTCGCGCAACAAATAGGCGCGAAATCAGCGGCGCAAAGACCACCATGCTGATGCAATTGGCGCCCAGCGTCATCACCACGCCATAAAGCAATACAACTTGCCAGAGCGATGTGGCGAAGGCGCTGCCCAAAAGTCCAAGCGCCAGCAGGCAGCCGCCCAGCAGCACCATGCGCCGCGCGCCAAGACGGTCCACCATGCCGCCCACCAGCGGCGATGACACCCCACCCACCACCTGCCCAACCGAATAGGCGAGGGAACTCTCCCCTCGGCTCCAGCGAAACTCGGCAATGAAGGCCAGCAGGAAAACGCTATAGGCATGCATCAGGCTGGCGCTGATGGTGAAGGCCAGAAACCCGCCCGCGAGAATGAACCAGGCACGGCGGGAAGGCGCTTCCTTCATGCCTGGCCTGCCCCTGGCGGCGTGCCGCGCTGCTTCACCTTGATGTCATCCTTGGCTGGATTGCTTCACACGAAGCAGCATGGCGCGTGGAGAGGGCCGCGGCAATCCCGCCCCTTGGCGACTGGCGCCTGTCGGTTCATGCTGCGCCCGAAAGCGTATTCGGAGGAAACATGAAGCCGCGTATTGTTGTTGTCACGCAATCCATGGTGGATGAGGCGGTGATCCAGGAAATGGCGCCCGATGGCTTTGATCTGCGCATCGCCAAGCCCGGCGGCGCTGATTGGAAGGAAGCGATGGGGGAAGCCGAATATCTTGTCGGCTTCGTCGATATGCTGGTGAAGGATGAGCTTTACGCCATCGCCCCCAAGCTGAAGCTGATCCAGGTATTAAGCGCGGGTTATGACCGCGCGGATATCGCGGCAGCACGGCGTGGCGGCGTGCCCTTCGCCAATAATGGTGGCGCGAATTCCACCGCAGTTTCGGAACATGCGGTGCTGCTGATGCTGGCGGTATCGCGGCAATTGATCCGCCAGCACGCCAATGTCGCTGCCGGGCGTTGGCGCGGCAATCAAACGCCGAAGCTTTATGAATTGCGTGGGCGTACCCTTGGCATTGTGGGGCTGGGGACCATCGGCAAGAAAACCGCGCGGCTGGCGCAGGCTTTCGGCATGACGGTGCATTACTATGATATTGCACGGCTGCGTGAAGAAACCGAAGATGCCTTGAATGTGCGCTTCCGGCTCTATCGAGAATTGCTGCGGAATTCTGATATCGTCTCGCTTCATGTGCCACTCAATGCCAGCACCAAGGGGTTGTTGGGGGAAGCCGAATTGGCGCTGATGAAGCCCACCGCCTTCCTGATCAATACCAGCCGTGGGCCGGTGGTGGATGAAGGCGCACTCTACCGCGCGCTGTCATCGGGCCAGATCGCGGGCGCTGGGCTTGATGTGTTTGATCAGGAACCGCCGCCGCCCGACAATCCGTTGTTTGGCCTGGATAATGTGGTGCTGACCGCGCATATGGCCGGCCCCACCCAGGACAGTAATATCGCCCGCCTGCGTAATGCTTTTGACAATGTGCAGCGCGTTGCGCGTGGTGAGGCGCCGCTTTGGGTCATTCCGGAACTGAACGAATAGGAACGCCGATCATGTCATCTGAAACCATCACGCGCGCGATTGAAAAACTGGTCGCGGTGCATAAGGGCGGCGCGCCAATCGCCAATCTCGGTGATGCCGCACCAGGCAATGAGGCGGATATCTTCGCCATTCAACGCGGCGTGCTGAAGGCGCTCGGTGGCGCCATTGGCGGCTGGAAATGCGCGACCCCGCCCGGCAAGCCCACCAATTTCGGTATTATGGCCGTGAGCGGCGCGCGCCAATCTGGCGAGCGTTGGGGTGCTGCGAACACGCGTCCTGTTGGCCTTGAAACCGAAGTCGCGTTTCGTCTGAAGCGGGATGTGCCGCCACGCGGCAGCGCCTATAGCCGCGAAGAAGTACTGGATGCGGTGGATGCCGCCTTCCCGCTGCTTGAATTGGTGCAATCGCGCTATGCCGATCACAAGATAGTATCACCCGCTGAAGGCATGGCAGATAACATCGCGCATCTTGGCTATGTGGTGGGCGCTGATGTCGCTGATTGGCGACGCTTTGATCTGCCCAATCTTACCGTGCGGCAATCCTATGCGGGCGCGGTGCAGGTGGATCAGAAGGGCGGCAATCCCTCCGGCGATCCAGTGCTGCCTTTGGTTTGGCTCGCTAATCATTTGCATGGGCTTGGTGAGCATCTGCGCGTCGGTCAGGTGGTGACGACCGGCACCTATACAGGGTGTATCTTTGTTCCGCCCGGCCAGCGCGCGCAGGCCGGGTTTGCGGGGTTTGGTGAGATTACTTTCGATCTTAGCTGACAGGAACTTCGTTTGAGCGGCTGATTCACCGCTCCGGCTCAACGCCTCCGCGGATCAGACGCTACAACCCAAGCTTGCCGGCAACACCCAATTCACCGGCAAGCTTGGTCAAGACCTCAATCGTCTTATCCTCGATCTCAATGCCATTGGCGCGGCGATCCGCCTCCCGCATCGCCTCAAGCTCTCCCGGATAAAAGACGCCCTGACTGCCTTCGGCCGGTGGTGTATCCTTCAGATAGCGCGCGAAATCCGCGACTTCCTGCTTGAATTGCGCCAGCGGGCGGAAGGCATCCACCTTGAACACCGCCATGAAGCAGCCGTCATTATGTCGGCCGGTGGGTTCAACGCCGAAGCCAAGCCCGGTCAGCAATCCGCAGAGAATTTCCACCATCGCCGCCAGGCCAAAACCCTTATAGCCTTCCGTGCCACCCAACGGCAGCAAGGCACCGCCCTTCTTCAATTGCGAAGGATCGCGCGTGGGTTTGCCATCAGCGCCAATCACCCAGCCATCCGGCACTTCCTGTCCGCGCGCTTGCGCCAGAAAAACCTTGCCCGCCGCGGCGGCCGAGGTTGCCATATCCAGCACAAAAGGCCCGGCCAAATCGGATGGTACCGCAATGGAAATCGGATTGGTGCCAAGCCGCGCTTCGCGCCCGCCGAAAGGCGCCACAGCCTTGGGCGAACGCCCGGAATCCGCCGTGCAAATGCCAATCATGCCGGCTTCGGCCGCCATCAGCGGATAGCTCGCCAACCTGCCGATATGCCCCTGCCGAAATACGGTGGCGGCGGCGACGTTGGATTTCTGCGCCTTTTCGATGGTGTAGCGCATGGCCTTTTCATTGGCGACGTAGCCAAAACCCCAATGCCCATCAATCACCGATGTGGTTGCGCTTTCCTGCATAATCTTCCACGGCGCACCGGGCACGATATGGCCAACCTTAATGCGTTCGATATAGCCCGGAATCATAATGATCCCATGCGAATCATGGCCCACCAGATTGGCGCTGGTGCAATGCCGCGCGACGGTTTCCGCCTCATCCGTCGGCGCGCCGGCAGCCATCAGAAGTGTACGGCCAATTTCCTTGACGCGATCGGCACTGAGTTTCGGCATAATATCCCCCTTTTCAATCTTTCAACTTCAATCTGGCTTGATTCCGCTGGCACGTACAACTTCGCCCCAGCGTGCCCAATCTTCCCGAATCACTTTGGCGTAATGTTCGCGCGTGCCACCCACCGGCGTGGCGCCAAAGCTGCGCACGCGGTCCGCGACATCGGGCTGACGCAAAATGGCGTCGAGTTCTTGCGAAAGCCGATCCAGTATAGGGTCCGGCACGCCGCGCGGCGCCATGATGCCACCCCAGAAAGTCACATCATAACCAGGCACGGTTTCGGCGAATGTCGGCACGTCGGGATAGGTTGGAGAGCGTTCCGCGCTGGTAATCGCAATCGGGCGAATGGTGCCGGCTTCAATCAAGGCGCGTGTTGCGAATAGCGAATCACTCGCCAATTCCACATCGCCGCGCACCAGCGCCGTGAGGGATGGATTATTGCCGTTATAGGGCACCATGGTCAGTTCTATACCCACTTGCTGCATCAATATCACCAACGACAAGTGATTCACGCCGCCGCTGCCCGGGTGCGAAATCGTGAGCCTGCCTTGTCGCTGCTTCGCCAATTCAATCACCTGCGGCAGAGTGCGCGCCGGGAAATCGCTGCGGGATACCAGCAGCAAAGGCGAGGATTGCGCCATGGAAACCGCGGAAAACGCCTGCGTTGGATCAAGCCCCGCAGCGCGATTGACCAAAAGCGTGATCAGCGTGGAGGAAGACGCGAAAAGATAGGTATAGCCATCCGCTGGCTGACGCGCGACATGTTCCGCCGCCAGCAACGTGCCCGCGCCGGGGCGGTTTTCAACGACGAAAGTGCTGCCTGGAATACGCTCACCAAGCTTCGCGGCAAGCAAGCGCGCCATGATGTCATTGGCGCCACCTGCGGCGAAGCCCACCACAATGCGCACCTGTCGCGCGGGCCAGGCTTGCGCATGGGCACGGCCCGACAATACGCCAATAAGTGCCGGCGCGGCCAGCAAAGCGCCGCGGCGATGAATGCCCGTCATGGCCTTGTCTCCTCCTTCTTGTTTCTTGTCGTGAAGGCTAAGCCCGCCCGTACCCGCTCGGCAAGCCTCAGGCCGGAAGGCTTGAAAGCGCGGCCGCTTCGGATCAGGCTGTCGTCACCAAGGCAGAAGGGAATGCGCCATGACCGATCTACCAAAAGCCGATGCCGTAACGCGCGCCTGGTTCGATGCCTGGCTGGATCGCTTCGCCGGTTTTGTGCGTGAGGTAGATTACGCTTCCGCGCGCCCGCTTTTCCATCCTGATGTGCTGGCCTTTGGCACACACCGCGATGTGATCCCTGGGCTTGCTGCCTGGCAGGCAACGCAATGGGATAATGTCTGGCCGAAGACCGAGGATTTTCGCTTCACCCTTTCTGAAACCCATGTGCTGGCCTCGGATGACAAATCCATGGTGGTTGTCGTGGCACCCTGGACCAGCACGGGTTTTCACCCGGATGGCACGCGCTTTGAAAGGCCAGGGCGTGCCACCATGATTTTTCATGGCAAGCCTGATGCGTGGGTTTGTGTGCATTCGCATATGTCGCTCAATCGTGGCGTGCCACAGTCAAGCCATGCCAATCGCCCCGTGAAAGCGCCCTAAATTCGCCGTTTTGGGAAGGGCACCATCCAACGCCTCTGTTGACGGAGCCATTTCATGCGTCACTTGAGTCTTGCCCTGACGTTGATTGCCCCCGCTGCGCTTGCGGCGGAAATGCCCATTCGCGGCGTAACACTTTCCTCGGCCGGCATTGCGCAGATTGAACGCGCCGGCGAAGTGGCGGCGAATGCGCCGGTGGTGTTTCGCGCCCCGCTCGGCGATGTTGATGATCTGCTGCGATCGCTGATGATCCTTGATCCCGCCGGGCGTGTTGAGGGCCTAAGCCTGCCAGCGCGTGATCTGTTGAATGAGGCGTTTCGCGGCCTGCCGCTCCGCCCCACAGATTTTGAAAACCGCGCAAGCCTGTTGAATGCGCTCCGCGGTCAGGAAGCGGAAGCCGCAGGTGCGCGTGGGCGCATTGCCACGGCAGCGGAAACCGACGCCGGGCTGCATCTTTCGCTGATTGCGCCGCGCGCTCTGCTCTCTGTCCTGCTGAAGCCAGGCGATGAAGTCACGCTGACGGACCCCGCGCTTGCCGCCCGTGTGGCGCGTGCGGCAGAGGCGCTCGCGGCGGCGCGCAGTGATGATGAAAGGCGCATCGAAATCCGCCTGAGGTCCGATCGCGCGCGGCAAGTGGCGGTGATCTATATTGCCGGCGCGCCGCTTTGGAAGCCTTCCTATCGGCTGATGGCGCCCGCGTTGGGCGCAACGGGTGGGCAGGCGCGGTTGATGGGCTGGGCCGTAGTGGAAAATGCCTCGGGCAGTGATTGGGAAGGGGTGCGGATTTCGCTGGTATCGGATGAAGCGGCCGCTTTCCATCAACCGATTTTTGAACCCATCACCGTGCCGCGCCCTGAATTGCCTGTGCGCATTGCGGAAGCCATTCGCGTGACACCCGATACCGGCCCTCAGCCAATGGTCGCCGCCGCAGCGCCGATGATGGCGCCGCCACCACCACCCGCACCGCGCGCTGCCATGCGGGCGGATGCGGCCCCAGCGCCAGCACCACTCGCCGTGAATGTCACGGCTGAAGCCGCTGCCGGGCGCGTGGCCTTTACCCTGGAACAGCCCGTCAGCATCCGTAGCGGAGAGACCGCCAACCTACCCTTCCTTGATCTCAACCTGCCCGCAGAACGGCTCTGGTGGGTGCAGGATCTGGCGGCGACGCGCCCCTTGCAGGCGCTGCGCTTCCGGAACACGTCCAACCACGTGCTACCCGATGGCCTGGTCACGGTTTTTGGCGGGCCGGATGCGCCAAGCTTTTTGGGTGATGCGGAATTGCGCGCGCTATCGCCCGGCGATCAGCGCCTGATCGCCTTCGTGCGTGATCGCGATCTGCACCTGACCAGCCAAAGCAATAACCGGGACGACATTACGCGCATCAGCCTTCGGCGCGGCTTCATCACCCTTGAGTCAAAACGCATCGAAGAAACTGCGCTGGCGATTGATCCGCGCGGCGCCAGCGGCGTGATAGTGATTGACCTGCCGCGCCGCCCCGGTGCCTCGCCGCGTTTCCCAGTGGCCTCAGAAGGCGATTTCGGCTTGCGGCATGAAACCCAATTGGAAGCCATGCCCAGAACCATCCGGCTTGGTTTTGAACGCGATCAACGCCAGGATTTGCCGCTCTGGGATCAGGCGCTTGGCGATCCGCTACTACTGCAACCGGCGCAGTTTGATCTGGAGGCATCACTCCGCCGCCTTCCCGGCGGGCCGGGTTCGGTTGAGCGCTTGCAGGAAATCCTCTCCCGCACCGGCGCCGATGTGCCGGGGCGCGATGTGCTGGCCTCCACCATCACCGCGCTTCAGCAAATCCGCACCTTGCTCGATGCTGCGCGGCTGGCCGCACGCGAAGCACGCTCAGCCGATCAGGCGTTGGCGCGCGCCCGTCAGGCGGTGGAAGATCGCACCGGCGGGGAACAACAGGCCGCGCGCCAGCGGCTGAATGCCGCCAGCCGAGAGGCTGAGGCGAAAGGCGCTGCATCAAGCCGCGCCTTTGAAGCCTGGCAGCGCGCCGTAGTGGCGCTACTGCAACAGGGTAGCTGACTGCCTACTCCGCCTTAACACCCGCGGCGCGCAACACCGCGGCGCTGCGGGCAAATTCTTCCCGCACATAAGCGCTGAATGCCGCAATGGTCGCATATTGAGGTTCAATCTCAATCCCAATATCCGCCAAGCGGGGCTTGATGCGCTCCATCGCCGCGTTGAAGGTCGCGTTCAGCGATTCCACAATGCCGCGCGGTGTTTGCGCGGGCGCGAAGGCACCAATCCAGGCGGCACCCGCCCAAGCCGGCAGGCCGGCTTCGGTGGCGGCGGGAATCTCCGGCAGGCTCGCCACGCGCTTTGCGCCTGAAATGGCAATCGGGCGCACCGTACCGGCGCGGATATGGGAAGTGGCGGAAGCGGTCGGGTCCACTGCCATATGCGCTTCCCCTGAAATCACCGCTGCCATGGCGGGTCCGCCACCGCGATATTGCACCATTTGCATCTCAACGCCCGGCAGCGCGGCACGGAAGACCTCGGAGGTCAAATGATTGGCACTGCCAATCCCAGCGGAGGCGAAATTGATCTTGCCCGAATTGGCGCGCAGCCAAGTGATCAGGGTTTGCATATCGGTCGCCGGGATATTGCGGTTGATCACCAGCACCTGCGGAATGCGGCCCAGATGCGCAATCGGGGCGAAATCCGCAATCGGATCGTAAGGCATGCGCGCCACCAGGCTGGGCGCGATCACATGCGCATTGGAATGGATCATGATGGTATAGCCATCCGGCGCGGCCTTGGCCGAGGCTTCGGCCCCGATCAGCCCCGCAGCACCGCCGGCGCGGTTTTCGATCACGATATTCTGGCCGAGCATTTGCGAAGCCGCATCGGCCGCCAGCCGTGCCACCACATCGGTCGCCCCCCCAGGGGCGAAGGGCACAATCACGCGCATCGGCCGATCCGGCCGCCAGGAACCCTGTGCGCGGGCTGATGCAAGGGCGGGTGTGGTAAGCGCGAGCGCCAAAGCGGCGCGACGATTAAACTGCATGAAATGGTGTCCTTCCCAGATTGAATTCTTCCCTGACCGCAGGCTTATACAGATTTTCCGCCCCGGCGCCATGGATCATCCTCTGGCCACGGGTTATGCCTAAGGGCAAGGAAGGATCGCTACCATGAAAACCGCCGCCGAAGCCCTGATTGAATTCCTCGCCGCGCAGGGCGTTGACCGCGCCTTTTGCGTGCCAGGCGAAAGCTATATCGCGCTGCTTGATGCGCTGCATGCCCACCCCAGCATGGATTTGGTGACCTGCCGCAGTGAAGGCGGCGCGGGCTTCATGGCGGTGGCTGATGGTAAAATGACCGGCAAGCCCGGCGTGGTGCTGGTCTCGCGCGGGCCCGGCGCCTGCAATGCGTCCATCGCCGTGCATACGGCCGAACAGGATGCGGTGCCGCTGATCCTGCTGATTGGGCAGGTGGAAAAGCGCGATCTGCGCCGCAACGCCTTCCAGGAAATTGACTATGCCCGCATGTTCGGCGGCATCGCGAAATGGGTTGGGGAAGCTACCAGCGCGGATCAGGTGCCGGAATTGATCGCGCGCGCCTTTGCCATGGCGATGCAGGGGGTGCCGGGGCCGGTGGTGCTCAGCCTGCCGGAAGATGTGCTGGCCGAACCCTGCACGGCGCCCATCCCGCCCGCCACCATCGCAACGCCGGCGCAGCCCGCCCCGGCAGATGTCGCGCGCCTGGCGGCCATGCTGCGTGGTGCGGAACGCCCGATCATTCTTGCGGGCCACGCGATCGACACACCCGGCGGGCGCGAAGCCCTGCTGGCCTTTGCGGAAGCCTGGCAGACTCCAGTTGCAGTTTCCTTTCGCCGGCAGGATTTGTTCCCGAATAATCATCCGCTTTACGCCGGTGATCTTGGCCTGCGTAACCCGGATGCGCAGCGCGCCGCTTTTGCCGATGCGGATCTGGTAGTGGCCCTCGGCACGCGGCTGACCGATATCACCACGCAGGGTTGGACATGGCCCGCGCCCGGTCAGCGCCTTGCGCATATCTGTGCCGAGCCGCGCTTCCTGGGTTGGCATTTCCCCGCCGAGGTTGCGGTGGCCGCCGATGCGCGCGCGGTGCTGGCCGCCCTTGGCGCGGAAAAAGCGGGGGCGCCCGCTGCGCGCGGCGCCTGGGCGAAGAAGCTGCGCGATTTGCAAACTACCGATTCTCAGGTTGCACCGACGACGCATAATGATGGTGTCGCCTTTGCGCGTATCGCCAAGCTGATCGGGGAAATCGCGGCACCGGATGCGATGATCGCACTTGATGCCGGCACTTTCGGCGCGCCCTTCTATCGCAAGATCGCCTGGGTCTCGCCACGCCGGCTGCTGGCACCGGTTTCTGGCGCCATGGGCTTTGGTGTGCCCGCTGGCGTGGCGGCTTCACTACGCTACCCCAAGCGGCAGGTGATTGCGCTGGTGGGCGATGGTGGCGCCTTCATGACCGGCGGAGAATTCGCGGTGGCGGTGGCGCGTGGCGTGCCGCTCAAGATGATCCTGTCTGACAATGGGTCTTACGCGTCTATCCGGATCCATCAGGAACGCGCCCACCCTGGCCGCGTGAGTGGTACCAGCCTGGAAAACCCGGATTTTGCCGCCTGGTGCGCGGCGTTTCGCGTGCCGGTGACGCGCATTGAAACGGATGCGGATATGCCGAAGCTGACGGACGCACTCGCCGCACCCGGCCCGGCGGCGGTGCATGTGCGGACCTCCCTGCAGGCCGTGCTGCCACGATGATGTCGCGCGGCAAGGATGAAAAGACCGCAAATGGCGATTGATTCTTGAAAGACAGGAGATTTTTGGCAACCATCATCCTGTTTGCAACCGGAAGGAACGTGCCATGCCCATGCCAGCCTATCCAACAATTGTCATTCCGGGCATCACCGCCTCCTACCTCATGGATGATTATCCCCTGACGCCAGATACCATCTGGTCGGTGATGAGCCGCAATTATGAACGTGCAAGCCTGCATCCCGATGATCACCGCTTTGAAGCCGTGGAACCCGCGCGCGTATTCGCGGGGCAGGTTTTTGAGATCGCCTACAAGGAATTAATTGAGGAGTTACGGCATAATCTGCGGCCCAGGGTAGATCTGCCGGTACCCGTATTCCCCTTCGGCTATGATTGGCGCCAACCCTTGGCCGTTACCGCCGTGAAATTGGGCGCCTTCATTGATGAGGTGATTGAACGCACAAAATTGATGCGCCATTACGCCAAGGAAGATTACGGCACGGCGCCGAAGGTCAATCTTGTCGGCCATTCCATGGGGGGGCTGGTGATCGCGGGCTATCTTGCCCGTCAGGGCAAAAATCACCGCGTTCACAAGGTTGCCACCCTCGCCACGCCTTTTCAGGGCTCTTTTGAAGCGGTTATCAAAATCACCACCGGCACTGCCGATCTTGGGGTTGATGCGCCAAGCTCTCGTGAAAGGGAAGCGGCGCGGCTCACCCCCGCGCTCTATTCGCTTTTGCCCAGCTTTTCAGCAGGCATCGAACCGGCCGGAACCGATCTTTTTCAACCGAATACCTGGCAGCCGAGCATTCTGGACACGATTGAGGAGTATGTCCGGCTTCATGGCGTAAGCCCCAAGGACAAGAAGAAACAGTCAAGGGAGCTTTTTGCCAGTCTGCTCGATGCGGCCCGTTCGGAAAGGCGGCTTACGGATCAGTTGAACCTGAAGAATCTTGGCCTGAAATCCGATGATTGGCTTTGCGTGATCGGTGTCGATTCCAAAACCCGCGTGGCACTTTCCGTAACGCAAACAAGAGGAATTCCCTCATTCAATTTCCGCAGCGCGGATAGACAAAACAATTGGTCCACAGGCGCCAATGCAACCGCACGCCGGGAAACCGGTGACGGCACCGTTCCCTTTGCAGGCGCTCTTCCCAAATTTCTGAAAGAGGAAAATATTGTCTGCGTGACGCCAGATGATTATGGCTATTGGGAAGTGATGGATCGTACCGTTTCTGCAACAGCAGGCTTTCACGGCATTTTGCCCAATATGGACATGCTGCACCGCATGCTGGTCGCATTCTTGACCGATCAGGCACCCAAACGTGACAATGTCTGGGGGCGCCCGGTGCCTGGAATAACTCAGCCGGATTGGCCTGGGGCACTCAAGAATATGCGCAATAAGGGTACGGATGGCTGATCGTCGCCAAACTTATGATCAGATTCAGGCCATGGATTTTCCTACGGGCGGTACCGAGCCATCAGCCGCTTTGCCTCGGCAAGGCAGGCGGTGTGATCCGCTGCGCAACCACCCGCAATCCAAAACGCCTCAACCGCGGCCAATAGCGCGCCGAGTGCGGGGCCGGGCGAAACACCTGCCGCCAAAAGGTCCCGCCCCTGCAAGGGAAAAACCGGCGCGGCTTCGGCGTGCAATGTGGCGCGCAGCGTGGCGCGCCGTGGCGCAGCACCTTGGCGCGCATCCGCCAACCACAACGCGGCTTCCTGCATCTCCAACGCCACCGCCGCATGGCGCGCGCGCCAACGGCGAAATTCCGCCACGTCAACCGCCGCATCGGGTGTCTCGGCTTCCTGCAAGAAACGCAGCGCCCGAGTCTCGGCTATCGAAAACTTCAAGCGCGCCGCAAGCCCTGGTGCTGCACCGCCCAAAGCCGCCAGCCGCAGCAAGGCTTCCGCCGGCGCGCCGAGTGCCACCAACCGCGCGACGCACTCAAGATCAGGCGCTGCAATTTCCGGCAGGATCGCCGGCAGCACGCCAAGCTCTGCCATCAGGCGCAGCGCCGGTGCCGGTTCCGCCACCATCAGGACACGCTTGATTTCCATCCAGATGCGCTCAACGGAAAGCCGCGCGAGGCCGGGGATGGCAGCGCGGATAGCGCGCAGCGCCGCCGCATCCGGTGCACCCTTACCGTAGCGTGCCTGAAAGCGAAAAAACCGCAGCAGCCTGAGATAATCCTCGGCCAAACGCGTTTCAGGATCACCAACGAAACGCACCAAGCCCTGCGCCAAATCCTCGCGCCCACCGAAATAATCATGCAGCACGCCATCCGCGCCAAGCGACATGGCATTGATGGTGAAATCGCGCCGCGCTGCGTCTTCGCGCCAATCGGTGGTCCAGGCCACTTCGGCATGGCGGCCATCGGTCAGCACATCACGCCTCAGCGCCGTTACCTCAATCGGCTGATGCTCCCACACAGCCGTGACGGTGCCATGCGCGAGGCCGGTCTCAAACACCTTGCAGCCGGCAGCGCTCAACCGCGCGATAATTTCTTCAGGCGGCAGCGGTGCTGCGACATCCACATCCGCGACCGGCAGGCCCGCCAGCGCATCACGCACCGCGCCACCCACTGCGCGGCTGCCGGGCAGTGCGGCCAGCACCTTGGCGGTGGCGGGCGCGGTAAGGAATGCCGGAAGCTCCTCAAGGCGCTGCTCAGTCGTGCTTGTAACACCTCCACTCATCGCCGCGCCTCCCGGCTAAGGTTGCGCGTCGGTAGCTGGGAGAGGGTCGCCGTGACGCGCTTGGGGGTTGGTCC
>JBIIGZ010000006.1:0-33585 GCA_044236185.1 Roseomonas sp. | reverse complement strand
GCCGCCAGCAGCCCCAGCACACCCATGCCCGCACCGGCAATGATCGCCAGCCGCAAAGGCAGCACCGAGAAATTCGTCGCCAAATTCATCCAAAGCCGGATCAGGCGCCGCATGGTGTAATTGGAACGCCCCTCGGCGCGGGCGAAGTGCTTCACCTCGATCGAATCAAGCCGCTGCGTCACCTGCATCAGCAGCCCATCCACGTAAGGATAAGGGCCGCGATACTTCACGACCTCAGAAACCGCTAGGGCCGACATGCAGCGGAAGGAAGAAAGATAAAGCCCCTTGGGCTTGTCCATCAATTGATCCGCGACCCAATTGGCGAAGGCGCTGCCTAGATTGCGCCAGCCTTCATGTTCCTTCACGGCGTAACGTGTGTACACAACATCGAAATTACCAAGCCGCGCATGATCATAAAGCCGGATCACCTCTTCCGGCGGGTTCTGCAAATCATCATCCATGGTGATCACGTAAGCGCCGCGCGCATGGCGCAGCCCCGACATCACCGCGTTATGCTCCCCAAAATTGCGCGCATGTTCTATGTAGGTGAGTGGCACCGTCGCGCTTTGCTGCAAGGCGCGGCAGACATCGCCGGAATTATCCGGGCTGCCATCATTCACCAGCACAATTTCGATCCCGCCTTCGGGCTTAAGGGCCGATAGCGCTTCCACCAGCGCGCCCACCGTGGCCGCGCCCCGATAGACCGGCACCACAATAGAAAGACCGACGGGATATTCCTTGCCGGCCGATATCAGGGGCATTGATCTTCTCCGTTCTCAGGGCCGCGTTGCGGTGATCAGGACCGAACCGCCTGCGGGGTAGCGCAGGCCGATCCGGGCCATGAACCGTTCAAGCCCCGTTACCGCGTAGAGCATGGCATCCAACCATGGCGGGAAGGGGGCGACATCGCTTTTGGCCTGATCATCCGATTTCATGACCTTGCGTTGCAGAATCATGAGCGGCAGCAGCAGCGCATTCCAATAGCGGGTTTCAACGGCGGTGAAGCCAGCATCCGTCAGCAGCGCGCGGGCCTGATCCGCCGTGAAGCGTCGGGCGTTATGCACCCGGATATCATGCGCCGAATGCAGCCAATCAAAGGCCGGCAGATTCAGCACCAGGGCGCTGCCCGGTTTCAGCACGCGGTGAAACTCGGCCAGCGCGAGGCCCGGCTGCACGGCACGGTGGCACAGCACATCCAGGCTCACCAGCGCGCCAAAGCTGGCATCGGCGAAGGGCAGGCGATTGGCATCCCCCCCGGTGGTGAGCGCGCCGGATTTGGCGCCGGCGCGGCGCGCGGCTTCCGGGTTATAATCCAGCCCGACCAAGGCGCGCGTGGACTTCCCGGCCAGCCGCCGGAGCAGCCCGCCCGTGCCGCAGCCGGCATCGAGCAACGCCCCCGGGGCACCTGGGCGGCGTTGCAAGGCATCAAGGACGCGAAGGTGCAGCGCGCGGTACCACCACATGCGCTCCTCCACCGCATCCATCAGGTCATATTCGGCGGCTTCCACAAGGGCGTGTTTCGCATTGCGCCACGGCGGGAACAAGGCGCGGCGCGCTTAAGCCTGCCTTATTTGGCTTGCAATACCCCCCATCTGAGCCGAGACTGCCCCCAATAATCATGCAATCGCCATCACCTAAGCCTGCGCCGCGTTGCGCGGGCGCCCTTGCCGGGGCCTCGCCAGACCAAGCCGCCAAAAGCCGCCTTCCGCATGGCTGAGGCGCCCAAAACCACGCTCAGCGTGCCGACCGGGGCCGAGACCTTGCGCGGCATCGGCATTATCCTGGTGGCCTATATCGTCATCACCGGCGCCGATGCCGCGGTGAAATGGGCGCTACCGGAAGTGGGCGCGGCCATGGCCATGATCTGGCGCGGCGTGGTGGGCGGCATCACGGTGGTGATCCTGACGCGCGGGCGGGGGCTGTTTCCCAATAACCGCCGGCTGCTCGCCTGGCGCGGGTTGCTGCATTGCTGCGTTTCCGCCACTTGGTATTGGGCCTGGGCGCAGGGCATGCCTTTGGTTGATTCTTATGCGGTTGCCTGCGCCACGCCGCTGCTGATGACGCTATTTGCCATTCCGCTGCTGGGCGAAAAGGTGGGGTGGCGGCGCTGGACCTCCACCATGATCGGTTTTGGCGGCGTGCTGATCATGTTGCAGCCCTCGGGCGATTTGTGGCGCATTGAAACCGCCGCGCTATTGGGCGCGGTGGTGTTGATGGCAGTGACGCGGATCTGGACGCGGATGCTTTCGGTCAGTGATGGGCCGGCGGCGATCGCCTTTTGGCTGATGATGGCGCATATCCCGATGGGTTTGCTGTTCCTGCCGGCCTTCCCGCCGCCGTCATTGCTGCCATCCACCAATATCATGCTGCTGCTGGTACTGTTTGGCATCTTCAACGGCATGGCGCATTTGATGTTCGCGCGCGCCTTTGCGTTGGCGCCGGTTTCCGTCCTCGCCCCCTTTGAATATTCGCCCTTGCTGATTGGTGGCGTGATCGGCTTTCTGATCTGGGCCGAGGTGCCGGGTTGGACGACATTAGCCGGCGCATCCCTGGTGGTGGCGGCGGGGCTTTACAATGTGTATCGCGAACAGGTGCGCCGTGCGGCGGAACGATCACGCATGAAGGCAAATGCCTGATGGCGCTCCGCCACGATATCCGCCGCGGTGCGCTTTTGATGCTGGGCGCGACGGCGCTCTTCACCATCATGTCAGCCATGATCAAGGATATTGCGGAGAGCATTTCCTTTATAGAGATCATGTTCTTCCGTTCCGCCTTCGCGCTGCCGGTGATTTTCGTGATCGTGGCGCGGGGCCGGCAATGGGGCATTCTGCGCACGCGGCGCTTTCCATCACACCTTTTGCGCGCCTTCACCGGCACCATGGCGCAGGGCTGTTCCTTCTTTGCGCTGACGGTGCTGCCTTTGGCGGAACAAACCGCGCTTACCTACACCACACCGCTTTTCGTCACGCTACTTTCCATTCCGCTGCTGGGGGAGAAGGTTGGCATTCATCGCTGGTCCGCGGTGATCCTGGGCTTTGTCGGCATTATGGTGATTGCGCTTGGCCAGGGTGCCTTTCAGGGCGGTACTTGGCCTGAGAGGGCCGTAATGATCGGCATGGCGGTCGCGGTTTCCCAAGGTGTGTGGTCCGCACTCACCACGCTTTTGGTCCGCAACCTCTCAGCCACCGAAAGCTCCACCACCATTGTGCTGTGGCAATCGCTGCTGATGACAGCCTTTACTGCGGCGGTGCTGCCGTTTTTCTGGACCACGCCCAACCCTTGGGAATTGCTGATCCTAATCATGGTGGGGCTGGTCGGCGGTGTGGCGCAGGTGATGCTGACGGAAGCCTATGCCTCGGCCCAGGTGTCTTCGCTTGGGCCATATTCCTATACCTCCATCCTCTGGGCTGTTGGATTTGGCTGGCTGATCTGGGGGGATATGCCCACCATCGCCACCATCCTTGGCGCGGTGCTGATTGTGCTTTCGGGATTGTACATCCTGCACCGCGAATTGGTGCGCGGGCGGATGAAGCGCCAAGGGCAATAGGCGGGCAGCCGCTTGTCTTTCCGCGCCAGCGGCGCAAGCATGATGCGAAGCGGGCCAAGACAAGCCCAAGGCAGGAGGAAAGCATCATGGATTTTTCAGGCAAGGCTGGCATTGTGACGGGCGGCGCCAATGGCATTGGCGCTGCGGTGGCGCGCGGTTTTGTGGCACGCGGCGGCAAGGTGCTGATTGTGGATCGTGACGCCGCTTCGGGCGAAGCGCTGGCCGCATCGCTTGGCTCAGCCGCACTGTTTCGCGCCGCCGATGTCACGAAATCCACCGATGTCGCGGCTTATGTGAAGGCCGCACAGGATCGCTTTGGCGCGATTGATTGCTTCCACAATAATGCCGGCATTGAAGGCCGTGTAGCGCGGCTCGCGGAATATGATGAGGCGGTGTTTGATCAGATCATGGCCGTGAATGTGAAGGGCGTGTTTCTTGGCCTGCGCCATGTGCTGCCGGTAATGATCGCGGCCGGGCGGGGCGCGGTGGTGAATACCGCTTCCATCGCCGGGCTGGTGGGCTCACCCGGCATGGCAGTTTATTCCGCTTCCAAACATGCAGTGAATGGCTTCACGAAAAGTGTCGCCGGTGAGGTCGGGCCGCATGGCATTCGCGTGAACTCTGTCTGCCCTGGCCCGATCGCGACGCGGATGATCGAAGAAGTCTCCCGCCAGGTTTCGCCCAATAATCCCAAAAGCGTTGAAGAACGCTATGCGGCAGGTATCCCGCTCAGGCGTTACGGTACCGCCGAGGAAGTCGCCAATCTGGTATTGTTCCTGCTCTCGGACCTCGCCAGCAATATGACGGGTGGGGAATATACGGTGGATGGCGGGCGCACCGCGGCGCCGGCCGGGGTTTCGGGCAGCACAACGCAGTAGGGGGCGCGGTCAGGCGCCCTCGGCGGCCTTTGCCTTCGCCTTCGCGGAACGCCGGCGCCATTGCCGGATCACGAAGAACAGCAGCGCCGCCAAAGCAATCCCCGCAATGGTCCAGCCGAGCCGCTCTGGCCCAATCAGCGCGCCCAGAAACCAGCCGGCAGCAACGAAGCTGCTGGCCCAAATGCCGGCGGCGATGAAATTCAGGATCGCAAAGCGCCCCCAATTCAGCCCAGCAAGGCCGCAGGCAGCAGAAGCAACATTGCGAATGCCGTAAAGGAAACGGAAGCTCAGAATGAACCAGGTGCCATAGCGGTGCAGCAGATCATTCACACGGGCGACTTTTTCCTCAGCGCCCTTGATGCGGCGAACCACGCGCGGGCCGTAGCGTCGGCCCAGGGTGAACCAGGTTTGATCGCCCAAAAAAGATCCAAACCATACCGCCAAAAGCAGCCACCAGGGATTCACGGCGCCAGTTGCTGCGCCAAGGGCAGAGGCTGCCAGAACGAAAGTCTCACCTTCAAAAAACGCCCAGATAAAAGAACCCAGATAGGCGTAGTGCCCCCAGGACTCCCAGATTTCTGCCAAGACACCACCCCCGGATTTTGACTATAATTGCCTGTGTTTGGTGAAAAGGGGAAGGGGCGACCCAACATCGTCCTGGCACCTTTCGGAATAAGGAAGTCTCGTGTCGCAAATACCGGAAAAGGCCGATGGCCAAATGTTTGATGCCTTCGGCCGCCCACCCGTGCCCGATCTGGTGGTGCCCAGGGCCATTCTGCCCTTCCATTTGGATGAAAGGCCGGTGCGTGGCCGCCTGGTGCGGCTTGGGCCTTTGGCCGATGCGCTGCTTTCTCGGCATGATTATCAACCGGAAATTGCGAAACTCTCTGGTGAGGCGATGGCGCTGACGGCAGGCCTGGCGGCGGCACTGAAGTTTGAGGGGTCCTTCAGCCTGCAAGCCAAAGGCGATGGCCCGGTTTCGCTATTCCTGGCCGATTGCACGAATGCCGGCGCGCTGCGCGGCTATGCCAAGGTCAATCAGGAAAGGCTGGCAGCGCTTGAGGCAATGAGCGCCGCCACATTGCTCGGCAAGGGCTATCTTGCCTTCACCTGCGATCAAGGGCCCGATATGGATCGCTACCAGGGCATTGTCGCCATTGAAGGCGAAACGCTGACGGAAATGACCAGTGAGTATTTCCGCAATTCGGAACAGCTTGATACCTATGTGAAGCTCGCCTGCGCCGAAACGCCCAATGGCTGGCGCGCCTCGGCGTTACTCATGGAACGCGTGGCAGGTGCAGGCTGGCTTGATCAGCAGATGGATCAGGAACAGCAGCAGGAAGCCTGGCAGACCGCTACCATTCTGGCGCGCACCATCAGCAACGATGAATTGCTCGATGATCGGCTTTCCGGCGAACAGCTGCTGCATCGGCTATTCCATGCCGAGGGGCTGAGGCTGGATCGGCCAAAGCCGCTATCTTACGGCTGCCGCTGTTCGCGCGACCGCTTGCTGAATGTGCTTGGCGGCTTCAGCACCGATGATCTGGACCACATGGCCGATGAGGGTACCATCACCATGACCTGCGAATTCTGCAATTTTGATTTCCGTTTTGACCGCGCGGCCTTGCCGACGCGTGAAGCAGGGAATTGACCATGGCTTTGCTAACGAAACGCCGCGCCTTCCTCGCACTTCCCCTGCTAGCCGCCTGCGCCAATGAACAAGTGGCAGGGCCTTACGTACCGCCTGGGCCGCCCAGCTATGCGCATTTGACGCCGCTTCGCCTCAAGGTCGGCTCGCTTGAAATACTGGAAGCCGGCAGCGGCACAGCCTTCCTTGTCGATCAATCCGCGCCGCTCCAGCCGGCCGATGTGATGCTGCGCATGGCGCATGACCGTCTGAGCGCGGCCGGTGGCCCTGGCAAGGCGCGTTTCCTGATCCAGACCGCAAGCCTTACCCGCGAAGGCGGCGCATCGGGCGGCGTTTTCAGCCCAGCATCCGAGACCTTCCGCTGCCTCATGCGCTGCCAAGTGGACATTATCTCTGCCGAAGATGCCACGCTTGCCACCGCCTCGGCCGAGGCCACGCGTGTTGCGACCGGGTCAGTGCGTGATGCCGGGGAAAGGGCAGCACTGGCGGAACGCGCGGTGAAATTGGCCGGACAGGATCTGAATGTGGAATTCGAATTTCAGTTGCGGCGGCATTTGCGCGCCTGGCTGCAATTGGTGGCCGCCCCCGGAGAAACGCTGCCGCAACCCGTTGAACGCGAAGCCCTGCCGCGTTCGTGACATTGTTGAATGAAAGAGAATGACCGCATGACAGACCACGCCTTGATGCAGGAAATCGCGCCCATCCTGCCGGAGTTGATCGCAATCCGCAAAGACATCCATGCCCATCCGGAATTGGGTATGGAAGAAACGCGCACCGCCGCACTTGTCGCGGCACGCTTGCGCAGCCTTGGCATTGAAACCACAGAAGGCGTTGGCCGCATGGGCGTGGTGGGAACGCTGCGTGGCAGCCGCCCCGGCCAGGGCGCAATTGGGTTGCGCGCCGATATGGATGCGCTGGCGCTGACGGAAGCGACGGGGCTGCCCTATGCCTCCCAAAATATCGGAAAGATGCATGCCTGCGGGCATGATGGTCATACCGCCATGCTCCTGGGCGCGGCAGAGTTATTGGCAAAGAAGCGCGATTTCGCCGGCACGGTGCATTTCATTTTCCAACCCGCCGAGGAAGGCCGCGGCGGCGCGCAAGCCATGTTGGATGATGGTTTGTTCGCGCGTTTCCCCTGCGATTCCGTCTATGGCATGCATAATATGCCGGGGCTTCCGCTTGGCCATTTCGCGCTCTGCAACGGCCCCATGATGGCCGGTTCCGGGCGCTGGAAAGTGCAGTTTCGCGGCACTGGCGGGCATGGCGGCAATTCACCCCATTTGGCGAGTGACATCACCGTCGCGCAGGCGAATTTCATCACCGCGCTGCAAAGCATTGTCAGCCGCAATGCGCCGGCGCTGGAAAGCGTAGTGATCAGTGTTGGGCATATCTCAGGCGGGTCCGTTGATGCGCTGAATGTGATGCCCTCAGAAATCCTGGTGGGCGGCACCATGCGCGCCTTCAACCCGACCATGCAGAAAATGCTGGAAGATCGCATGCGCGAAGTGGCGGAACTGACAGCCCGCATGCAGGGCGCAAGCGCCGAGGTAACGCTCTGGTGGAATGCCGCGCCGCTGATCAATCACGCGCGTGAGACCAACGTCATGGCGGATACCGCGCGGGAATTGGTCGGCACTGCCGCAGTGGATGACAAGATGACACCCGTGACGGGCGGCGAGGATTTTGCCTTCATGCTGCGCGCCAAGCCGGGCGCCTTTGTGTTCATGGGCAATGGCCATGGGCCGGATGGCAAGGCGCATGCACTGCACACACCGCTGTATGACTTCAATGATGCTGCCCTGCCGCATGGCGTGGCGTTTTGGGTCAATCTGGTGCGGCGGGAAATGAATAGCGCTGCTGAATGAAACCTGTGATTTGATGAGCGGCGCCTTGAGTAAAGCGCCGCCCTTGCCTGACTATTTTACCTCAACGCCATAGATATCCCGCGCGGCATGGGCAGTGATCAGCCCATCCGCCACATCGCGCTTCACCAATTCCGGATCGCGCGCCTTGGGGTCACCCATGCCGCCACCGCCGGGCAGTTTCAGCAACAGGCGCCGGCCCTTCGGGATGACCTGAAAGCCTTTTGTCCGCAGAACCGTGCCGTTCGCGTCATTCAGCCCGACCCAACCGCCAGCGCCTTCCCCACCGCCATCACGCCCCTTGGGCGGATTGGCGACGCGATCGAAGATTGCATTCACGGCGAATTCCGCATCGCCCTTGGCGCCGATTTCCATGATCTGGCCAAAGCCGCCGCGTGTCTTGCCAGCACCCGCTGAATCGGGGCGGAGTTCCTTCTTCCAGAAAATCACCGGCGCGACGTTTTCAGTCGCTTCCACCGGCATGGTACGCACGCCAGATGGGAAGGCCGTGCCGTCCAGCCCATCCTTGCCTGGCCGCGCGCCGGTGCCGCCGGAATTGAAGGTGATGATTTCAAAATCATCCACCTCGGCTTCCTGGCCAGAGACCTGGGAACCACCACGCAGCGGCGGATTCCACAGCGCTGATGAACCTTCCGCATTCACCCTGCCCGGCACCGCCTGATGCAGGCAGCCCATCATCAGATCCGGGATCAATTGCCCAATCACGTGACGCACACTGACAGGATAAGGGCGCGGCGCATTAAGGATGGAACCTTCGGGGATTTCCATCTCAAACGGCGCCAGGCTCGCCCAATTATTCGGCACTTCCGGGGCGACAACGCATTTGATGCCGAAGCAGGAATAGGCGCGACAATAGGCCGGCGGCACATTGATGCCGCGGCTGGAAAGCCCGGACGTGCCCGCGTAATCCACCACAATCCGATCCGCATGGATGGTCATGGCCGCCTTCAGCGTCACCGGCGCCTCATAGCCATCCGATTTGATATCGGAACGGAAAGTACCGCGCGGCAGTTTGGCAATTTCCAGCAATGTCGCGCGGCGGCTGGCCTCAAAGATGTATTCCGCGAGGTCATCAAGACTATCCATCGCGAATTCATTCATCATTTCAACCAGCCGCTTGGACCCGGCATCATTGCAGGCGCAAAGCGAATAGATGTCACCTTCTAATTCCACCGGGGTGCGCGATCCCACGCGGATGAAATCAAAAAACGTCTCATTCGGTGCGCCGGCATCGAAGCATTTCACGATCGGGATATAGAGCCCTTCTTCGAAAACGCTGCGCCCTTCAGGGCCCATGCCAAGGCCGCCGATATCAATGATATGCGCGGTATTGGCGAAAAGCCCGACAATCTTGCCGCCACGAAACGCGGGCGAAACGACGGTCAGGTCATGCAAATGCCCGGTCGCGAGCCAGGGGTCATTGGTGATGTAGTGATCGCCTGGCTTCATGCTGGCGGCAGGAAATTTAGCGAGGAAATGCCCCACCGATTCCGCCATGGAATTCACATGGCCAGGCGTGCCGGTCACGGCCTGGGCCAGCATGCGTCCTTGCAGGTCAAAAACGCCGGCGGAAAGATCGCCCGCTTCGCGCACCGTGGTGCTGAAGGCAGTGCGAATCATGGTTTGCGCCTGTTCTTCGACCACTGCGATCAGGCGATTCCATTGTATCTGGCGTTGAATTGTCGCCAGCGCGCCGGTTTCCTTCATCGTGCAGCCTCCTGCGTCAGATCGAGATAACCCAGCCCATCCATGCGGCAAATCCAGCCAGGGCCAATCAAGGTGCTGGTTTCCGCTTCCGCGATGATGGCGGGGCCGGCAACGGTAGCGCCGGGCCGCATCGCCTCACGATCATAAACCTGCCATTCGGCCACTTCGCCGGTCGCGGTATCGCGCACCATTTGCACGCGGATCGGGCTTGGCGCCGGCGCATTCGCCACCGCACCCGCCGGTTCCACATGCGCTTCCACGGTGCGGACCGTGACAGCGAAGGACAGGATTTCAACATCCGAACCCGGCACCGGCCGATCATAGAAGCGGCTATATTCCGAATCATAAAGCGCGCGAATTTCGCGTACATCCTGTTCGGTCAGGGCACGCGGCGGGATCGGCACGGCGATTTCATGCCCCTGCCCGACATAGCGCATATAGGCGATGCGGGTTTCCTCGATTGGCGCACCAAAGGCGCCTTCCGCCACAACGCCTGACGCTTCGCGCGACATGGCGGCGAGCAGGCCATTCACCGCGGCAATGTCAAAGGTGCCGAAGCGCTGATAAAGCGACTTCACCACCTCATAAGCCACCGGCGCGCGGAGGAAGCCAATCGCGCTACCAACACCAGCGCCGGATGGCACCAGAATGCGCTTCACGCCAATTTTCTCGGCGACGCGATAGCCATGCACGGGGCCACCGCCACCGAAGGCAATCACCACACGGCCTTCGTAATTCTTCGCACTTTCAATGGCATGCACGCGTGCGGCATTGGCCATATTCTCATCCACCATCTCAACCACGCCAAGTGCCGCCATATCAGCGGAAAGTGCGAGCTTCCCGCCCACATGCTCGGCCAGCGCCTTGCGAGACTGATCCGGATAAAGCCTGAGCGCACCACCCGCGAAAAGTTCCGGATCGTAGCGGCCAAGGGCAAGATTGGCGTCCGTCACGGCCGGATGCGTGCCGCCGCGCCCATAACACGCGGGGCCCGGATCAGCGCCGGCACTTTCGGGGCCCACCTGAATGCGCCCCATGCTATCCACCTGCGCGATGGAACCACCACCCGCGCCAATCTCCACCATTTCAATCACGGGGATGCGGAGCGGCAGGCCAGAGCCCTTCTTGAAGCGCCCAACCCGCGCGACTTCGAAAGTGCGCGATGCCTGCGGGCGGAAATCATCAATCAGGCAGACCTTGGCCGTGGTGCCGCCCATATCGAAGGACAGCACCTTATCGAAACCACGCTGCCGCGCGACAAAGGCCGAGAAGATCGCGCCCCCAGCCGGGCCGCTTTCCACCAGCCGGATCGGGAAACGCGCTGCCGTATCAATCGTGGTAAGGCCACCGCCAGACAGCATCAAATAAAGCGGGCAAGCGAGCCCCGCTTCGCGCAACCCCAATTCCAGTTGCTTCAAGTAGCGCGCCATCAAGGGCTGCACATAGGCATTGGCGACGGTGGTTGAAAAACGTTCCCATTCGCGCATTTCCGGTGAGACTTCGGAGGAAAGCGAAACCGGCAATTCCGGCCAGGCTTCCCGCACAATCTCGGCCGCGCGGCGTTCATGGGTTGGGTTCACGAAGCCATGGATGAAACCGATGGCGAGGCTTTCAATACCCTCAGCGCGCAGGAAGGGGATATGCGCGCGCACCGCAGCCTCATCCAAGGGCAGCAGCACCTTGCCGGTATTATCGAGGCGCTCCGGCACCGGCAGGCGCCAGCGGCGCGGCACCAGGGGCTTCGGCAATTCAATGTTCAGATCATATTGATCGTAACGCGCTTCATTTGCCAACGCCAAAACATCACGAAAACCTTCCGTGGTGATCAGCGCGGTCTTGGCCCCTTTGCGTTCGATCACCGCATTGGTGGCAAGCGTGGTGCCATGGATCACCAGCGCCAGATCGGCGGGCTTCATGGCGGCCTTGGCCAGCACCTGCTGCACGCCTTCCAGCACGCCCTTTTCAGGCGCGGCGGGCGTGGTCAGCACCTTGGCGGTCCAGCGCTGGCCATCCTTTTCAATGGCCAAATCCGTAAAGGTGCCGCCGATATCAACGGCGAGTCGCGCATTTTTGTGTGCTGATGTGTTCATTGCCCCATCTCCGCAGCCCAACGGGTGACCACGGCGCAAGCGGCCGCAAAATCTTCCATGCGCATAGCTTCCTTCGGATTATGACTGCCATTCTGATTACGAACAAAAAGCATCGCCGCCGGCACGCCCGCTTCGGCAAAGGCTGCCGCATCATGCCCAGCCCCCGATGCCATATGCCGATAGCGAATACCAAGCGTCTTGGCCGCACTTTCAATGCCCGCCCGCACGCCCTGATCCATTGGCGCAGAGAGGCTCCCGGTTTCCGGGCCAAGATCAAACCGCACACCACGGCGCGCTTCAATTTCGGCCACGATGCGCCCCATGGCGGCGAAAAGCAGATCGCGTGAGGCGGGTTCCACACTCCGTACATCAAGCTGAAAACGCGCCTCGCCGGCGATTTTCGTGAAGCCCGCTTCTTCGGTGGTCGCCATGGTGCAGAAGGTGCAAACCATGGCATGGCCCAGCGCTTCCAGCCGGCACCATTCCTCATCCAGCCGATGCACAAGCTCGGCCAAGGCAACCGCCGCATCGCGCCGATAGCGCCGCGCCGTCGCGCCCGAATGATTATATTCACCCAGCACACGCGCGGCGCGCAGCCGGCGCGATCCGGGGATTCCGGTCACGATGCCAATGGGCAGGCCTTCGGAATCAAGGCTCGGCCCCTGTTCGATATGCACTTCCAGAAAGGCTGCGGTGTTGTCGGGGCCGAGCAGATGCTCACCGCGCGCCACCGCATCCGGATCAAAGCCTTCTTCGCGCATATGTTCGGCGAGCGTCCGGCCGCTATCGGTGCGCTTCACGTCAAGGATTTCAGGTGCGAGCAAACCGAGCGCCGCCTTACTGCCGGGATAGGAAGTTGGGAACCATTGCCCCGCTTCCTCAGCGCGAATGGCCATCACCGTCATGTCGCGGGCGGGCTGAAACCCCGCGCGCTTCATGCCGGCCACCGCCGCAAGCCCCGCCAGAACCCCGGCGGCACCATCGAAATTGCCGCCCTCTCGCACCGAATCAAGGTGACTGCCCATGATGATCCGCTTAGCCGTGCGGTCGGTCCCAGGCAGGGTGATATACAGGTTGCCCGCGACATCATTGCGGCATTCCAGGCCAAGTTCGCGGGCGGCGTCACGCACCAATTGATGCGCAATACGCTCACCGCGCCCATAGGCTTCGCGCGTGACACCTTCGCCATCGCGTGTGGCGTCCCGCAGCGCGTCAAACAACCGCGCCGCGAGCGCCATGTCAGGGGTCAGATTTGGCAGCATGAGCAGGCTTACAGCATGCTCCGCACGCGCCCGCCATCCACGCGGATCATGGAAGCGGTGATATAAGCTCCGGTCTCACCCGCCAAAAACGCGCCCATCGGCCCATATTCCGCCGGCATGCCAATGCGCCCGGCGGGAATTTCCTTGGCAGTCTGGGCCAGGATTTCATCCTCAGAAACGCCCGTTTGCTTGGCGCGAATGGCTGTATTGGTGGTGATGCGGTCGGTCAGGATGCTACCCGGCGCCAGCACATTCATGGTGACACCATCGGCGGCCACTTCCGCGGCCAGCGTCTTCAGCCAGCCCCAGATCGAAGCACGCAGCGTATTGGAAAGTGCCAGAGTCGGAATCGGGTGCTGCATGCCCGTGCTGCCCACCACAATCACGCGGCCCCATTTTTGCGCACGCATCGCCGGCATCAGGCGATTGGTGATACGGATGGGGGAAAGCACGATATTCTGGAACCACTTGACCAGATCTTCTTCCTTCATCTGGGAAGCGGTGCAGACCGGCGGCCCGCCATGGTTCAGCACCAGGATATCCACGCCCCCCATGGCGGCGACCGCAGCATCGGCGAGCTTATCCATCTCCGCCCCGGACGAAACATCCGCCTGAATGCCATAGGCCGCCTGGGCGCCGAGCGCCTTCAATTCCGCCGCCACCTTATCGAGGCTCGCCTGTTCGCGCCCGCTGACCGTGACAATGGCGCCCTCGGCCGCGATGGCATCCGCGATAGACCGCCCGAGCCCCTTGGAACCGCCCATGACCAAGGCCCGCTTGCCCTTCAACCCCAAATCCATGACCCGTTTCTCCACAAAAGTAATGATGCCCCGACCCTGCCCCCTCACCCGCCCTCTGGCAAGACGGGCCAAGCCGGGCCATGGTGCGGCCCTTTCAAAGACGCGGAGCACAAAACCCCCATGGCCAAGCCAGTCATTCTCGTCACCCGGAAATTGCCCGAGGCCATTGAGGCACGGCTCACTGAAGTCTTCGACGCGAGGCTGAACCCCGAGGATGCGCTTTGGGGCCGCGATGGTGCTGAGGTCGCCGCCCGCGCCAAGGCCTGTGGGGCGGTGGGCATCCTCTGCGCCGCAGGGGATGGGATGAACGCCGCCGCCATCAATGCCCTGCCGGAAAGCGTGAAGGTCATCGCGACCTTCAGCGTCGGCTTTGACCATATTGCCATTGATGCGGCGCGCGGGCGGGGTATTGCCGTGACCAATACGCCCGAAGTGCTTTCCTTCGCGACCGCCGAATGCGCCTTTACGCTCATGCTGATGGCCGCCCGCCGTGCCGGCGAAGGCGAACGTATGGTTCGTGCCGGGCAGTGGGAGGGCTGGGCGCCAACGCAGCTCATGGGTGTCACGCTACAAGGCAAGAAGCTTGGCGTTTTGGGCTATGGGCGCATTGGCCGCGAATTGGCCGCCATGGCGCGCGGCGTACAGATGGAAATCCATTACCGCGACATGCAGCGCCTGCCGCCTGAGATCGAACAGGGTGCCATTTTCCATGAAACCGATGCCGGCTTCCTGGCCACGATTGATGTGCTTTCCATGCATGTCCCAGGCGGAGAGGGCACGCGCAAATGGCTGAACGCTGAGCGCCTGGCGCAGATGAAGAAGGGCGCCATTGTCATCAATTCCGGCCGCGGGCCTTCCGTGGATGATGAGGCACTGATCGCAGCACTCAAATCCGGCCATATCCGCGCCGCCGGGCTTGATGTTTATGATGGCGAACCGCGCGTGCATCCCGGCTATATGGCGCTTGAGAATGTGGCGCTGCTGCCGCATCTCGGTTCCGCCACCATCGAAACGCGCCATGCCATGGGCATGCGCTGCATTGAAAACCTCGCCGCCGCGCTGATCCAGGGCATTTCGCCCCCGCATCGCGTCGTCTGATTTTTCGCTCTCAACACCAAGGAAGCACAAGATGAATTTTGATTTCGCGAAAATCCCCTTTGAACAGGCCTATAAGCTGGTGGTGTCCACTGTGGTGCCGCGCCCGGTCGCTTGGGTGGTGACGAAGGACAAGGATGGCGTGGTGAATGCCGCGCCCTATTCCTTCTTCAATGCTTTTTCCGACAATCCCGTTGTGGTGGGCTTTGGCTGCGGCCCGCGTGCGCCAGGCGCGCTGAAGGATACGGTTGCGAATATCGAAGCGACGGGGCAATTCGTGGTGAATATGGTCTCCGCTGACCTCGCCGAGAAAATGAATATCACCGCCGTGGATTTCCCGCCCGGCGTCAGCGAAATCACCGAAGCGGGGCTTTCGACCGCGCCTTCCACCAACGTTGCGGTGCCGCGCATTGCCGAAAGCCCGGTCGCTTTGGAATGCGAGATTTTCCAGTTTGTGCCTGCCGGCCGGCATATCATTGTGCTCGGCAAGGTGGTTGGCATGTATGTGCAGGATGATTGCGTGATGGATCCGGCCAAGTATTACATTGATACGCCGAAGCTTGGCCTGGTTGGCCGCATGCATGGGCGCGGTTGGTATGCGCGCACCACGGACCGTATCGAAATCCCGCGTATTGATCTGGATGAATGGGAAGCCCGCAAGAAGAAGGGCTGAGGTGATGGCTCCATGTGATGGAAAGATCAGATCGCCTCTTGTTCAATAGGCTGAACTAGTGGTCCGGTCGCTGCTGTCGGGAAGCGACAGCAGCGTGAATCGGCCCACCAAACATAGGGCTAGTGGTGCGCGGGAGCAGTCTTGGACTGGGAAAAGTTAGCATGAATCGCACCACTAGGGAGAGAAAAACATGACCAAAACCGTCGGCACTATGCTGGCCGAAAGCCTCGCGGCGCATGACATTGACATCATCTATTGCGTGCCGGGGGAAAGCTATCTTGGCCTGACTGACGCGCTGAACGAATTTCCTGACATCAGGCTTGTGGTTTGCCGCCATGAAGGTGGCGCGGGCTTCATGGCCGCTGCCGATGGACGCATGCGCAATGGCCGCGCTGGTGTGGCGCTGGTCTCACGCGGGCCGGGCGCGACCAATGCCATGATCGCGCTGCACACTGCCTATCATGATGCGACACCGCTTGTGATGCTGATTGGCCATGTTGAACGCAAGGATATTGGCCGACTTGCGCTGCAGGAACAGAATTATTCCCGGCTTTTGTCCGATATCACCAAGGGCGTGTTTGAAGTCCTTGAACCCATCCAGGCGAGCGAGACGATTGCGCGCGCCTTCCATTTGGCGGAATCCGGCACGCCCGGCCCTGTCGCGGTGATCCTGCCCGAGGATATTTTTGACGCCCCCGCCGAAGGCCCCGTGGTGAAGCCGCGCGCCGTGCCTATGGCTGGCCCGCGTGCGGAGGATTTGGATCAACTCGCGGAATTGCTCGCCAATGCCGAACGCCCGCTGGTGCTGGTGGGTGGCGCGCTGGCAACGCATGGCGAAGCGGCTTCGGCCGAATTGAACCGCCTGGCGGAAGCCTGGACACTGCCCATCAGCCCAACGCATCGCCGGCCACATTTGTTTGACGCGGAGCATCCGAATTACGGCGGCTATATGGGTATTCGTGTCCCAAAACCGCTGATCGAGGAAATGAAAAAGGCCGATCTGATGATCTGCCTTGGCGAACGCATGTCAGATTCGATCAGCCAATCCTATAGCTTTCCCGCTGCACCCGAACCGCAGCTTACCATGGTGCAGGTCTGGCCGGATGCGAATGAAATCGGCCGCGTCTGGCGCGTGGATTTGCCGATTGCGGCTGATCCGCTGGCTGTCATTCGTGGTCTGCTTGCGCGCAATGCCCCGGAAGCGACTGAGGCGCGCAAGCGCTGGGTCTCCGGCCTCAATGCCATTCATCGCGAATTGCTCGCACCCGAATGGGACAAGATGGAAGATGGCGTGAATTTCGGCGCCGTTTGCGCCGCCGCTGCGCGGCATGTGCCGCGTGATGCGGCGATTACCTCGGATGCGGGGAATTTCTCGTCCTTCCTGCATCGCTATTTTCCTTTCAAGCAAACGCAATGCTTCCTGGCTTCCGTGGTGGGTGCGATGGGTGCTGCGGTGCCGATGGCGGTCGCGGCAGCGCTGCGGCGCAAGGGCAAGCGCGCGGTCGCCTTTGTGGGTGATGGCGGCATTCTGATGACCGGCAATGAAATCGCGACCGCGGTGCGCGAAGGTGTGGCGCCCGTAATCATCCTTTCGGATAATTCCTGCTACGGCACCATCGGCATGCATCATGAAGGTCGCTATCCGGGCCGCGCCTATGATGCCGCGATCCGCCTTTCCAACCCGGATTTCATCGCCTGGGCCAAGGCCTTTGGCGCGGCGGCAGTTTCCATTGAAACAGAAGATCAGATCGAAGCGGCGCTGACAGAAGCTTTCGCCATCACGGACCGGCCGGTGCTGGTGCATGTGAAATCCTCTGCCATGCAGGCTTCCGCCTGGCGCAAAAGGACCATGCCTTTACCGGCCGCTTGAGACCCTCAAACTCGGACCCGCCATGCGTTGTGCGGGTCCGAGTAGCCTTACGATCAAATGGATCTCCTGTAATTTTTTGAGTCTTTTTTGTTTCGTATTTTGATCGCTTGCGCGTTTTATTATCTTGGCCGCAATAACTGCGCAGCTTTTAGGCACAATTTCTCTGTGCTGCGTTAAATGGTCGAAAAACATTCTCCCGTAAACTTAGCCTTGCAACACAGTGATGGCGTTCGTCCACCATCATCAGTGCAACCTACTTGCGAAGGGAAAATTTCGGATGATGAAAAAACTCATGGCGCTGGGTTTCGCGCTTGGCTTGGTATCCACCCCGGCCCTTGCCCAGGTTGAATTGGGCAATGGCTTTTCGGTCACTGGCTCCGCCGTTGGGCAAAGCGACTATATGTTCCGCAACATCAGCCAGACGCGCAATCGCCCCGCCGTCCAGGGCAGCCTGGAGCTTTCCCATGAAAGCGGCTTTTACGTTGGTGGCTTCATCAGCAATGTCACTTTCGTCGGCACCGATGCGCGCCAGGAAGTGGATGGGCTTGCAGGCTTTCGCTTTGAACTGAACGGCCTCAAGGTTGATATCGGCGGCGTCTATTATTCCTATCCTGGCTATACCGCTGCTTCCAACCAATATGATCTCGCCTTTGCGGAAGGCGTGATGAAGCTCTCCTACGAAATTGACGCGGTCACGCTGCTCGGCACTGCGGCGTATTCGCCGGATTTCTTCGGTAGCTCCGGCGATGCTGTATGGCTTGAAGGCGGCTTTGATTGGAAGACGCCGGTGCTTGATGTCACGCTGTCAGGCCGGCTTGGCTATCAGTGGATTGAACGCAATGAACGCTTCGGCACGCCGGATTACCTTGCCTATGGCATCTTCCTGCAGCGCGAAATCGCTGCCGGCTTTTCGGCCTCTGTCGGCTACTACGGCACCGACATCAGCCAGAAGGAATGCCTTGATCTGAAAATCTGTGACAATCGCGTGATGGCTGCACTTACCTGGAAATTCTGAAACACCCGGCTTTCAGAATCTAATTGAAGAACCCGCCCCGGTCATTGGCCTGGGCGGGTTTTTTATGTCGCGCACCCGTCACTCCGCGGCGATGCGGCTTGGGTCCAGCACCACTTGCGCAATGTCATAGCTGCGCAAATCGCCATAAAGCCGCGGCAGATCGGCTTCGAACAAGCCGCGCGTCACCCCGGCCGCCAGACGCGGTGCGGCCATGGTCATGGCATTGATGGAAGACCCAGCCGGGCCGAAGGACATGGTAGTGCCGATGCCAAACAGATGGATATCGCGAATCCATGGCGTCTCACCGGCGCGCTTTTCCACAAAGGCATAATCCGGCGCCAGATAGGGGAATTCGCCAAGCCTTTCACTGGCTTCCTCGGCCGGCGGCGTATAGCCATCCGCCCATAGCGCGATGTTGTTCGCGCATTCGCCAAGTGCCGGGATCAGTGCAGGGTCCATGCGCACACCCGTGCCGCAAATCGCGTAATCGGCTTGGAAGGCGCCGCGCGCTGTTGCCAATTCAATCCGCCCATCCACCACATGCGCCCCAGTCCAGGGCCGCCCCACATGCATGGTGAAATTCGGAAAGGCATTGACCCGCTTATAAGTATCGGCAGGAAAGCCTTCGCGCAGACCAAGGATGTAGGACATGAAGCGCCAGCGCCATTCATCCGGCATTTCGAAAATATGGCGCATGAAGCCGGCAAAGGTCAGCCAGCGGTAGGGCTGGATGATCATGGGATCAGCGCGCCGACAGAACAGATGCACCTCTGCCGCCCCGGCCTCCAGCGCCATGGCGGCATTGTCAAAGGCCGAGGCACCCGCGCCCAGCACGGCCACCACGCGACCCTTGAGTGCGGCGAAATCAATCGCATCCGCGCTATGGGCGCGCTTATCGGCTGGCAGCGCGCACAGGAAATCGGGCATCCACCATTCGCCAACGCCTTCCTGCCCTGTCGCCAGCACCACCTTGCGCGCCAGATAGGGCCCGGCCGAGCTTTCCACGCGAAGGCAAGGAAGCCCATCATCCGTGCGCGCTGGGGAAATGCGCCCGGCATCCACGCCGTTTTCCACCGGCAAGGCCAATACGCGGCGCAGCCAATTCAAGTAATCCTGCCAGGCTTCGCGCGGGATCATGCGCATGGCGGCGAAATGTGCCGCACCGAACTGGGCCTCATGCCAAGCCTGATAGGTCAGCGATGGAATGCCCAAATCCGGCCCGTTCTGATCCTTCCAGGATCGCAAGGTCGGCATGCGGGCATAGGTGACCCAGGGGCCTTCCTTGCCCTCCGACGCGCGATCAATCAGCAGGATATTGCTCACCTTGTCGCGCTTCAGCGCATGCGCCACCGCCAGGCCGCATTGCCCCGCGCCGATAATCAGGCAATCCAGCACCGGCGCGCCGCCGCTGGTCTTGGCCTCAAGCCAGGCGGCGCGCGGATGGGCCACCAATTCAAGGTCGCGGCTGATATCGGCTTCAAGCTCGGTCAGGTTGCGCGGGGCCGGCATGCGGGGAAGGCTCCTTTCGTTCAGTGCAAGCATCCAGGATTCCAGCACAGGATGCAAAACCATGGCCAAAACCCATCTGAAGCCGGTGCAGGGCCATGTTTTCGCCCCATCTCGGTTGTTATCACCCCTTTCGAAACCCCCTCGAGGCCCCGCTTTTGTCCCAGGACCCGCCCGCGCTTTCCATCGTCGTCCCCGCCTACAACGAGGAGGAGGTGCTGCCCCAATTCCATGCGAGGCTGGCAGCCGCCTTGGCGGGTATCGGCCTCACTTGGGAAGTGGTCTATGTGAATGACGGGTCGAAGGATGGCACGCTTGCCGTCATGCTCGGTTTGCAGACGCAGGATCAGCGCGCCTCAGTGCTCAATCTCAGCCGCAATTTCGGCAAGGAGATTGCGCTGACCGCCGGGCTGGATCACGCCCGCGGGACGGAAGCAGTGGTGGTGATTGACGCCGATCTGCAAGACCCGCCGGAGGTGATCCCGGATTTGATCGCCGCCTGGCGCCAGGGCTTTGATATTGCCTATGCGCAGCGCAATACGCGCGCCGGCGAAACCTGGCTCAAAAAGGCGACCGCTTCCGCGTTTTATCGGCTGATGCAGCGGATCAGCGGCAAGGTGCATCTGCCGCCCGATACCGGCGATTTCCGGCTGATGAGCCGCCGCGCCCTGAATGCGCTGCTGAAGCTGCGCGAACAGCATCGCTTCATGAAAGGCCTGTTTGCCTGGATCGGCTTTCCTGCCATTGCCGTGCGGTATGATCGCGCGCCGCGCGCTGCCGGCACCACCAAATGGAATTACTGGAAGCTCTGGAATTTCTCGCTGGAGGGCATCACCTCCTTCACCGTCGCGCCACTCAAGGTTGCGACCTATATCGGGCTGTTAACGGCGATTGGTGCCTTGCTTTATCTGGCACAGTTGATCTTCCGCACCATTTTCTTCGGCAATCCCGTTGCCGGTTACCCGAGCCTTTTGGCCGTCACACTTTTCCTGGGCGGCGTACAGATGATGATGCTGGGTATCATCGGCGAGTATCTCGGGCGCATCTTCAACGAAACCAAGGGCCGGCCGCTTTATCTGGTGGAACGCTACCTGCCGGGCGATAAGGCGTGACGCGCAAGCCTTGGCATGTTTGGGCCGGGGCCGCGGCTTCGGTGCTGATCGCTTGGGCAGTGATCGCCTATGCTTTCGGGCTGCATATCCTGCCCCCCTGGAATACGGGCTGGATGTTGAGCGGCATGATCGGCCCCGACCCGGTGCAATATTGGCTGGGCTGGAGCTTCTTTCGCCGCGCGCCCTGGTCCTGGCCGCCCGGCCTCAACCCGCTTTGGGGGCTGGAGGTCAGTTCCTCCATCTATTACGCGGATGCGATTCCGCTGCTGGCGTTTTTCTTCAAGGCGATCAGCCCGGTGATCGAAGTTTCGCAATATTGGGGGCTTTGGATTTATGGCTGTGCTGCGCTGCAAGCTTTCATGGCTTGGCGCATCATTGGGCTTGCAACCGATGATCCCTTGGCGCGCATCGCGGGTGCTGCCTTGTTCGTGCTGCAACCAACCATGCTTGCGCGCATGGGTGGGCATTTCGCGCTTTCGGCGCATTTCCTGCTGCTGATGGGGTTCTGGCTTTGCCTGACGCACGGAGCAAAAGGGCGCTGGCTGGCCTGGGCGGCCTTGCTGGTCGCGACCGCGCTGATCCATGCCTATCTGCTGCCCATGGTGGCCGCGCTTTGGACTGCGGATGTGCTGGCGCGCTGGCTGGATGGCACCAAGCGGAGCGGGCTTTTCGTTGAAGTGGTCATCATCTTCGCCTTGGTGGGCGCCGCGCTTTGGGCTGGCGGGATGTTCATGCTGGGCGGCGGCTTTGGCGGAAGCTGGGGCGGCTATGGGCAGATGCAGATGGATGTGCTGGCGCCCTTGGACCCCGCGCCCTGGGGCGCCTTCCTGCCGGATTTGCCGGGGCCGAATCATCTGGAAGTCGGCCATTCCTATGCCGGGCTTGGCGCGCTTTTGCTGGTGCTTCTTGGGCTGATTGCCTGGGTGAAAAACCCAAGCCGGCCCGCAAGGCGCTTCTGGCCGTTGATCCTGGTGCTGGCGGCCATGGCGCTCTTTGCTGTCTCGCCCAATGTCTCCGTCGCTGGTTTCAGCTTCATGCTTGTTGAATTACCGCCCTGGGTGTTGCGCTACGCGGATGCCTTGCGCGCATCAGAACGCTTCATCTGGCCGGCCGGCTATGCCGCGCTCATCACCGCGGTGTTTCTACTGATCCGCTGGCTCGGTGGGCAGCGCGCCGGGTTTGTGCTGACCGCCTTGGTTGTAATCCAGGTTTTAGACATGCGCCCCGGCTTTGCCCGGCTGCATCACTTCTTCCCGCCCACCGCCGCCACGGTGCCCTTGCGCCTTTCCGATCCCTTCTGGGCCGAGGCCGCACGACATTACACCCGCATCCGCATCATCCCCTCCGGCAATCAGGCCCCATGGTGGGAGGAGATTGCGGTTTTCGCCGCCACCAAGGGGCTTGAGACCGATGCGGTCTACCTCGCGCGACTCGACCCAAAACGCGTCGCGGCGCTGAATGCCAAGCTGGCGCAGCAATTGGCCGAGGGCGAATTTGAGCCCCAAACCCTCTATGTTTTGGGCGATGAAGGCGCGCTGGCCCTGGCTGGCGCCAGCCATCAGCCGGGGCGCGATTTGATTGGCGGGTTCAATGGGCTTTGGGTGCTGGCGCCCGGCTGGTACGCCAAGCGGTAAAATATATTGATACTAATAATTTAGGTGGCGCTTTGGCCACCCCGTCCGAGCCACGCGCGCAGCGCCGCAAAATAGGCCGGGCTTGCCACAATCTGGCCGCAAGCGCGGCCCAAATCCGCCCCCGTTGAAGGCTTTAACCCTTCACCAATACCGGGAATCCGGTGCCCCCCAGTGAGAGGTTTCACCACCTCTTTCGTTCAGGTTCGAAGGCTCAGGACACCATGTCCAGCGTACCCGTACAGTCCATCCAGCAGCCCGCGACCCAGGCCATTGGCCTGGAGCGCGACCGGAAGTCGCTTTTCCCCATCGCCAAGCGCGCGCTCGATATCATCGGCGCCGGCCTTGGGCTTGTGGTGCTTTCCCCCTTCTTCCTGATCGTCGCCTTGATGGTGCGCGCCGATGGTGGCCCGGCCTTCTTCGCGCATCAGCGCGTGGGGCGCGGCGGCAAGCTGTTCGGCTGCATGAAGTTCCGCTCCATGGTGATTGATTCGCAAGCGCGGCTTGAAGCGCTGCTTGCAAACGATCCCGCGGCGCGCGCTGAATGGGAAGCGACCCGCAAGCTGAAGAACGATCCGCGCATCACGCGCATTGGGCGCTTCCTGCGCTCCACCAGCCTTGATGAATTGCCGCAGCTGATCAATGTGCTGCGCGGCGAAATGAGCCTGGTTGGCCCCCGCCCCGTGCAGGAAGCAGAGATTGATCGCTATTACGGCGCCTCTGCCGCGCATTACATGGCGGTGCGCCCTGGCATTACAGGCCTTTGGCAGGTGAGCGGGCGGAGCGAAACCTCTTACGAATCCCGCGTCGCCTTGGATGTGGCCTATGTGTCGCGCCCATCCATGATTGCGGATTTGACCATTCTGTTGCGCACGCCGGTTGCGGTATTGTCGCGCCGCGGAGCGCATTGAATTTGGCGGCGCGCGGCAATCCTGCCGCGCACTTGCTGTAAATCCCAGCGCACAGCCGGCTGAAGGGTCTGCCAATGGCTGATGCGCAAATCTCCACTTCTGCGGAACGCGCGGGTGGACGCAGGCTGGTTTCCGGCATTCTCTGGAATGGGCTGGGGCGCGGCCTGCCCTTATTGCTTGCCCTTGTCATCACGCCGTTTCTGGTTGGCGCCCTTGGTGTTGAACGCTGGGGGCTTTTCACCCTGGCGCTGGCGCTGATCGGTATTTTCGGCGTTTTCGATCTTGGCCTTGGCATGGCGCTGACGCGCGGCGTTTCGGAAAAGCTTGGCACTGGTGCAATTGATGAAGCGCGCGCCATGATCGGCGCGACATTGCTCGCGCTGCTTGGCGTTTCTTCCATCATCGCGGCAGCGCTTTTCCTGACCGTGCCTTGGTTGGTAGGGCGCTTCCTGAATGTGCCGGAAGCCTTGCAGCAGGAAGCGATCACCGCCTTTCAATTGCTGGCCGCCGGCGCGCCTTTGGTGGTGCTGAACGCCGCGCTTTGGGGGGTGCTTTCCGCCTGGCAACGCTTTCGCATCGCCAATCTGGTGAATATCCCACTCAATACCTTCTATTATCTGGGTCCCTTGCTGGTCCTGTTCTTCTGGAACAGCCTTATCGGCGTGATGCTGGCGGTCATTCTGGTGCGGCTTTTCAGCGGCATAGCCTATGCCATCATCGCGCATCGCGATGTGCCAGGGCTTGGCCTGCGGGCACCACGCTTCGGCCTGATGCGGCCCTTACTGCGCCAGGGCCTGTGGATGAGCCTTTCCGGCGCGCTCACGCAGCTTCTGCTTTATGCTGATCGTTTCATTATCGGCGCCATGCTGACACTTTCGGCGGTGGCGTTTTACGCAACACCGCTTGATCTGATCATTCGGCTTTGGATCATTCCGGTCGCGGTGGCGCAGACCATGTTGCCGGCGATTGCCTCATCCTTCCGGGAACTGCCGGACCATACCGCCCTGCTGATCAAGCGCGGAGCGCTGGTTGTGATGCTGCTTAGCCTGCCGGCCTCCCTGATTCTGATCCCCGGGGCGGAGCTTTTCCTCAGGCTTTGGTTGGGCGCGGAATTTGCGCAGGGCGGCGGGCCGGTGCTGCGCATTCTGGGCTTTGGCATTTTCTTCTCCTGCCTCGCCTTCATTCCCGGCGTTCTGCTGGAAGCGATCGGGCGGCCGGATGTGACGGCCAAATTCTCGCTGGCGCTGGTAGCAATTTTCTTGCCGCTCAGCGCAGCCCTTCTGCCCTGGCTTGGCATTGAAGGCGCGGCACTGGCTTGGGCGGGCCGCTGCCTGATGGATTGCCTGGGGCGCTGCTGGTTCGCAGCAAAGCTTTATCCGGCCGCGCGTCAGACCATGCGGGAATTGCTGTGGCCCATCGCGCCCGCAGCGCTTGGTTTGGCCGTTCTGGTGCCCTTGGGCGGCTGGCTTTGGCCCGCGCTTCTGGCCGCGCTGATTTTCGGCTTGGTTTTCGCCGCCGGCTGGTCCATTGCCGCCCCGCAGGACAAGGCCCATGCCTTGGGGATGATCCGCAGAATGAGGCGCCGCAGCGCATGATGCCAATCGCCATCAATGGCCGCTTCCTGACGCAAGGCATGACTGGCGTGCAGCGCTTTGCGCGCGAAATCACGGCAGCGGCGGATCGGCTGATGGGGCATGATGCCTGGCCTGAGGCACGGTTATTGATGCCAAGCAGCGTGGCGCAAAGCCCATTCGCCTATCTGAAGGCGGAAGCGATTGGCCAAAAATCTGGCCAGCTTTGGGAACAATTGGAATTGCCGAAAGCGGCGCGCGGTTCCTTCCTGATCAATCTTGGCAATACCGCGCCGCTGATGCTGGGCCGTGCCCAGGCAGTGGTGATTCATGATGCCGGCGTCTTTGACACGCCTGAGAGTTATTCGCTGGCTTTCCGCATCTGGTATCGCTTTCTGCACAAGATGCTCGCGCGATCCGGCGCGCAATTGCTGACGGTTTCCGAATTTTCACGCGGGCGCATTGCCGCAGCGCTTGGCATGGCGCCTGATGCCATCGGCGTGCTGCCGGAAGGTGGCGATCACATGCTGCGCATCAGCGCGGATATCGCCGTTCTTGCGCGGCATGATTTGATGGCGGGCCGTTATGCGCTGGTGGTCGGCAATCCGGCAGCACATAAAAACCTGGCGGCACTGACCAGCGCCGCGACATTGCTAGGCGCTCGCGGCCTCACTTTGGCCGTGGCAGGTGCGGCTGACCCGGCGGTGTTCCGTGCCGGCGGCGGGCCTGCAGCCGATGCCGGGCGCATCCTGGGCCGCGTCACCGATGCCGAATTGCGCGCATTATACGAAAACGCTCTCTGCCTGATTTTCCCATCACGTTATGAGGGTTTCGGACTGCCGCCCTTGGAAGCCATGACCTGCGGCTGCCCGCTTGTCGCCGCCCATGCCGGCGCAGTGCCCGAGGTTTGCGGTGAAGCCGCGCTCTGGTTCGACCCGCTGCGGCCTGAGACCTTGGTGGATGCCCTGGAAAGGCTGCTGGATGAAGAAGGCCTTGCCGCCGGCATGCGCGATGCGGGGCTGAAGCGCGCGGCGCATTACACCTGGGAAAAGGCAGCGCTTGCCTTGTTGGCCCTGATCCGAAAGAAGGCGGCATGAAGATCGCGCTGGTGCATGAATGGCTGGATAGCTATGCGGGTTCCGAACGCGTGCTGGAACAGCTTCTGCTGGAATGGCCCGAAGCGGATGTCTTCGCCGTTTGTGATTTCATGCCGGAAGCCGAGCGCGGATTTTTGCAAGGCAAGCAGGTCACCACCAGCTTCATCCAAAACATGCCTTTTGCGCGCAAGCACTTCCGCAAATTCCTGGGCCTCATGCCGCTTGCCATCGAACAGCTTGATCTTTCCGGCTATGATGTTGTGATTTCATCCTCCCATGCGGTTGCCAAGGGCGTGCTGACGGGGCCTGGGCAGATCCATATTTCCTATGTGCATAGCCCCATGCGCTATGCCTGGGATTTGCAGCACCAATATCTGCGCGAAGCGGGCCTCACGCGCGGGCTGAAGGGCGCCTATACGCGCTGGCTATTGCATCGCATGCGGCTTTGGGATCGCGCCAGCGCGCTCAACCCCGATATCGTGCTCGCCAATTCAAGCTATATCGCGGTACGTATTCAAAAAACCTGGCGGCGTGATGCGCAGGTTTTGCATCCGCCGGTGGATATTGAAAGCTTCACGCCCGCGCCGAATAAGAGTGATTACTACCTGATCGCATCGCGCATCGTCCCCTATAAGAGGGTTGATCTGATCGCCGCCGCCTTCCGCGCCATGCCAAACCGTAAGCTGATCATTGTGGGCGATGGCCCGAATGAGGCGCAGGCGCGCACCGCTGCCGGCGATGCGCCCAATATCACCTTCAAGGGCAGGCTCGCGCGGGCGGAATTGATCGCATTGACGCAAGGCGCGCGTGCTGCGGTTTTCGCTGCCGAGGAAGATTTCGGCATCGCCACCGTGGAAGCGCAAGCCTGTGGCACGCCGGTGATCGCCTATGGTCGCGGTGGTGCGCGCGATATCGTGGTCGCACCACCTGATCCGCGCCCAACCGGCCTTTTCTTTCAGGAACAAACCACCACAAGCCTGATTGCCGCGGTGGAGCGCTTTGAGGCCATGGCGCCTGCCATCACGCCTGAGGATTGCCGCGCCAATGCGGAACGCTTCGGCAATGCGCATTTCCGCCGCCGCTTTCGGCAGGTGGTGCATGACGCGCTTGGGATCGCCTCGACATGAGGTTCTCGTTGATTGTCGCAACCCTTGGCCGCAGCACCGAAATTGGCGCGCTGCTGGAAAGCCTGCTGGCGCAAGGCCGCGATGATCTTGAAGTGATCATCGTGGATCAGAATGCGGATGATCGTGTGGCGCCGGTGCTCGCGCCTTACGCGCCGCGCCTCAGCATCACCCATCTGCGTTCCATCATCCGCAACGCCAATCACGCGCGCAATCTTGGGCTGCGTGCGGCGCGCGGGAAGATCGTGACTTTCCCGGATGATGACTGCCTTTATCCGGCGGGCGTGCTGGCGCGGGTTGATGCCGCCTTTCTTGCTGTACCATCGCTTGGCGTGCTGACGGGCCCGGCAGCATCGCCGGAAGGCGGGCTTGGCTCAGGGCGCTGGCGCGAAGCCTCGGGCGCGATTGACCTGGCAAATGTCTGGACCAGCGTGATTGAATTCAACCTGTTCCTGCCGCGCCAATTGATGCTGTCGCTGGGTGGCTTTGATGAAAAGCTCGGCCCTGGTACGCGCTGGGGCTCGGCTGAGGGCAATGATCTGGTTTGTCGCGCCATCGCACGCGGTGCAGTTGCGCAATATGACGCGGACCTCCGCATCATCCATCCAGATAAGCGCCTGACGGAGGTAGCGGTTTCGCGTGCCGCAAGTTACGGGCGCGGGCTTGGGTTTGTTTTGCGGCGGCATGGCGTGCCGGCCTCGGTATGGTTCGCCTTTCTGGTGCGCCCGTTCGGCGGTGCGCTGATCAGCCTTGCAAAACTGCGCTTTCACAATGCCGCCTATTACGCGATGAGCTTTTGGGGCCGGCTGATCGGTGGCCTGGCGCGGGAAGCGCGCGAAGCGCCTCTGCCTGCGCCGCTGCAAGGGGCCGCGTGATGCATATAACCATCGGCATCGCCACACGCGGAAGGCCGGCCATTCTGGCGGGTGTCTTGCGTGATCTTGCGCGGCAAACGCGCCCGGCGGATCGCATCCTCGTCTGCCATGTCTCAGCAGATGATGTAACCGGCTGTGAAGCCATCCCCGGCATTGACTTCATCACCGCCCCCGCCGGCCTGCCGCGCCAGCGCAACCGTATTCTGGACGCGGCACGTGATAGCGATGTGGTGCTGTTTCTGGATGATGACTTCCTCTGCAATGCTGAATTTCTTGCAGTGCTGGAAAGCTGTTTTGGGCAATACCCTGAAATGGTGGTCGCCACCGGCACGGTGATTGCCGATGGCGCCAATGCGCCGGGCTATGATCTGACTGAAGGCGCGGCGCTGCTCGCTGCCGATCCAGGTGCGCCGGATGCTTCTGCGGTCACGGAAGCCTTCAACGGCTATGGCTGCAACATGGCCTTTCGCATGTCTGCCGTGCGCGCCCATGATATTCGCGTGGATGAACGCCTGCCGCTTTACGCCTGGTATGAGGATATTGATGTCACGCGCCGGCTTGGTGCGCACGGGAAAATTCTGCGCCTCGCCGGCGCGCGCGGTGTGCATCTTGGCGCCAAGGCAGGGCGCGTGCCGGGCCTCAGGCTTGGGTATTCGCAGGTGGTGAACCCGATCTATCTCGCGATCAAAGGCTCCTTCCCCTGGAGCCACGCCATCCCAAGCGCCGCACGCCATTGCGCAAAGAATCTGCTGCGCTCGGCGTTTCCTGAGCCCTGGGCGGATCGCTGGGGGCGGTTTCGCGGCAATATGATCGGGCTATGGGATGTGCTGCGTGGGCGCGTCACACCCGAACGCATTCTGAACCTATAGCGTGTTGCGTCCACATGGGTTCACGCAACCCGATCTACATCGTCGTTTTTCGAGCATCTTCACACGTTCAGATTTTCCATCTGAACGTCATCTGCTCTTTAGCCCAACCGGTCGCGCGGAATCAGGCGCGTTCGATGAGCTCAATCTTGTAGCCATCCGGGTCTTCCACGAAGGCAATCACGGTGGTGCCGAATTTCACCGGCCCCGGTTCGCGCGTGATCTTCGCGCCTGCAGCGCGCAACGCATCACAGGTCGCGGTCACATTCGGCACGCCAATCGCCAAATGCCCGAAAGCGGTGCCGAGTTCATACTTCTCGACGCCGTAATTATAGGTGAGTTCAATCACGCCCGCGCCGGTTTCTTCCCCGGCATAGCCCACGAAGACCAGCGTATACTTCCCATCCGGCACATCACGCCGGCGCAATTCCTTCATGCCAAGAAGGCGCGTGTAGAAATCAACGCTGCGGTCAAGATTGCCCACGCGCAGCATGGTATGCAGAAAACGACCTTGGCTCATGCGGAAACTCCTTGGCTGTAATCGGCGGGGTTGAAGGCGAGGAGGAAAATTCCCGCAGCCTCGGCCGCCGCAATGGTGGTGTCGCGTTCCAACAGAATGGTCCCATTGGCTTGAAAGGCCAAGCCACGCAGCCCGGCCGTATGTGCACTTTCGACTGTTTTCGGGCCGATGGTCGGCAAATCCGCGAGCGTGGATTGCGTGGGCTTTAGAGCCTTCACCAAAATGGGTGCCGGGCCTTCACGCTTCAGCCCGCCCGCGCGCAGGATCAGCGCATCCGTGCCTTCAATGGCCTCTACCCCCAGCACCAGCCCCTGCTGCACGATTACGGCCTGGCCCACATCAACTGCGCCAATCGCATGGCAAACAGCAAGCCCACGCGCGATATCGCCCCGCGCCACATCATCCGGCATGGGGCCGGCCAGCAGCGCCGCCTCAGGCAGCAAACCCGTGAGCAAGGCCTGCGCGCCCACCACCTCAAACCCTTCTTCGGCGAGAACCTTCATCACGGCGCGCAGGATGGAATCATCGCCATTGAAGGCCGCACGCCCAATCCGCCCAAGCAATTTCATCGAAGCCGCATCGGGGCGGAGCGAAAGAAGCGAAGGCCGTGCCACAGTGCCGGCCAGCACCACTTGCCTGACGCCATGCTGCTTCAGCCAAGACAGCATTTGCGCAGCCAGGCCCCAGCGGAGCGTCGCATGCGATTGCCCGGCATAGGCCGCGGGATCGCCATGGCCTTCCAGCACCACCACATGCACGGGCCGCCCCATGGCGGATGCCGCCTGCACCACCCTAAGCGGCAGGGAACCGCCACCCGCAATGACGCCAAGAGGCTCGGGCATAATGGCGGTTAGCCCTTATATGCGCGAGGTCGGCGCGTTCTCATTCCGCGTCATCATCCATATCATCACCCCCGCGCCCTGCCTTGCACAGACCGCGGCGGGAGGTATTGCGGATGAAATGCAGCACTTCGCCAACATTCTTGTCATCAGCGAAGCGTCGTTCGGCTTCTTCAACCCGATCATTGAAAATGCCCGGTTCACGGAAGATCAGCCGATACGCCGCGCGTAGCGCATGAATTTCCGGGCGCGAAAAGCCGCGCCGCTTGAGGCCGATAAGGTTAAGCCCGATCAGTCGCGCGCGATTGCCCATGGCGGAACCATAGGGGATGACATCCGCCTCAATCCCGCTCATGCCGCCAAGCACCGCCTGGCGGCCGATACGCACAAATTGATGAATGGCAGTGCCGCCGCCGACAAACACCGTATCGGCGATTTCCACATGCCCACCCAGCATGACGTTATTGGCCAGGATCACGCGATCCGCCAAATGGCAATCATGCGCCACATGCGCCACCGCCATGATCATGCAATCAGCGCCAACCCGCGTGACGCCATCACCCCCGACACTGCCACGATGAATGGTGGCGTGTTCGCGAATTTGCGTGCGTGCGCCAATTTCGCAGCGTGTCGGTTCGTTCTTGTATTTCAAATCCTGCGGCGCCATGCCGATTGTGGCGAAGGGAAACACCTTCACGCCTGCACCCAGGCGCGTATGGCCATCCACCATCACATGCGCAATCAGTTCAACGCCATCTTCCAGCACCACATCGGGGCCGATGACGCAGCCAGGACCAATCTTGCAACCAGCACCAATCTGCGCACTGGACGAAACGGCGGCGGTCGCGTGAATTTCGGTCATGCTCAGCGGTCCAGGATCATGGCGGCATAGGTCGCTTCGGCCACCACCTTGCCATCCACCTTGGCCTCGGCAGAGAATTTCCAGATATTGCCGCGCTGGCGTTCCTTTTTCACATGCACGCGCATCTGATCCCCAGGCACCACGGGCTTGCGGAACTTCGCGTTATCCACGGTCATGAAATAAACCAGCTTGCCGGCCCAGGATGGCCCAAGCGTTTCCACCACCAGCACGGCCGCGGTTTGCGCCATGCATTCAATGATCAGCACGCCCGGCATCACCGGCATGGTCGGGAAATGACCCTGAAAAAAATTCTCGTTGATCGTGACGTTCTTGATACCGATGCAGCTTTCATTCTTCACCAGATCAACCACCCGATCCACAAGCAGGAAGGGGTAGCGATGCGGAATCGCATGCATGATCTTGGCGATATCAAGAACGCCGATTTCAGTGGGTGTGGAATTATCCTCAGACATGACGTCACCCTGTCTTTTCATTTGTCTTGCTGGAGGCAAGGCGCCTGAGGCGCGCGAATGCGCGCATCGTTTCCTTGGCAGGCCAGGCGGGGCTGCCCACAACATCGGTCGCGGCAGGAATATCGTTCATGACCCCGGCTTGCGCGCCCACGCGCGCCCGCGCGCCAATGGTCAAATGTCCGGCTATGCCAGCCTGCCCCGCCAATACGGCGTAGTCGCCGATATTGGCAGAACCTGAAATGCCCACCTGCGCCACAATCACCGCACCGCGCCCAATGGTCACGTTATGGCCAATCTGCACCAGGTTATCTATGCGCGCCCCAGCGCCGATCACCGTATCGCCGCCAGCGCCGCGATCAATGCAGGTGCCTGCGCCAATTTCCGCGCCATCGCCAATGATCACGCGGCCAAGCTGCGGCATGGTGACATGCTGGCCCTGTGGCGTTGTGATGAAGCCGAAGCCTTCATTGCCGATACGCGCGCCGGGGTGCAGCACGATTCGTTCCCCGGCAACGCAATAGGCCATGCTGGCATGGGCATGAATGCGGCCATGCGCGCCAAGCTTGCAGCCAGGACCGATTGAGCAGTGATTTTCGATAACGGAATACGCGCCAATTTCAGCGCCTGCGCCAATGACGACAAAAGCCCCGATCTCACAGCCGGGGCCAATCACCGCGTCGGGTGCGACCACCGCGCTTGGATGAATGCCAGGCTTTGGCTGCGCTGGAGGATGGAAAAGGCGCGCGATCTTGATGAACTCAGCTTGCGGTGACGCCACCACCAAAGCCTCACAGCCCACCGGCACTTCTTTCGCGAAGGCTTCCTCAATCACCACGGCGCCGGCCTTGGTTGCCTTCAGCGCGGAAAGGTTCTTGCGGCCTTCCATGAAGGCCACATCATCCGGCCCCGCCAGGTGCAGCGGCGCCACACCGGTAAAGCGCCGCCCGTCATCTTTCAGCGCCGCAAGCCCAATTGCGGCTCGCAGTGCTTCAAGCGCAATTGGCGCGGCAGCGGGGTAGAAGCGGCTGTCAGCACCCAAGGCGATCAGTTCCGCCGTGGCGCCGCGGGCGCAGGTGTGGTCGCTGGGCGGGGCGGCGGCGCCGCTGATGGATCGGGCGGCAGATTGACAGTGGTGATCATGCGATTGAGCTGCACCGCCACTTCTTCCGTCATGTCAAAGGGCGGTTCGTTGAAGATCACCAACGGCCTTGGCAACACCAGATTGATGCCTCGGCTGGCCGCCACTTGCCGAATGACAATGGCGAGCGCCTGTTCAATCTCCCGCAATGCCTGCTGGGCCAATTGTTCCAGATCACGTGCGCGGTCGCGGAAGATGCGCTGGCCATCGGTGATCTGATCCTGCAGCGCGCGTTCACGGGTACGTAATTGCTCAGGCGAAAGCCCACCACGTTCATTGCCAAAGCGCTGCTGTTCTTCACGCCAGCGCTGCTGTTCGTTCTGCACATCCTCATTCAACTTGGCGCGGCGGCGTTCAATTTCCTGGCGCACCTGGCTGAAGGCGGTGGAAACGCGCTGGATTTCCGGCACATCCACCACGCCAATCACGGCAGCCGGCGGCGGTGTGCCGGGCGGCAGGGCTGCAGGTGCCTGGGCCTGCTGTGGCGGGCGTTGCGGCTGGGCAGGCTGCGCAGGGCGCTGGCCTTGCTGTTGTTGGCCCTGGGGTTGGCCGGGTACGAACCAGCCGGGTTGGTTCTGCGCTGCCGCCA
>JBIIGZ010000005.1:0-33917 GCA_044236185.1 Roseomonas sp. | reverse complement strand
ATGTGCAGCTGCTGTCTTATGATTTCGGCGACAAGGCGGAAGCGCTTGGTACGGCAGGCCCAGCCGTGGCGACGCTACCACTTGGGCCGCGCTCCATCGCGCTTTGGCGAGAGATTGCGCGCGACGCCGGTGAGCCTTGCGGCATTCGCACAGAAGGCGGCTTGATGCTGGCGGAAACGCCCGAGGAATTGGCCTGGCTGCGCGGGAAGGTCGCGGTGGAACGCAGCGCCGGCATTGAAAATCATGTGATTGGCGCGAATGAATTACGCGATCTTGCGCCCTATTTGGCGCATCGCTTCGCCGGCGCGGCCTTCTGCCCTGCCGAGGGGCAGATTGATCCTTTGCGCGGTACGGCAGCGCTATTGCACCTGGCCAAACGCGCCGGTGCACGCATGGAAAGCGGGCTTGAAGTGCAAGCGATTGCGCAGGAAGGCAGTGGCTACCTGGTAAGCACTGCGCAGGGACCAATCCGGGCCGGGCGCGTGGTGGTCGCGGCTGGTCCCTGGTCTGGCCATATTGCGGGGCTGGCAGGTGTGAGGTTGCCGGTGGGCGGTCTGGTGCAGCAGGTGATCGCGACTGAAGCAATGGCACCGGTTATCCCGCATCTGGTGGCCCATGCCGGGCGGCACCTATCACTGAAGCAAGGCCCGCATGGGCATTTGCTGATCGGCGGTGGCTGGCCCGGCGCGCATGATCCCGCCACCGGCGCCACGCGCAATCTTCGCAATAATATTCAAGGGAATCTCTGGATCGCGGGGCATGTTGTGCCGGCCGTTGAAGGCTTACATGTGCTCCGTAGTTGGACCGGGATGAATGTGCATATTGATCGTGCGCCAATCCTGGGTCAGCTGCCTGGGCTGCCAGGATTCTTCGCCGCCGTGACGTCCAATGGCTATACACTCGGGCCGATCGCAGGGCGGATCACAGCGGATGCCGTATTAGGATTGCAACAACCTGATCCAGCGTTTTCGGGGGCAAGATTTGGAGGCTAGTCTTTAGCATATAATCGCGTAACACCGCATCCTATCGTGTTCGGCATCAAATAGTTTGAGACCAAGTGGCGCGTCAGTCTGACGGAGTATCTGGCCAATCCGTTGGTGAAGTGTATCCGCATTGATCTGACCGATGGGGCCGCGCCCTACATGGACATCGGCCTGCTTGGCGCGAGACAGCCGTGTCGGCTACAACGCGGCACTGCCTATGGCATTCGCGAAGGCTGCGTGATGCTCGATAGGCGCGACCACAATCCCTACACCGGGCAGTTTTTCCCGTCCCGGCGATCGTGAACCCGCGCATCGCGGCATTTACCTTGCCAGCGCTTTCCAGTGCCAAGGCGCGCGACCAACGCCGCGATATGCTGCACCGCCTTGATGCAGCACGGGATAAGCTGTGGATTGCCGAGCTTTCCGACAGTATGGCGGAACGGAACCGCCGCGCTATCTGGGGGACGATGAACGCGCCGGGCGAAGACACCGTGATCAACCGGGACAGCCTGCCGTTGGCGTCGCGGGGGTTCCGGGTGTTGAAGAAGGTGTGATACGAAGCCCTGTATTTGTAGCCTTAAAGAGACTGGTGTCGCCAAGTTCATAAGGACCCGAACTGGGCGTAACAGGATGCGGCGAATGATCCATCTTCAGTCAAATTCCTGAATTTATCGAAGTTTATGACAGGGTCTATCTATCCCAGGCGATGCAAAGCTAGCCTCAATCTGGTCTAGATCAGTTTTGCCCGCACACGGGTAACAATGATCTCCGCCACAACCACCACAACAAGTATCGCCAGCAGTATCGTCGCCACACGATCCCATTGAAAGAAATTGATCGCATCGTCCAGCACAACACCAATCCCGCCGGCGCCTACCAGCCCCAGCACCGCACTTTCACGGATATTGATATCCCATCGGAACAGCGCCACTCCCCAAAAGGCGGGGGCGATTTGCGGCCAGGCGCCCTTCAGCAAGACATGCCCTTTCGGCGCCCCCGTCGCCTCCAAAGCTTCCAAGGGACCGGGGGCAATTTCTTCCAGCGCTTCCGCCAGTAGCTTGCCGACAAAGCCGATACTGCGGAAGGCAATAGCAAAGGTGCCAGCCGCAGCACCTGGGCCAAAGATGGCGACGAAGATCAGCGCCCAGACCAACGAATTGACGGAGCGTGAGGTCACCAACAGCAACTGCGCGAAAGCGTTCACCCCGCGATAGGGGCAGATATTGCGCGCCGCCAGCAAGGCGAGCGGTACGGCAAAAATAAACGCAAACAAGGTGCCGAGCGAGGCGATATGCAGCGTTTCCACAAGCGCTTGATGCACCGCAGGATGATAATGCCCAAGATCAGGCGGCCACATGCGGGCCAAAAGATCGAGCATCTGCTCCGGAGCATCAATTAGAAACTCCGGGATGATCTCAACATTGCGCACCGCCCAGACCAGCGCCAAGACCAGGGCGAAATACACTACCCAGCGTGTGAAGCGTTCCATTGGCGTAAAGCGCTGCCATTCGCGCATCAGCGCATTCATCTGAGCAGTGCCCGAATCCAGCCGGAGATAAGCTCGGCAATGAAGATCAGCGCAATGATGGAAAGCAGAATGGCGGCGACAAAATCATAATCAAAGCGCTTGAAGGCGGCGAAAAGCGTGCCGCCAATCCCGCCCGCGCCAACAATACCAACCAGCGTCGAATTGCGAAGATTGGAATCCAACTGATACAGCGAAAAGCCAATAAAGCGAGATGCCACTTGCGGCAAGACGCCGTAGATCAGCACGGCGCCGAAGCCCGCGCCGGTCGCGCGAATGGCTTCCACCTGCTTCATGGAGATTTCCTCGATCGCCTCAGCAAACAACTTAGCGATAAAACCCATGGAAGCGATGGTCAGCGCCGCGACACCCGCCAAGGCACCAAAGCCAATCGCCTTCACAAACAGGATCGCGACAATCACGTAATGTAGGCTGCGACAGAATGCGACAAAGGCGCGCGTGGCGACCGCCAGCGGCCAGGGTGCTAGGTTGCGCGCTGCCATCAGCCCAAGCGGGAGCGCGAGCAGAATGCCAAGCGCTGAGGCAATGACCGCGATTTGCAGACTTTCGAGCAAGCCTTCAATCAGCAATTCCGCGCGGCTGAAATTGGGCGGCCACATGCGCGCCAGAAAACGCCCGGCCTCGCCTAAGCCAACCATCAGTCGTGCCCAGGTAATGTTTAATTGGCCAAGCGCATAAATCGCATAGACAAATAGGCCAAGCGCCGTGGCACGGGCGCTCCAATTCGGTGGAAAAGCGCGGCGGCGTAGCGTGCTTGCGCTCACAGCCAATCCTCACCGCCATAAATCTGGCGGAGATGTTCTGGCAGCAAAGCCTCGGGCGGACCATCAAACACGATCTCACCGCCCGCCATGCCGATGATGCGCTGCGCGAAGCGGCGCGCCAGATCAACATTATGGATATTCACCACCAAGGGTACATTGGCCGAGGTGGAAAGCCCCGTCATCAGTTCCATGATCTCAACGGCCGTACGGGGATCAAGCGAAGATGTGGGCTCATCCGCCAGCAGCAATTGCGGCTGCTGCATGAGCGCGCGCGCAATGCCCACGCGCTGGCGTTGCCCGCCAGAAAGCGCATCGGCACGACGCGTAGCCTGCTCCGGCAGACCAACGGAATCAAGCAGAGAAAAGGCACGCGCGATATCCGCTTCCGGATAGCGCCGCATCCATGCCTGCCAGAGTGAGACATAGCCAAGCCGCCCGGACAGCACGTTTTCCATAACGGTCAGGCGCTCAACCAAATTGTATTCCTGGAACACCATGCCGATGCGCCGGCGCGCCATGCGCAAGCCCCGCCCACGCAAAGGCACAAGATCCTGCCCATTGAGCAAAATTTCACCGGCAGTGGGTTCGACTAGCCGATTGATGCAACGAAGCAGTGTTGATTTGCCTGTGCCTGAGGGTCCAATGACAGCAGTGATGCCCTGCGGCGCGATGGCAAGGTTGATCCCGCGCAAGACAGGCTTGCCCGGGACATATTCCTTGACCAAGCCCTTGATAATCAGGCCTTGCATCGCGCCTGCTTGCATCACTGCGGCCGCGCTGGCGCTTGCTGTTGCTGCTGCTGCTGTTGGCGCTGCTGATTGCGGCGCTGTTCGGCTTCCAGTTCACGCCGGCTTTCCGCGTCAAACGCGGCGCGGTTATAGGGCGCATTCACCGCATCCGCGACAGCGCGCACCGGAGCCCAATGTTCGGAATAGGTCGCGGGCCAGAAGCGATCATTGCCGCCGAGATCGCGGCGCAGCGATTCTGGAAAGCGATAATCAAAGAAGCATTTGCGAATACGTTCCGCCAATTCCGGCTTCAGATCATGCGAAAGCGCGAAGGAGGATGTCGGGAAAGGATCAGATTGCCAAATGATACGGAAATTTTCCCGGCGCACCTGGCCGCGCGCAACCATGCGGTTAAAAACATCCGATGCCACCGGCGCGGCATCATAGTCCCCGGCATTCACGCCCATGACGCTGCGATCATGACCACCGGAATAGACCACGCGATAATCCGTATCCGGCGTCAGCCCAAGACCTGGAAAGAAGGCGCGCGGCGCCAGATTGCCGGAGTTGGACGTAGCCGACGTGTGTGCCACGCGCTTGCCCTTCAGATCAGCCACCGATTGAAACGGGCTATCGGCGCGCACCAAGGTCACAACACGGTAGCTTTCAAAGGCATCAGGATTGCCCTTGATCGCGAAGGGTACCGCACCTGCCAGATTCACGGCGAATGCTGTCGGGCCTGTCGAAAACCCCGCAATATGCAACCGGCCGGACCGCATGGCTTCAACCTGCGCAGCATTGCTGGTGACCTGGAAATACACTACGCGGCGCCCGACGCATTGGCCGAGATATTCCAATAGAGGGCGGAATTGCGTGGCATAGAGTGCGGGGTCTTCCACGGGCGTATATGCAAAGACTAGCGTGGACGGATCACGCTGCCGCGCCGCATCGGCCGGCACATCAGCCACCATATCGCGATTGGCATCGCAATAGGATTCATCCAAGGAACCACGGAAAGGGCAGGCGGTTTGCGCAGCGGCATCGCTGGCAGTGGCTGTGACAAGCGCGGCGGCAAGGCCGATGGCGCCAAGGCTTTTGCGGAACATGGTGCTCTCCCTATGCTGATGATTAGAATTGGTTTTCGATGTGGCGACTTTGGACGCGCGCCGCAAGGTTGTGATCATGGCCGAACCAGAACCACCCCTTCCCGGTCCAGCGTGACCATAACCGCGCTACCGGCGCGACGACGATGCAGCCGGTCCGGGTGAATGGCGAATAGCTCGCCAAGCGGGGTGGCAATCAGGTATTCCGTATGGGCACCCATATAGGTCGCGCGCGCGATATTGCCGACCATGCCGGGGCCGCCATCGGCCAGCCGGATCGCCTCTGGCCGTATCACCACATCGCATGGCCCAACCCTCAGGCCACGATGCGGCAAGGTAAGCGCCAGCACATCAAGCGCTAGCTGCGCCATATCGCCGGTGAGGCTTTCGATATTGCCGCGCACATGGTTCGCCTCCCCCATGAAGGTGGCGACAAAGACATTCTCGGGGCTCGCGTAAAGCGCCTCTGGCGTGCCGCTTTGCGCGATTTCGGCGTTGCGCATCACCACAATCTTGTCGGACACCGCCAGCGCCTCTGCCTGGTCGTGCGTGACATAAACCACGGTCAGGCCAAGGCGCTGCTGCAGGGCGCGGATTTCTTCCCGCATGCTGCGCCGAAGCCGGGTGTCCAGATTGGAGAGCGGTTCATCAAACAGCAGCACCGCCGGCTCCAACACCAGCGCGCGCGCTACCGCTACTCTTTGCTGCTGCCCGCCCGACATTTCCGAAGGCAGCCTTGCGCCATATCCGCTGAGGCCCACGGTTTCCAAGGCAGCTTCAGCCCGCACCGCGGCATCCTTCTTGCCAAAACCGGAAGAAATCAGACCGTAAGACACATTCTCCAGCACGGTCATATGCGGAAATAGCGCATAGCTCTGAAACACCATGGAAACATTGCGCTCACCGGCGGAAAGCAAAGTCACATCCCGCCCGCCGATGAAAAGCCGCCCAGCGCTTGGCTGTTCCAAGCCCGCGATCATGCGCAGCAGCGTTGTCTTCCCGCAGCCCGATGGCCCGAGCAAGGTCACCAGCGTGCCACCCTCAATAATCAGGTCGAGCGGCTTCACCGCCTCGATCTTGCCGTAGCGCTTGCCAATGCCTTCAAGCCGGACTTCGGCGGCTTTATTGGTCATTACGCGCGCCCTCCTATCGGTGCGGCGGCCTGGCGCCGGCCAAGACGCCGGCTGCCGACCAGCAGATTGATCAGGCCAATCGCTGCCATCATCAGCACGATCAGCGCACTGCAATAGGCAATGGCCAGCCCGTAATCGCCATTTATGACACGATTGATGATGAAGACTGTCGCCATTTCATATTGGGCCGAGACCAGGAAAATCACGGCGGAAACCGTCGTCATGGCGCGCACAAAAGCATAGACCAGCGCGGTGACAATGGCGGGCTTCAGCAGCGGCAGCACCACGGTACGCAGGCTGCGGAAGGTGGAAGCGCGTAGCGTCACCGCGGCCTCATCCAGGGATTTGTCAAGCTGGCTCATGGCGGCAACACCGGAACGCACACCAACCGGCAAATTGCGGAAAACAAAACACGCCACCAGGATCATCGCCGTGCCGGTGATTTCCAGCGGCGGCAAATTATAAGTCAGGATATAGGCAACCCCGATCACCGTGCCGGGCACGGCGAAGGTCAGCATCAGCGCGAATTCCAAGGCGGTGCGGCCAACAAAACGCTGGCGCGACAGCACCCAGGCCGCCAGCAGCCCAAGTGCCGCTGTAATGGGTGCCGCAATCGCCGCGAGCTTGATGGTGGTGAACAGCGAATGCCAAGCGCCGCCCGAGAAAATCAGCGCCCCAGCTGGGCTCCATTCCAGGGCAAAGGCACGCTGGAAATGGGAAAAAGTGGGCGTCCAATCCCGCCCCCAAACGCGCACGAAACCACCCGCGAGCGCCATGGTATAAACCGTGATCGTGAGGAACGCCCAAGGCAGCGCAATGGCATAGGCGATACGCCGCACAGGCGTTGGCAGCGGTGTTGGCAACCCAACATCGCCCTTGCCCGTCAGCGAGACATAGGACCGGCTGCCAATCACCGCGCGCTGAATCATGAAAGCGCAGAGCGCGATCACCAGCATGATCCCGGCCAGTACCGCAGCGCGACCAAAATCCTGCTGCGCGCCAACAACCGCGAAGAAAATCTCGGTGGAGAGAACGCCGAATGACCCGCCCAGCACAATCGGGTTGCCGAAATCCGCGAGACTTTCAACAAAAACCACCAACCAAGCATTGGCGATGCCCGGCAGCATCAAGGGTAGAGAGACAGCGCGAAAAGTACGCATGCGGCTGGCGCGGAGCGTGGAGGATGCTTCCTCCATGGCTGGTGAAATGCCTTCCACCACGCCAATAAGTACCAAAAACGCGGTTGGCGTGAAGGAAAAAACCTGCGCCAGCCAAACGCCATTGAAGCCATAAATCCAGCGGCCGAGTTGCAGCCCGAACAGGCTATCGGCCAATTGATTGACCACGCCAGAGCGGCCAAAAATCAGGATCAGCCCAAGGCCAATCACGAAGGGGGGCGTAATGATGGGCAGCACCGTCAGCAACCGCAGGGCGCGGCGCGCGGGGAAGCTGGTGCGTGTGACGATCAGCGCAAAGCACAGCCCAAGCAGCGTCGCCGTCGTTGCAGTGGAGGTCGCCAGCACCAGCGTATTCCAGAAGACGCCGCAATTTACCGTGGAGGTCACGCAGGCCAGCCCCCAAATCTTGCGATCAAACAGCCGCGCCGCCATGGCATCCGCAACACCAAGATCACCCTGCGGCGTGAAGATTTGCGCAAGGATGGTGGTGACTGGCCAGGCAGTGAAAATCATAATGCAGGCAATCAGCACGCCAACCGCGCCGGAGATGAAGCGATCACCCTTGAAATAGCCGCGCAGCGCCAAGCCATCCGTCAGCAGCACCAGAAAGCCAATGAAGGCAAGCGCGCCGCCAATCCCCATGCCGAATTGCCGATCCTGCAACTCGCCAAAAAATGCTTCAAGAAAAGGATAATTCCAGCCCTGAATGCCGACAGCGATGCCCTGCGCAATAATGGCAAACAAACCAAAACTGCCTGCCATGATCAGCACGCGCCCACGTGTCCGTGCATTGGCAAAAGGCAGCGCGCCAGGCAAAGCAAAAGCCAAGGCAGCAATCACCGGCCAGAACCAGAAGCGACCGAAATGCAGCGCCTGCCATAGGGCAGAGGCTGCTTCGGCATCCTCAGTACCAAGGCCCATCAGCATCACTAGGCTGATGCCATCCTGCTGCATATGCCATGGCAGGATCAGCGTGCCCAAGGCAGCGATCACCCAAAAAAAGAAGCTGCTGCCAAAGAACATGCGGTGCGGGCTTCAGCGCGGGAGCGCGCCGACCTCCCTATCCCAACGCGCCAGCAGGCGGCGGCGTTCCGCACTCGCGCCAAAGCGGGCGTTATCATAGTCAATGATGCGCGCGGTTGCCATATTCGGCGCGCCATCAGTCAGCGGCACGCGCCGATTGGCCATGGTTTGCAGCTTCTTCGCTTCCTGGGAAGCGGTAAGCTGCGCCTCGGCCGATAGCGCCCAATGATAGAAGCGCTGCGCAGCCGCCATATTGCGCGCTCCCTTGATGATGGACATGGACCCGATTTCATAGCCCGTGCCTTCACAAGGAACGGCATGACCCACCGGAAACCCCGCGGCGCGTTCTTCCGCAGCGTTATGCACGAAGGAAATGGAAAGCGCCGTCTCGCCACGCGCCACTGCGGTAATCGGCGCCGTGCCAGACCGCGGATAGGCATTGATGCTGCCGTGCAACCGGCGCAGAAAATCAAAGGCCGGGTCTTCGCCCATCATCTGCACCAGCGTGGCAATGACAATATAAGCGGTTCCAGAACTATTCGGATTGGCCATCTGAATTTCGCCGCGATATTCGGGCCGCAGCAAATCCGCCCAGCAGGCAGGGGCCGGCAGGTTCTTGCGCGTCAGCAATTCCGTATTGAAGCCGAAGCCCAGCACACTGGCATAAACACCCACGGTGCGGCCTTCAGTCTGGCGCCATTGCGCCTGCGCCCATTCATGTAATTCGGCGATGCGCGGGCTTTCATAGGCTTGCGTCAGCCCTTCCTCTCCTGCGGCGACATGCGGGTCGCCGGTGCCACCCCACCAGATATCGCCACGCGGGTTGCGCGCTTCGGCCCGCAGCTGCGCCAGCATTTCACCCGTGGATTTTTGGGAAAGGGTCACGCGGATCCCGGTTTCCCGTTCAAACCCGCGCGCAATGGGCTGGCACCATTCGATGGTGGCGGAACAATAGAGATTGAGACTGCCCTGCGCCCAGGCGGGCGCAGCCAAACCAAACAAAAACACGAAAGCCCAAACAATAACCCGGCTTATCATTTCTTATCTCCCAGATTTTTAGCGCGGCAGCGAACCGATCTCCCTCTCCCATCTTTGCAGGATTTGCCGGCGCCGGTTGCTCTCACCAAAGGCGGCGAAATCATAATCAATCAGCTTTACCCGGCTAAGGTCCGGAATACGCGGATCGGGTGTGGCATCCTTATGGGCAGGTACGTGCCATTGATTGGCCTTGGGCCCGATATCCATGGCCGCTGGCGTCAGATACCAATCATAAAAGCGCCGCGCTTGCGTCAGGTTGCGCGCGCCACGCATGATCGACATGCAGGCCACCTCATACGACGTGCCTTCTGAAGGATAGATCAGATCAATCGGGAAGCCCGCCTGCTGCATGGACGTGACTTCCATATTGAAGCTGACCGCAAGCGCGGTCTCCCCACGGGATACCGCCTGCATAGGCGCCGCGCCGGAACGTGTATAGGCATTCACATTGGGATGCAGGCGCTTCAGATAATCAAAGGCGCGATCCTCATCCCAAAGCTGGATCAGCCCGGCAATAATCGTATAGGCCGTGCCGGAAGAATTCGGATTGGGCAATTGGATTTCACCGCGATAAGCCGGGTTCAGCATATCCGCCCAGCTGCGTGGCAGCGGTAGGTTCTTGCGTGCCATCAATTCGCGGTTCCAGGCCAACCCAATGGCGCCCGATGAAACGCCAACGCAGCGCTCACCCGACATGGCATGCACGCGCTTGGCCCAATCATGTAGCCCAGCCATATTGGGCGAGGTGTAGGCTTGCAGCAGATTGCCCTCGGCGGCAGAAAAATGCGTCTCGGCCGACCCACCAAACCAGATATCGGTGCGCGGGTTCTGTGCCTCGGCACGGATTTGCGCCAGGATTTCGCCTGAGGATTTACGGGTCATGGCAACACGAATGCCCGTATCGCGCTGAAAGGCGGCGGCAATCGCCTCACACCAATCAGCGGCCGGCGCGCAGACCATGGTAAGGCTGCCCTGCGCCGCAACGGGCAGTGCAGACAGGACGAGGGCCGCAAATCCGGACAGCAGGCGAAGGGACGATTTCATGGCGCTTCCCCCTGCGTCAGCGCGGCAGCGCGCCGATGTCGCGATCCCAGCGCGCAATCAGCCGCCGGCGTTCCGCGGCCTGACCATATTTCGCGAAATCATAGTCAATCAGACGAATTTTCGACAGATCCGGCGCATTGGGCGGCAGCGGTGCGGCGCGGTTCGATGGAGTTTGCAATTGCCCACCTGCGTCAAAGCCAAGCTGCTGCGCCGGCGCGGTCAGCGCCCAATCGTAAAAGCGTCGCGCCTGCGGCAGGTTGCGCGCGCCACGGATGATGGACATGGACCCGATCTCATAGCCAGTCCCTTCGCACGGCGTCGCATAGGCCGCCGGGAAGCCGGCGTTACGTTCCGTCACCGCGTCATGGACGAAGGATAGGGAAACTCCAGTTTCGCCGCGCGCCACGGCCTTGATCGGCGCGGTGCCGGAACGCGTATAGGCATTCACATTGGGGTGCAGACGGCGCAAGTAATCAAAGGCCGGGTCCTCACCCATAATCTGCACCAGCGTCGCAATTACCACATAGGCAGTGCCCGATGAATTCGGGTTGGCCATCTGGATTTCGCCCTTGAAGCGCGCATCCAGCAAATCCGCCCAGCAGGCGGGTGGTGCGATATTCTTGCGCGCCAGCAATTCCGTATTGATGCCAAACCCTATGGCACCCGCATAAACGCCAATCGCGCGCTGCTGGGATTGGTGCCATTGCGTCAGCGCCCAGGGCTGCAACTGGCCATTATTCGGGCTTTCATAGGCTTGGGTCAGGTTTTCCTCGGCCGCCGCCAGATGCGGGTCCCCAGTGCCGCCAAACCAGACATCGGCGCGCGGATTTTGCGCCTCAGCCCGGATGGCTGCCAGGCTCTCGCCCGAGCCACGCTGCGTCATATTCACCCGAATGCCGGTATCACGCTGGAAATTGGTGACAATCGCCTGACACCATTCATTCTGGACCGAGCAATAGACATTTAGCGACCCCTGCGCCTGCGCGGCTTGCCCAAAGCCGAGCACCCCCAGCGCCATCGCCGCCAAAGCCAATTTTCTGGTGAACATCGTAAGCTCCCTCCCGGTTTATGACGCTTTTATGACAGTCTTTTGGCAAGGCCGAAGGGGCTTGGCAATCCGGTCTTTGGTGGGCGGATGGGATTCGAGGCGAGATTCTTGTGACCAAGCCATTTAGCTGTGAAATCATGGAGACGTCTGGAGTTACCCAAAAGTCGGGATGATGGAACTTCCGGCGCCTTCCCGTTCCATACCGGTCGTGGCTTCGGTGCACCGCAACCGGCCGGGGTGATGCGCCTTAAACAGGGAAGCAGGTCAATCCAATGAGGCATAGTGGCGCGCGTCCTATTCAGCGCATGAGACCTACCCAATCGCTGTGCCGAGCGCCGGCTACTGAGCTAGTTCATCAATTCCAGAGTTGCTCATTCCATTGTCTCGGCAAACCATCTAGGGTTGTCTCAATGAAAACGGCACTACTCACTACGCCGGATTGCGCGAACACGCCGACGCGCGCGCCAAGCGGCGAAGCTTTGCTTGACTCTCAGCATCAGCGCATCCAGCAGAGTAGCGCATCCAGCAGAGTAACGTAAAAGAAGCCATCATTGGCGTTCTATGGACGGCGCAGATTCGGGCGTGGCCAGACAAAGATGTTCACCTCAGTCACGATCGCGCAACAGGGTCCATCCTGTAGTCCAAGCCTATCGCGTGTCGCCGCCGGTATCTCAAAACCGGCAGCAGCGTCAGGCGGGGGCGAGGAGGTGATTGGGAAAACCACAATTTCGGCACGACCATCGTCCCCGCGCAGCAGCGCAACAATAGCGGCAGGACGGTCCATGGTACCTTCCTCGCGCCCGGCCGCATCCTCATGACTCCAGAGATAGGCGTAGCCGATCAATCGGAAAGGCCCCGCGCTGGTCTTCCACGAACCTGAACCTCACGGCTTTTGGCTCGCGAAGAACTGGGTAGCTTTTTTTAGGATGCTCCTATCCTCCTTCAGGATACGGACCTCACGACGAAGTTGTTCATTCTCCCGGGCAAGCTCGTGGTCCTCGGCAGAGACCACATCCGTACCACGGTGCGCGCTCACCCATTTGTTCAAGGTCGAAAAGCCGACCCCCAGATCATCCGCAACCTGACGCCGCGAAAGCCCGCTGGTCAGCGCTATCCGCACCGCTTCGTCACGAAATTCATCTGTCCTGCCTGTGCTCATGGCTCATCTCCTTTGATGCACAATAGGTGACCAAAGGAGCGGCACAAAACCGCGATAGGTCCAGCCTTGACCACCGCGCGCCTCGGTTCCTAACGTGCCAGGATCAGGCCTTGGCGCGAACCAGCGGCCCTTACCAGCGAGATACCCCAGGAAGCCCATGGCCAAGCACCGCTTTCACCCCACGCGCTACTTCAACGCGATCGGCGTCGCAGAACCTTGCCTGCGCGTTGCCGATGGCGATACCGTCGTGACCGACACCATCGATGCGTCCGGCCTGGATGCACGGGAGATGACCGTCGCCAGCCGGCCAAATCCGATGACGGGTCCGTTCTATATTGAGGGCGCTGAGCCCGGGGATACGCTGACTGTCCGGATTGATCGGCTGACACCGAGCCGAGCGACAGGCTGGACCTATTCGCCACTCGCCCTGACGGTGCTGGACCCAGCTGCCATTCTCGACAGGCCACCGCAGCAGCGTGTGGTCTGGGATATTGATCGCGAGGCAGGCACGGTACGGCTGCAGGACAAGGTGAAAGGGCTTGAGGATTTCACCCCCCCCATTCAGCCGATGATCGGCTGCTTCGGGGTCGCGCCCGCTGGTGGGCAGGCGCTGTCCACCGCGACCAGCGCGCAGAATGGCGGCAACATGGACTATCGGCTCTTCGCACCCGGCACGACGGCCTGGTTTCCCGTCGCGGTGCCCGGTGCGCTGTTTTATCTGGGCGACGGGCATGCCTGCCAGGGTGATGGCGAGATCGTGGGCACCGGCATCGAGACGTCCTTTGAGATGGAGGTCACGTTCCGCGTGCTGAAGCGGAAGATCACCTGGCCGCGGGGCGAGACGGCCGACGATATCTTTACCGTTGGCAATGCCCGGCCGCTGGACCAGGCATTGCAGCACGCCACAACCGAGATGTCGCGCTGGCTCGGCGAAGACTACGGTTTGGACGCGCACGCCGCCAGCCATCTGATGGGCCAGGTCGTGCGCTATGATGTCGGCAATGTCTTCAATCCCGCCTTCACGGTTGCCTGCCGTATATCCAAGCGCTGGCTGCCGACGCGATAGGATTGGGCGTTACACCTCGCTCCGGACCAGCTGCGCAACGAAATAGCGATATGGGCTGCTACCTGGTAAGCCCGGCTTGCTCGCATTCATGCCTGCTTACAGGCAACTGTTGGCCTGAGTGCGGGTAGCGGGCTCTGCATCGCGTTGCATCTCGGCTAGCGTGAAAAGTGAACGGGGACTTACAAACCCGAAAATACTGTTGCTTTACAATACACTAGCCCGGCGGATGGCGCGCCCTGGTGGATTCGAACCACCGACCCACAGCTTAGAAGGCTGTTGCTCTATCCAACTGAGCTAAGGGCGCCCGGAACATCCATCATCAATGCGACCAATTCTCATGCCGACCAAACTTAAAATTATCGGCATAGACTTTCGGTTTAATGGCCCGCGCTGATGTCGCAGGCGCCTCAGCCTCATAGCGCAGGCCCTGTGCTTCAGCATAGGCAATCGCCTGTTCGCGCGATTCAAAATGCAGCGTGACCTGCTTCGCCGTATCGGCCGAGCCGTACCAGCCCACCAATTGGTCAGCGCGCTGCGCTTCGCTGGGCACGAAGCTAAGCACCCAACCAGCCTTGCCAGAGCGGCCGGATTGCATGGCGGATTTCGCCTGCTGGTAAATGCGCGCAAAGCCTTTGGTGTCAGACATTGGGTTACCTCTTCCTCAGGCGCTTTTGTCCACCATTCAGCGCCGAATCTCAAGCGAAAGCCAGAAGGCTTTTCCTGCCGGGGGAAGTGACCCTAAGCTTTCCGGGTCACGGCCCAGCCAAGGAACCCCAATATGCTGCCCAGCCAACGCGATGCCTTCGATATCCCGCGGGATGTCTGCTACCTGAATGCAGCTTCCTGGAGCCCCCTGCCCCGCGCCGTGCAGGCCGCCGGGCATGAAGGGGTGGACCGTAAGGCACGCCCCTGGGAAGTGGATCCGGGCCTCGCCCGCGCGCAGCATGAACGCACCCGCGCCGCCGCTGCGGCGCTGATTGGTGCGGCGGCTGAGGATGTGGCGCTGATCCCCTCGGTCTCCTACGGCGTCGCCGTGGCGGGCAAGATTTTCGCACCGCCCGCCGGTACGCGGGTTTTGCTGGTGGAAGATGACCATTCCTCCCCCGTGCTGGAATGGATGACGCGCGCCGCTGCTCAGGGTTTTGCTGTGGAGGTGGTGCGGCGGCCTGCCAATGGCGATTGGACCTCGGCCATGCTGGAAGCGATTGCGCGGTCAGGGGCAGCGCCGGTATCGCTCGCTTCCATATCTTCCGTGCATTGGGCAGATGGGGGTACGATTGATGTCGCAGCCATCGCGCCGGCCTTGCGCGCGCGCGGCGCGGCGCTGCTGGTGGATGCAACCCATGGCGCCGGCGTCACAGCAATTGATGTCACAACCCTCGATCCTGATTTCCTGATTTTCCCGACATACAAATGGGTGCTGGGGCCTTATGGGCGAGCCTTCATGTATATCGCCAAGCGCCAACAGGAAGGCGTGCCGCTGGAACAAACCGGTTTTGGCCGCCGCGCCATCGCCTCGGAAGCCGCGCCCTATTTGAAGGACACGAGCTTCGCCCCCACCGCGCGCCGGTTCGATATGGGAGAACGGGATCACTTCATCTCCTTGGAAATGGCGGCTGTGGGCATGGAGATGATGGCCGCATGGGGCCCAGCCGCCATCAGCGAAAGGCTTGGCGTGCTGACGGATCGGCTGGCCGAGGGCCTGGCTGCGGAAGGCGCGGTGCTGACCGACAAACGCTTTCGCGTGCCGCATATTTTGAGCATCGCCTTTCCGGATGGCATGCCGGAAGGGCTGATCGAAAAACTGGCGGCTTCAGGCGCGCATGTCGCGCCCCGGCTTGGGCGCGTGCGTATCAGCCCGCATGTCTATAATGATGAGGCCGATATTGATCGCTTCCTGGAAATTTGGGGCAGTATTTGAGCGGCTGCTTCACCGCTTCGGTGATTCCACCTCCGCGGATCAGACGCTACGCAATAACGTAATCGGCGGGATCAAGGTTTTCCGTCATCCGCCGATAATCCACCAGCCGGAAGGGTGAATTGGTTACCACCCTGCCCGCCTTGTTCTTGTACCAACTGCCCACGCCAGGATGTGTCCAGACCATGCGTGCATGCGTCGCATCCAGGAAGTCATTATAGGCAGCGCAGCGATCCTCGCGGATTTCGATGCTGCGCGCACCATTTTCCACGACTTCGCGAATGGCCTGCATGATGTAGCGCACCTGGCATTCCGAATGGAACATGGCACTGCCACCATGGGCAAGGTTCGTCCCCGGCCCATAAAGCATAAAGAAATTCGGGAAGCGCGGCACGGTGATGCCTAGAAAGGCCCGAGGATCATCCTCGCCCCAAACTTCGCGCACGGAAACACCGTCGCGGCCGAAAATCTCGAAGGACCCAAGCGCCTTGGCGCCATCAAAACCCGTCGCCATGATGATGATATCGGCAGGATGGTGCCGCCCATCCGTGGTTTCCACGCCGTCTTTGACGATGCGCGCAATGGGTGTGTTCACTAGCTCCACATTCGGCGCCGTCAGCATTTTGTACCAGCCATTATCGCGCAGCATGCGCTTGCCATAGGGCGGATAGGGTGGCACGACCTTTTCCAGCAAATCCGTCCGATTGCCAATCTGCGTTTTGATATAGCCGATAATATCCTCACGCAGCTTCTGATTGGTGGCGTTGAGCGATTGCGCCGGCTGATCCCAATTCGGGTCCTTATGGAGCGACGCATGCATGCCATCGGCGGACGCCCAAAGAAGCTGGAAGCGATACCATTTGGCATAGAAGGGAATATGCTTCAGCGCGGCCTTCTTCGCTTCCGTCACCACCGCATGGTAATTGGCGTTATAGACCGCCCAATGCGCCTGGCGCTGAAAAATGGTGAAATGGCCAAGCTTGGGCGCAATGGAAGGTCCGGCCTGCATACCGGATGCGCCTGTGCCGATCATCGCAACCCGCTTGCCATCCAGCGCCACGCCATGATCCCAACGCGCGGTATGAAATAGCGGGCCGACGAAATCCTCGACACCGGGAATGGGTGGGATCACCGGTCGGCTGATGGTACCAACGGCGCCCACCAGCGCCTCAAATTCATGGGTTTCTTCGCGCCCTTCAGCATTGCGCGTCGTCACGCGCCAAAGTGCCGCCGCCTCGTCATAATGCGCGGCGATCACACTGGTGTTCAGGTGCAAATGCGGCCGCAGCCCATACTTATCGGCAATGCCTTCCAGATACTTCCATAGCTGATCGCGCTTGGAAAAATGTTCCGGCCAATCATGATTGGGCTCGAAGGAGAGTGAATAAAAATGATTGGGCGTATCCACACCGCAGCCCGGATAGTCGTTTTCATACCAGGTGCCGCCGACCGCATCATTCTTCTCGAAAATCGTGAAGGGCAGCCCGGCTTCCTTGAGCTTGATCGCCATCAGCAGGCCGGACACGCCAGCGCCAATAATGCCGGTGCGAAACGCCGCACGACGCGCTGCCGGCACATCGCGGCGCCACTGCACGGTTTTCGGGTCCGGCGCATCCACCACGGTTTCTTCGCGGATCAGCGGCAGGTATTCCGCCGGCACCTCTGCCCCCACACCAACAGACAGCATGCGATGCAGCAGATGCGCGGGCGGCTCCGCAGGCAAGGGGCGCCCGCTTTGCGCGTAATCCAACAGCACTTCCCGTAACCTGCTGCGCAAAGCCGCACGCAACTCATCAGGTGCCGCTTCGTGGAAGTTCCAGGGGCCCTTGATATGGGGCGCCAGCCGGTCGAGCCATTCCGCTTCGCCAGAAAGATGCACCAGCACCATCAGCAAGGGCGCGATATCGCCGCCCGCCAGCGCTTCATCCAGCAAGGCTGGGTTGGACAGGAAGGTTTTGGGTTCCGGGATCATGGCGCCTAGCTGATCACGGCAGCCACCGAAATGCAAAAGGGCCCCGCGTATCCCGCGAGGCCCCTTCCCGTTCCGATCCGGCTAGGATCAGACGGAGTAGTACATTTCGAACTCAACCGGGTGCGGGGTGTGTTCAAACTTATACACATCCGTCCACTTCAGCTCGATATAGCTTTCGATCTGATCCTTGGAGAAGACATCGCCGGCGAGCAGGAAGTCGTGATCCGCTTCCAGCGCCTGCAGCGCTTCACGCAAGGAACCGCACACGGTCGGAATGCCCTTCAGCTCTTCCGGCGGCAGGTCATACAGATCCTTATCCATCGGATCGCCCGGATGGATCTTGTTCTTGATGCCATCAATGCCGGCCATCAGCATGGCAGCGAAGGCAAGGTAGGGGTTCGCACCCGGATCCGGGAAGCGCACTTCAACGCGCTTCGCCTTCGGGCTGGTCGCGTAGGGAATGCGGCAGGAAGCCGAACGATTGCGCGCGGAATAGGCGAGCAACACGGGCGCTTCAAAGCCCGGGATCAACCGCTTGTAGGAATTGGTCAGCGGGTTGGTGAAAGCATTCAGCGCCTTGGCGTGCTTGATGATGCCACCAATGTAGTAAAGCGCCGTTTCGGACAGATCGGCATAACCATTGCCAGCGAAAACCGGCTTGCCGGACTTCCAGATGGACTGGTGCACATGCATGCCCGAACCATTGTCGCCATAGATAGGCTTCGGCATGAAGGTCGCAGTCTTGCCGTAGCTATGGGCGACATTGTGCACGCAGTACTTGTAGATCTGCATGAAATCCGCCTGCTGCACCAGCGGGCCGAACTTCGTGCCGAGCTCATGCTGGGACTGCGCCACTTCATGGTGATGCTTTTCGATGGGCAGGCCCATCTCACCCATGGTGGAGAGCATCTCGGCGCGCAGATCCTGCTCGCTATCCACGGGCGGGACCGGGAAATAGCCGCCCTTCACGACCGGGCGATGGCCCATATTGCCTTCCGGGAAATCCTTCATATTGGCGCCAGGGCCTTCAACGCTATCCAGCGAGAAATGGCCGAAATTGCCGCCCGTGCCGAACTTCACATTGTCGAACACAAAGAATTCCGCTTCCGGGCCGAAGAAGGCGGTATCGCCAATCCCGGTGGACTTCAGGAATTCTTCCGCCTTCTTCGCGGTGGACCGCGGGTCGCGGTTGTAGCGCTGGCCGGTGGAGGGCTCATAAATATCGCAGAACAGGATCATCTGCGGCTTGGCCGAGAAGGGGTCCATCACGGCGGTGCTCGCATCCGGCATCAGGATCATGTCGGATTCATTGATCGCCTTCCAGCCCGCGATGGAGGAACCATCAAACATGATCCCCTCTTCGAAAACTTCCGGTTCAATGGTCGAAACATGCTGGGCGGTGTGCTGCCACTTGCCGCGCGGATCCGTGAAACGGAAATCCACGTATTCGACGCTGTGTTCCTTGATCATCTCCATAACTTTGGAGACGGCATTGCCACCCGCGGCGGCTGCTGGCTTCTTGGCCATACTTTGCGATCCTATTCCCTGCTAGCGAACCCCGAAAGAAACTGCCCCGAGCCGCGACTTCGGTATCCCGCGACCCAGTCCGGCACCAGACAAATGCCTCAGCGGCACCTGCCCGGCTTAATCAGGCGCGGCAGGGTCTATTCCCGCCACCCCCGCCCCGCAACCCCCGCCGAGATGGGGTGGGGCGAAACTCAAAAGCTTCAGACCGCGTCCTCGCCCCGTTCCCCGGTGCGAATGCGGATCACTTCCGAAACATCCGATACAAAAATCTTGCCATCGCCGATCCGGCCCGTCCGCGCAGCTGCTTGAATGGCCTCCACGGCCCGGTCCAGCATGTCGTCGCTGCAAATCACTTCCACTTTCACCTTGGGCAGAAAATCAACAACGTATTCGGCGCCGCGATAAAGCTCCGTATGGCCTTTTTGCCGGCCAAATCCTTTCGCTTCGATGACTGTCAGGCCCTGCAGGCCGATTTCATGCAGCGCGTCTTTTACCTCATCAAGTTTGAAGGGCTTGATAATGGCTTCGATTTTCTTCATCGCTCCGGTCCCATCATGGGGTTGCCCCCATTCCATGCACGGCGGCGCCAGGCCCCGCTCTCTTGCGGCGCATATGGCATGCGGTGGGGGCAGGGGACAATCGCGGCAAACCAAGAAAAACGCTTTTCTAGGCAGCTGACGCCTATTTTTTGATCATATAGCTCAAAATACTGGCGTTGTCGCCCTGTGGCTTGCCCACCGCCGCGCAGCACCCCATAAGCACCAAGGCTGGGGTCGCCCAGCGCATGGTCGTAGCATCCGGGCAGGTTAGATGAAGCCGCAGAACGAAGTCCTTTCAGGCATTGGCACCACCATTTTCACCGTCATGTCGGCACTCGCCAATCAGCATGGCGCGGTCAATCTGGGCCAGGGTTTCCCCGATTATGACGGCCCGGCCGATGTCATCCATGCCGCCGCCGCAGCCCTGCTGGATGGCCGCAACCAATACCCGCCCATGAGCGGCGTGCCGGAACTCCGCCAAGCGGTCGCGCATCACAATAAGCGCTTCTACGGGATTGAGGCGGACCCGAATGCCGAGGTGGTGGTGACCTCTGGCGCCACTGAGGCAATCACCGCCTGCCTGATGGCGGTTCTCAATCCCGGCGATGAATGCGTCCTGATCGAACCGCTTTACGACACCTATTTGCCGGTGGTGCGGCTGATTGGCGCCATCCCGAAGCTGGTGCGGTTGAGCCCGCCGGAATGGGCGCTGCCGCGCGCGGAATTGGCGGCAGCCTTCGGGCCAAAGACCAAGGCGCTGTTGCTGAATACGCCGATGAACCCGACAGGCAAGGTGTTCACCGAAGAAGAGCTCCGCTTCATCGCGGGCTTGCTGGAACAGCATGATTGCTACGCGATTTGCGATGAGGTCTATGAGCATCTGACCTTTGATGGCGCGAAGCACATCCCGCTGATGACGCTGCCTGGCATGCGGGAACGCTGCATGCGGGTTGGCAGCGCTGGCAAGACTTTTTCGCTAACGGGCTGGAAGATCGGTTACATCACGGCGGATCGCAGCATTGCGTCCAATGTGACCAAGGCGCACCAGAACCTGACCTTCACCACCGCGCCTAATTTGCAGCGCGGTGTCGCGGTGGGGCTCATGAAGGATGACGCCTATTTCAATGGGCTTTCGACGCATTTGCAGGCAAAGCGCGACAAGCTTGGCGCCGGCCTCGCGCGGCTTGGCTTTGATGTGCTGCCGACCAAGGGTTCCTATTTCATCACGACCGATTTCCGCCCGCTTGGCTTCAATGGCGATGATGTGGCCTTCTGCCGCACGCTGACGGAAGAAGCCAAGGTCACCGCAATTCCAGTGACCGCCTTCTATGCCAGCGAAGATGCGCCTTCGCATTATGCGCGCTTCGCCTTCTGCAAGGGAGATGCGGTGATTGATGAGGCCCTGGCCCGGATGGAAGCGTGGCTTTCGAAGCGTCGCGGGTGAATGAAGTTTTTTCCGCGGAACATTCAGGCCGCCAGAAACTCCCTCAGCGTCGCCAGAAAACCTTCCGGGTTTTCCGCATGCAGCCAATGGCCCGCGCGGGGGATGCTGGCAAAGGACATACGCGGAAATAGCGCACGAAATGCCGCGTGGTCTTCGGCGCGGATATAGGGCGAAAGCGCGCCGGCCATGGCGAGTGCCGGGCCTTCAAACCGCGCGCCTGATGGGGGCGCGAAATCCTCGATCTCAGGCATCGCGGCAGCTATCTCCGCAAGGCCGATGCGCCAGCTTGGCGGCGCGGCCTCGAAGCGCAGATTCTGCAACAGGAAGCTGCGGATTGGCGCTTCCGGCACGGCGGCGCGTAGCGCCTGATCCGCTTCCGCGCGGGTCAGGCCGGCATGCAATGGAAGCGCCTGCATCGCAGCCACCACGGCGCGCAAGGCAGGCGGATAGGGGCGCGGGGCGATATCGGCCACGATCAGGCGCTCCACCATTTCAGGCTGTGTCAGCGCCAGCATCATGGCCGCCTTGCCGCCCATGGAATGGCCCAGCAGCGCGGCATTTTCGATTCCAAGCGCTGCCAGGGTGTCCGCCACATCTTCCGCCTGCACCGCGTAACTCATGCCCGGTGCATGCGGCGATGCGCCGTGATTGCGCAAATCCAGCGCCACCACCCGGTATTCGGCGGCCAGCGCCTTCTGCACCGCGCCCCAATTGCGCGCCGATCCGAATAGCCCATGCAGCAGCACCAGCGGCGGCCCCTGCCCGGCTTCCAGCGCTTGCAGCCGCATCTATTCCGACGCCGCCAGCATGACAGAGGCTACGATCAAGCCGCCGCCCAGCATCATGTCCCAGCCAAAGGGCTCACCCAGCCAAAGGGTCGAGACAAAAACCCCGAAGGCAGGCACCAACAGGAAGGCAACTGAGGCCACCGCGCCCGGCAGGCGCCGCCCAACCTCAACCACGCACCAGGTGCCGATAGGGGCGACGATCAGGCCGATATAAAGCATGAAGGGCCAGGATGCCGGGCCGATCCCGCCATTGGGCTCCAGCACCAAAGCGAAGGGTAGGATCACCAGCGCGCCAATGGAAAAAGCCCAGGGCAGCAAATCGAGCATCGGGGATTTTGCCGGGAAGCGTCGTGTGACGATGATGGCGATGCTCCAGAGAAGCGCCGCCAGGATCAGCATGGCATGGCCCAGCACCTGATCATGCGATGCCCAATCCACGGCCCAAGGGCCGGCCAGCGCCAAAATCCCCGCCAAGCCAAGAAAGGCGGCAAACCAACGCCGAGTCGAAACTTTTTCCCCCATCACCAGCATGGACAATGGAATCAGCCAATAGGTCACCACGGCGGAAATGATCGCGGTACGCCCCGCCTCCACCATGGCGACAGCGGCATGGGCAAGAACGAAAAACCCGCCTAATTGCAACAAGCCAACCGCGATGACAGTCGGCATATCCTCAGGCCGCGGCCGGTGCAGGCGGCGCAAAATCAGCAACAGGGCCGCCGCAACCAGGCTGGCGAGGGCAGCGCGCCCAAAGCCGAACCACATGGGGCTGGCATCCGCCAAAGCCGCTTTGGTGATGGGCCAAGCGCCACCAAAGAGCAGAATGGCAAAAAAGAGAAGATGCAGCGATGATTTCATCGCGTTATGGCGTGCCCCCAAGCCCAATTTCCGGAAGGTTTCACCAAAAGCGCGAATCCCTCCCTGCCATACAAGCCTATTTGTTGTGGATTGGAAAACAGGTTTTTGATCGACAGGCCGCGTTAACCATTTTCCGTCCAGCGCCGCGGCCCATGGCCAGGCAAAAAAACACGCCGCAACAACAGCATCAGCGCAGCGGCCAGGAACAAAATACCCACCCCTGCCGTTAGCGCCCTGCCTGCCCCGCGCGGCTGGCGCCACAGCAACAGCGCGCAGCCCAGCGCGGCAAGCAGCAGCAGATAGAACAAATGCAGCGCCTAATCCGCCACCTTCAGCATGATCTTGCCGATATGCGCAGAGCTTTCCATCAGCCGATGCGCGGCCGCCGCTTCAGTCAGCGGAAAGGTCTGAAAAATGCGCGGGCCCGCCTTGCCGGCTTCGAGCATAGGCCAAACCTTGGCAGCCAAAGCCGCCGCGATTTCACCTTTCTCGGCGGTTGTGCGCGGGCGCATGGTGCTGCCCGTCACGGTCAGGCGCTTGACCATGATCGGGCGAAGATCAGTTTCCGTCTTGAAGCCACCCAGGAAGGCGATAATCACCAAACGCCCATCACGCGCGAGGCTTTTCAGGTTCCGCGCAAAGTAATCGGCGCCCACCATATCGAGGATCACATCCACGCCCTTGCCATCGGTCAGGCGCTTCACTTCCTCAGCGAAATCCTGGGCGCGATAGTCAATCGCGGCATCGGCGCCCAATTCCAGACAGGCAGCGCATTTGGCGGCACTGCCCGCAGTCGCAAAAACCCGCGCGCCGAAGGCCTTGGCCAATTGGATTGCGGTGACACCAATGCCGGAGGTACCGCCATGGATCAGGACAGTTTCGCCAGACGCCAGCCGACCATGGCCGAACAGATTGGCCCAAACGGTGAAATAGGTCTCGGGCAGGGCAGCGGCTCGCAGCGCATCATAGCCCTTGGGCCAGGGCAGGGTTTGCGCCTCAGGCGCCGCGCAGTATTCCGCATAGGCGCCGCCATTGGTCAGCGCGCAGACAGGGTCCCCAATCCGGTAGCGCGTGACCGCGGAACCCAGCGCCACGACCTCGCCCGCGCATTCCAGGCCGATAATGGGCGAGGCACCAGGCGGTGGCGGATAGCTGCCCTCACGCTGCGCCACATCCGGGCGATTGACGCCCGTTGCCATGACGCGGATCAGCACCTCATCGGCCGCCGTTATTGGTAGCGCGGTTTTGCCGGGGACCAGAACCTCCGGCCCGCCGCCCTTGCCATGGTCAATGAAATTCATGGTGGCGGGTAGATTGGTCATGGTCCTGGTCCTTTAAAGCAGATCGCGTTCAGATGGAAACATCTGAACGCGTGACGATGCTGGACAAACAAAAACTAGAGCGGTTTGCATGAACCCATGTGAACGCAACACGCCCTAGGTGCGTGGCGAAACGGGCGGGAGCTGCCCCCCGCCCACGATCAATCAATTCGGCTTGATCCCGGCAGCGCGGATGATCGGCTCCCACTTCGCCATTTCCGAAGCTAGGAAGCGCGCGGCAGATTCCGGCGTGCTGTTGGTTGTGACCTCCATGGTCATCTCGGCCAACCTGTTCTTGACCGCATCCTGCGACAGCGCGCGGTTATAGGCGGCATTGATCGCCTGAACCGTCGCGGCTGGCGTCCCTGAAGGTACCAGCGCCATGTGCCACGTATAGGCCTCATAACCCGCGACGCCGCCTTCCACGAAGGTTGGCAGATCACGTGCATAGGGCATGCGGTCCTTGGTGCTGATGGCAAGCGCGCGCAATTCACCGCGCTGCATGTAAGGCAGAGCGGCTGCGGCGACATCCAGCATGATGGGGATGCGCCCGGAAAGCACTTCCGGCATGGCAGCTGAGGAGCCACGGAACGGAATGTGATTGCACTTCAGCCCACCGGCCATATGGAGGAACAACTCACTCGCCAAATGCACCGCACCGCCATTGCCGCTGGAGGCATAATCATACTTGCCGGGGTTCTTCTTGAGCAGGTCAATCAGCTCCGGCAGGGTGCGCGCCGGGAAATCCTTATTGACCAGCATGATCATCGGGATTTGACCGATATAGGCCGCTGGCGTGAAATCCGCGACCGGATCAAAAGGCAGGCGGTCAAACAGCGCGCGCAGGCAGGCATGGGCGATGGTGGTATAAAGGATGGTCTGACCATCCTTCGGCGCCTTGCTGACCAGATCCGTCCCAATCACCACACCGGAACCGGTACGGTTTTCCACCACCAGACGCGAGGGCAGGAATTTGGACTTCTCATCCGCCAGCAGCCGGGCCGGGACATCAGTGGGGCCACCAGCCGCGAATGGCACGACAATGCGGCCGGGGCCACTCGGCCAAGCTTGCTGAGCCAAGGCGGGCTTGGCGAAGGGCGTCAGCGCAGCAGCACCGGCAAGGCCCAGAAGATCACGACGTTGCATGGAAATCCCCCATATTGATTTGAAAATGCAGAATTGGGCTCGCGGCGCCAGCAGTTCCAGTCCCCTGCCCTGCCTATCCGCCAAATTCTGCCCGAATGGCCGCAGAATGCTCCCCAAGGCGTGGCACTGGCCCCAGGCTGCGCGCGCCATCCGACAGCTTCGCCGGCGGTGCGCCCACCTTGATCGGGCCCTTCTCGGTTTCCACCGTCACGCGCCTGAGCGCCGGATGGTCGCGCAAGCCACCGCAATCATTGATAAAGCCAAAGGCCGTATTGGCGCGGCGGAGTTTGGCGGCGCATTCTTCCCGCGTCAGCGTCGCGAACATCTTGCCGATATGCCCATCCACCATGGGGCGATTGGCAACACGTTCATTATTGACGCGAAAGCCCTCGCGCTCAGGCAGATCAGGCTCATCCAGGAATTGGGCGCAGAAGCTGGCCCATTCACGTTCATTCTGGATGGCGATCAGCACATCGGCGCCGTCCTTGGTCGTGAAGGCGCCATAGGGGCAGATGGAAGGATGCGCCATGCCGATGCGCGGCGGGTTCCGGCCGGTGCCTTCATATTGCAGCAGCGGCACCGTCATCCAATCCGCCATGCCATCGAACAAGGACACGGCAATGCCCTTGCCCTTGCCGGTAATGCTGCGATCAATCAGCGCTTCCAACACCGCCGCATAGGCATGCATGCCACACGCAATATCGCAGGCCGAAACACCCACGCGCCCTGGCCCTTCGGCGCGGCCCGTGACGTAAGCAAGGCCGCTTTCCGCCTGCACCAGCAAATCATAGGCCTTCATGGCGGCGTAGTCGCCTTCCTCACCATAGCCCGAGATATCCACAGTGATCAGACGCGGGTGCTTGGCGCGCAATTCAGCCGAACCAAAGCCGGCACGCGTCATCGCACCTGGCGCCAGGTTCTGGATGAAGATATCCGCCTTGCTGATCAGTGTTTCAAGCAGCACCTTGTCATCTGGCTTTTTGATATCAAGGCAAAGGCTTTCCTTGCCGCGATTGAGCCAAACGAAGTAGCTCGATTGCCCATTCGCCACCGCATCATAGGCGCGGGCGAAATCGCCTTCCTGCCTTTCGATCTTGATGACACGCGCCCCGGCATCCGCCAGCCGAGACGCGCAGTATGGGGCGGCCACGGCCTGTTCCATCGAAACGACGAACAGGCCCTTCAAGGGCTGGGATGCCATCAGTAGGACCGCGGCATGCCAAGCACATGCTCGCCCACATAGCTGAGGACGAGGTTGGTGCTGATCGGCGCCACTTGATAAAGCCGCGCTTCGCGGAATTTGCGTTCCACATCATATTCTTCGGCAAAGCCGAAGCCGCCATGGGTTTGCACGCAGGCTTCTGCCGCCGCCCAGGCAGCATCGGCGCCGAGCATCTTACCCATATTGGCTTCCTCACCGCAGGGCAGGCCCGCTTCGAATTTCTCGAGGCCCTTCTGGATCAGCGCTTCGGCGGCGCGCATTTGGGCATAGGCCTTGGCGATCGGGAATTGCACGCCCTGATTCTGGCCAATCGGCCGGCCGAAAAGCACGCGCTGCTTGGAATAATCCACGGCCTTGTTGATGAACCATTTCGCGTCACCGATGGTCTCGGCCGAAATCAGCAGGCGTTCGGCATTCATGCCATCCAGGATATAGCGAAAGCCCTTGCCTTCCTGGCCGACCAGATTTTCCGCCGGAACTTCCATATTGTCGAAGAAGACCTCGCAGGAATTGTGGTTCATCATGGTGCGGATCGGGCGGATGGTGAGCCCATTGCCGAGCGCCTTTTTCATATCCACGATGAAGGTCGAAAGCCCATCGGTGCGCTTGGCGACCTGATCGCGCGGCGTGGTGCGCGCGAGCAGCAGCATCAGATCGGAATGTTCCGCCCGGCTGGTCCAGATTTTTTGACCATTGACGATATACTTGTCGCCCTGCTTTTGCGCGAAGGTGCGCAGGCTGGTGGTATCCGTGCCGCTGGTCGGTTCCGTCACGCCAAAGGCTTGCAGGCGCAATTCGCCGGTGGCGATTTTCGGCAAATACTTCTGCTTCTGCTCAAGGCTGCCATGCTTCAGGATGGTGCCCATGATGTACATCTGCGCGTGGCAAGCGGCCGCATTGCAGCCTGTTGCGTGGATTTCTTCCAGAATCGCGGCAGCCGCCGAAAGCGGCAGGCCAGACCCGCCATATTCTTCCGGGATCAGCGCGGCCAGCCAGCCGGCATCGGTCAGCGCCTTGACGAATTCGGTCGGGTAGCCGCGGCGGGTATCGAGTTCACGCCAATATTCGCCGGGGAAGCGGGCGCAGAGCTTGCGCACTTCCTCACGAATTTCGGCATGGGCTTCCTGGGAATGGTGCATGTCCATTTGTCTTGCTCCGGTTTGCGTCCGGATTAGGGCTGGCGGGCCGGCCTTGCAAGATGATGGGGCGCGTCAATCCACCGTGGCGCCGGAACGCCGCACCACTTCCGCCCAACGGGCGATATCACGCGTCAGGGTTTCGCGGAATTGCTCGGGCGTATTGGGCGCGGCGGGGGGCGTTATGGCCTGATTCTGCACCAGCCAAGTGCGGAATTCGGGCGTGGTGATGATGCTATTGATCTCGGTATTCATGCGCCGAAGGATCGGGTCCGGCAGGCCGGCCGGGGCAAAAATCGCATACCAGGTGCTGGTATCCATGGGCGGCGTGCCGCAAGCCTCAGCGACCGTGGGCACATCCGGCAGGGCCGCGAGCCGTGCGGGGCTCATCACCGCAAGTGGCCGGACTTGGCCTTGGCGGATCGGTCCCATAGCGGCGCCCGATTGGTTGAAGAACAAGTCGGTATCGCCAGCCAGCAGGGACGCCATGGCGCCGGGCTGACCGCGATAGGGCACATGCAGCAAATCAAGCCCCGCCGTGATGGCGAATTGTACCCCGGCAAGGTGGGTAGAGGCGCCATTGCCCGTGGAAGCGAAAGATACCGCCTGGGGCCGCGCCCGTGCCGCCGCCAGCACTTGCGCGCAATTCTGGAATTGCGGGCGCTTATCAGTGCTCACAATCATGACATTCGGCACATCGCCGAGCAGCACGACGGGGGTGAAATCCCGCTGAACGTCAAAAGGCAGGTTTTTGTAGAGCGCGGCGTTGATGGCGTGGGTGCCAGCCGTGCCGAAGTAGAAGGTATAGCCATCGGGGCGCGCCTTCGCGACGAAATCAGACCCGATATTGCCCCCGGCGCCGGTGCGGTTATCCACCACCACGGGCTGGCCAAGCGCGCGGGAAAGCGGTTCCGCCAGGCGCCGCGCGTAGATATCCGTGCCCGCACCATTGGGGAATCCGCCCATCAGCGTAATCGGGCGGTTGGGCCAGGCTTCGCCCTGCGCCAGCGCAGGGGCGGCGATGACTGAGGCTAACAAGGCGGCAATCAGGCTACGGCGCATGGTTTGAAACTCCCTGGGATTGTTGGGAAGCAGTTTAACCATCTAAGCTTTGGAAATGGAAACCCCCAATACAGCGCCGCGCATCGCGCGTGGCGGCAAATCCATCTATGGCGCGCCGCTTGGCATATTGATGCTGGAAGCGCGCTTTCCCCGTATTCCTGGCGATATGGGCAATGGCGAGACCTGGCCCTTCCCCGTGCTGTTTCGCGTGGTGCCTGGCGCCACCCCGGAAAAGGTCGTGCTGCTGGGTGCGAAGGGGCTTTTGCCGGATTTCATCGCCGCCGCTCAGGAGCTGGTGCATTTGGGCGCCGAGGCCATCACCACCAATTGTGGCTTCCTATCCCTGTTCCAGCGCGAATTGGCCGAAGCGGTGCAGGTGCCCGTGGCCACTTCATCGCTGATGCAGGTGCCCTGGGTGCAGGCAACATTGCCCCCCGGCAAGCGCGTTGGCGTGATTACCGTGAGCAAACAATCCCTGACCCCGGCGCATCTGGATGCTGCCGGTGTCGCGCGCGATATCCCCTGTGTCGGCACGGAAGGCGGGCGGGAGTTTTTCCGTGTGCTGATCCGCGCCGATCAGCAAGATATGGATATTGATCTGGCGACGAGGGATATCTTGGATGCAGGTCGCGCGCTGGTCGCGCAGCACCCGGATGTTGGCGCGATTGTGCTGGAATGCACCAATATGCCGCCCTATGCGGCGGCGCTGCGTGAAGCGCTTGGCCTGCCCGTCTATGACATTTATTCCATGATCAGCTGGTTTCACGCCGGGCTCAGGCCGCGACGCTTTGGCTGATCCCTTTGGCCGGCAGATCCCGGCCAAAGGAGTTTTGCGAAATTACCGTCCGCCGAAGAGTGATGTCAGGAATTGCGGCGCCTGATTGGCGATTGAAAGTGTTTGGGTGCCGAGTTGCTGGCGGATTTGCAGCGCCTGAAGCCGCGCTGATTCCTTGGCCAAATCCGCATCAATCAGGAAACCAAGGCCGCCTTCGATCGAATCGATCTTGTCGCGGTTATAGGCGATTTGCGCATCCACATAGCGCGCATCCGAACCAAGGCGGTTCATGGCGTCATTGATCGTAGTGTTGATGGTGTCAAAATCGCCGGCACCCGGTGTCAGCGCGGCCTGAGCATCCGCCGCGGTCGCGAAAGGGCCGGGGGTGACCAGAAAATTCGTATCGGGGCCAAGCGCTGCCAGCGTGAAAAGATCAGCGGCATCGGCCGATTCACTTCGCATTGCGATGACATCATCAGTCGGCGATGTTCCGGTCAGCAGGTTATGTCCACTGAAATCGGCATCGGCAAGAAAGCTCGTGATCTGGACGCGAAGCTGTTCGTATTGCTGGTTGTACTGGCTCCGCGCCTCGTCATTGATCGCACCATCCGCAAGCCGCGTCAGAACGCTGCGGATTTCGATCATGCTTTTTGAAACCTGCCCCAGCGCGGAAAGCGATACGTCAATCAGGCCACGCATGCCACCCATCTGTTCATTGACGGCATTGAGTGTGGCCGTATCGGCACGAACGGTCTGGGCAACGGCAAAGGCGCCACCATCATCTTTCGCATCCGCGACACGATAGCCGGTTGAAACGCGCTTTTGAACCTGGGCAAGCGCTTCATTGGTGCGATTGAGGGATTGAAGCGCCATCATGGCGCCTACATTCGTATTAATGGAAGTCATGCTCATCGGAATTTTTCCTCTCAAGCGAGCCCATTTTGGGCGATAATCAACTTTGGACGGAAACTCATAATCTTTCGTAAAGAGAATCGCATTTTTCTGCGATCAGCACAGATTTTATCGATCCGCGCTGCAAAGCCTTGCGCGAGCAAACCCGGCAGGAAACACCTTGTGCGGCGATGCCCACGACAAAGACACCGCGGCGGGAAAACCGCGGCGCCTTGATAGTGCAGGCCAGCCCAGAGACGCGGCCTCTGCCTGAAGCGCTTCAATATGTCCAAGCCAAGTCGAACGACCCGGCATGACAATGCTCCGCCTTACCTGCCGCCGAACAGGGAAAGCAGAGCTTGCGGCGCCTGGTTCGTAATGGATAAGGTTTGCGTGCCAAGCTGCTGGCGAATTTGAAGCGCCTGAAGCCGCGCAGCTTCCTTGGCGATATCAGCGTCAATCAAGGCGCCAAGCCCGCCTTCAACCGCATCAAGCTTATCGCGGTTATAGCCGATCTGGGCATCAATATAGCGCGAATCTGCACCCAAGCTATTGAGCGCGTCATTGATCGCCTGGTGAATGGTGGTCCAGTTTCCGGTAATGGCCGCTTGTGCAGCCGTCGCGTCAGCTGGCGCATCATCCACAACAAAATTCGTGGCGCCGTCAAAGGCTGTAAGGGTCAGCGTCGTGCCCTGTTCATTACGGATCGTGATGATATCGCCGCCACCAGCGGCCGGGTCGGTTGAAAGCAGAGTACGGCCATTATAGGTGGCGTCATCAATGAAACGCTGAATCTGTGTCTTCAACTGACCATACTGCTGAGCATACTGGTCGCGCTGCTCATCATTGATGGTGCCATCGGCAAGGCGCGTCAGTACGGTGCGCAGATCCACCATGCTTTTCGACACCTGGCCAAGACCATGAAGCGTCACATCAACAACACCCTTAAGCCCGCCCAGTTGCTCATTGGCGGCGGTGAGGCCGGCGACATCGCCGCGCACGCTTTGGGCAACAGCAAAGGCGCCGCCATCATCTTTCGCATCGGAAACGCGGAAACCTGTCGAGACACGCTTCTGCACAGCGGCAAGCGCTTCGTTGGTCCTGTTCAAGGACTGAAGGGCGGTCATTGCCCCGATATTGGTATTGACTGAATTCAGATTCATGGGATTTTCCCTTCGCTTCGCCCGATTTTCGGGACAACGTCAATTTCTCAGAGAGAAATGAAAAAGCGGTTAAATAAACCGTTGAAAAACCACGTTTTTTATTTAAATCTCGTTAAGATGCCCCGGACGTCTTCAGTTTTCTCAATCCAAAATAGAAACAGCGCCAATTTTGGCACATCATAAAAAAACGAGGGGACTTGCCCCTCGTTTTCGCACCACACCACGCCATCGCAGCCGCAAGGGCCACAACCAGCTTGGTTCAGTCCTTCATATTCACGGCCTGGCGGCCGCGCTGACCGTCACGCACTTCAAGTGCGACCTTTTCGCCCTGCTGCACATCCTGCTTGCCGGCGCGTTGCAGCACCGATGAATGCAGGAACACATCCTGGCCGCCATCTTCCGGCGTCACGAAGCCAAAGCCGCGCACCTGGTCAAACCACTTGACCGTGCCGGCGATGTCATAGGTCGGGCCGCCTTCATCGCGGTTGAATTCACGCCGCGGCGGGGGACGATCCCCGAAATCACGACGCGGGGGACGATCGCCAAAACCGCCACCACCGCCAAAGCCGCCGCCGCCGCCGCCGCCGCCACCGAAGTCACGACGCGGTGGGCGATCACCGAAGCCACCGCCGCCGAAGCCGCCACCGCCGCCGAAATCACGGCGCGGGGGGCGATCACCGAAATCACGGCGCGGGGGACGATCCCCGAAATCGCGGCGCGGGGGGCGATCCCCAAAGCCGCCACCGCCGCCGAATTCACGACGCGGTGGGCGCGCTTCGCCGCCGCCTTCGCCCTTTTTCAGCTGCATGATCCGCGTGATCAGCCGCCGGCCCTGCCGGTCAGACCCGATTTCGCAGACCAGCTTGTCGCCGGTATCTGGCGGCTCAATGCCTGCCTCTGTCAGGGCAGAGGCGTGAAAAAACACATCCTGCCCATCTGGTCCCAGTACGAAGCCGAAGCCTTTACGGGAGTTGTACCACTTCACCTCGGCCTCGATCGGCCCGGTGCTATCCTGGTGCTCGTTTTCAGGAAACACTGTTTGACTATCCAACCATAAATGTCCGCTGCGCGCGGGATGCAACGCTGCTATTTGGCAGCATGACACCCCGGACTTTGAAAAGCGAGAAAAATTTTAAGCGAAGGGCGAGAAATCCTAAAAAAACGCCCGAAACCGTCGCGAGTCGAAGGCAGCAATGGGAATGGGCGGCGCCCGGCCAGTGAGCAGCGCCGCGACTACCTCCCCCGTCCGGGCGGCGGCCACCAGCCCGGTATGGCCATGACCAAAGGCATGGATGATATCCTGGCTGGCGCGGGATGGGCCAAGGCAGGGCATGCCATCCGGCATGGAAGGCCGATGCCCGAGCCAGAATTTGATCCGCTCCGCGGGCAGATCGCGCGGCAGGCCAGGAAAGCAGCCAAGCAGATGGTTTTTTAGGATTTCCGCCCGCTGCCAATTGGGCGCGGCGTCAATCCCGGCAATCTCCACCTGGCCCGCACAACGCAAGCCGCGCGCGGTCCTCATGATGGACATTTTGCCATCGGATGGCATCAGCCCATGGCGCGGCGCCACTTCCGGCGCGCTGATTTCAGCGTGATAGCCGCGTTCGCTCTCGAGCGGCACATCATCTCCGGCAGCGCGCGCCAAAGGCTTGGAATGGACGCCAGCGGCAATCACGGCGGCATCGCAGGCGACCTCCCCCTGCCCTGTCATCACGGCACGCAGCCGCCCGGCTTCAATGCGAAAGCCGGTGGCGCGATCGCGGAGCAGCTTCGCACCCTCGGCTTGGGCGAGGGCAATCAACGCCGCAACATAGGCGCCGGGGTCGGTGCAATGTCCGCCCTCATCCACAAAAACCCCGAAACAATAGCGGCGGTCGAGTTCCGGTTCACGCTGGCGGAGATCATCGGCGTCAAGTTCTATCCAGCGCACGCCAACCTGGTGGCGGATGTCCCAGGCCTTCCGCTCGGCCTCAAAATCCGCGCGGGAGGGGTAGATATACATCAGCCCCCGCCTTTCGATCAGATGGCCAACCCCGGCCTGGTCAGCCAAAGCCTTGTGCAGCCGGGGCGCATCCTGCACCAGCGGGCGGAGCGCCCCCGCGGTCTTCGCCACATCTTCCCACCGCCAGCCGGAAGCGAGGTAGCGGATCAGCCAGGGGGCCACTTTCGGCAAATAGCGCCAGCGAATGGCGAGCGGCCCGAGCGGGTCCGAGAGGAATTTTGGCAGCTTCTTCCAAATGCCCGGCACCGCCGGCGGAATCACGGACATGGGGCTGAGCCAGCAGCCATTGCCATAGGATGCCGCCTGCTCCCCACCCGGATCGCTGGGGTCGAGGATGGTGAC
>JBIIGZ010000127.1:0-10013 GCA_044236185.1 Roseomonas sp. | reverse complement strand
ACGGAAGCGGAGTGTGACCTTCACCTTGTCGCCTTCGCCGATGAAGTTCTTCATCTGCTTCATCTTCACATCATAATCATGGTCATCAATATTCGGGCGAACCTTGATTTCCTTGATTTCGACGACCTTCTGCTTCTTGCGCGCCTCATTCGCCTTTTTCTGCTGTTCGTATTTGTATTTCCCGTAATCCAGGATCTTGCAGACAGGCGGCACCGCATTGGGTGAGATTTCGACCAGATCAAGCCCCACATCATAAGCGCGGATCAGCGCTTCGCGGGCGGACATGACGCCGATCATCTCTCCGGCGTCATCAATCAGGCGAACCTGAGGGACGCGGATTTCATCATTGATACGCGGGCCTTCACGCGCGGGGGCCTGCTGGGCGGCGGGCAGAGGGGGTCGAGCTATGGTACTCTCCTGTCGTGGTTTTCAGAACGGCGCATTTATGGGCTTTTGGGCGGCATGCTGCAAGTTTTGCATGGGCCTTGCCGCCCCGGTGCTGCTAAATCTTCCGTGGTTGTGGCGTCAGGCGCGCAGATCAGGCGGCGTTGCCTCGGCCGCCAGCAGAGCCACGGCATCGGCCAGTTTCAGCGTTTCCTGATCCCGCCCAGGCAGGCGGCGGAGCACAATGGTGCCTTCCTCAGCCTCTCGCCGGCCAATCACGGCCAGCACGGGCACGCGCTGATCAATATGATCCACCACCTTGCGGTTGATTTTCTCATTTCTGAGGTCAAGCGAAACCGCGACCCCGGCCTTTTGCAAAGCGGCCGCGGCCTGGCGGGCGAAGGGCGCGGCCTCATCCACAATGGTCGCCACCACCACCTGAACCGGGGCGAGCCACAGCGGGAAGCGCCCGGCATGTTCTTCGATCAAAATGCCAAGGAAGCGCTCGAACGACCCCAATATGGCCCGGTGCAGCATGACGGGGCGGCGGCGGGCGCCATCTTCGGCGACATATTCCGCATCCAGCCGCTCCGGCAGCACGAAATCCACTTGCAGGGTGCCGCATTGCCAATCACGGCCAATCGCATCGCGCAGCACGAATTCCAGCTTGGGGCCGTAGAAGGCGCCCTCACCAGGGTTCAATTCATACTCAACCCCCGCAATGCGGCAGGCGTCTTTCAGCGCCCCTTCCGCCTGATCCCAGACCGCATCCGTCCCCGCGCGCCGCGCCGGGCGGTCAGAGAATTTCACGCGGAATTCGGTAAAGCCGAAATCGCGATAGATGGAAGAAAGAAGTGCGACGAAACGCACCGTTTCATCCGCGATCTGTTCTTCGGCGCAGAAGATATGCGCATCATCCTGGACAAAACTGCGCACCCGCATGATGCCATGCAGCGCGCCCGAGGGTTCATAGCGGTGGCAAGCGCCGAATTCCGCCATGCGCAGCGGCAATTCGCGATAGGATCGCAAGCCCTGATTGAAAATCTGCACATGGCAAGGGCAATTCATGGGCTTCAGCGCCAGCACGCGGTCTTTTTCGTCTTCATCTTCCACGCGCGCCACGAACATGTTTTCGCGGAATTTTTCCCAATGGCCGGAAGCTTCCCAGAGCTTCCGATCCACCAGCTGCGGCGTCTTCACTTCCTGATATTCGGCGATATCAAGCCGCCGGCGCATATAAGCTTCCACGGTGCGATAAAGCCGCCAGCCCTTGGGGTGCCAGAAGACCGAACCCACCGCCTCATCCTGCAGGTGGAAAAGCCCCATTTCCTTGCCGATCTTGCGGTGGTCGCGCTTTTCCGCTTCTTCCAACTGCAACAAATAGGCGTCGAGTTCCTTTTGGTCGCGCCAAGCCGTGCCGTAAATCCGGCTCAGCATGGCGTTGCGATGATCGCCGCGCCAATAGGCGCCGGCCACCTTCATCAGTTTGAAGGCGGTGCCGATATCGCCGGTGCCGCGCATATGCGGGCCGCGGCACAAATCGGTCCATTCGCCTTGCTTGTAGATGCTGATGATCTCGGTTTTGGGCAAATCCTGGATCAGTTCGGCCTTGTAGCGTTCGCCCTTGGCGGTGAAGAAACGGATCGCATCCTCGCGGTCCCATTCTTCGCGCATAAAGGCATCATTGCGCGCGATGATTTCGCGCATCTTGGCTTCAATCGCGGCGAAATCCTCGGGCTTGAAGGGCTCGTTCCGGGCGAAATCGTAATAAAAGCCGCCTTCAATCGAAGGGCCGATGGTGACTTGCGTGCCCGGATAAAGCGCCTGCACGGCTTCCGCCAGCACATGGGCGCAATCATGGCGGATCATCTCAAGCGCTTCGGGATCGCGCCGCGTGATGAAACGCAGCTTCGCATCCTGCGTGATGGTCGCGGAAAGATCGCGTAGCTTGCCATCCACTTCCATGGCAAGCGCTGCCTTGGCGAGGCCAGGGCCAATGGCCGCCGCGATAGTGGTGCCCGTCACCGCGCCGTCAAAGTGGCGGATGGAACCATCGGGCAGGGTAATCGCGGGCATGAAAAGCGTCCTATTGGTTGAAGGCAGGCCGGACCATGGGCAGAGGCCCCTTCCGGGTCAAGCCGTTGCGGCGGGTTGATTGATCAATTCCTGAAGCGCGGCCTGCACATCGCCGAGCGGCAGGCTGGCCAAGGGCTGGCGCCGCAGCACCGCCACGCGCGGGCCACGCGGGGCGCAAAGCGCGGGGTCGCTATCCTCGCCAAACAGCGCCAGCGTCGGGCAGCCGGCCACCGCGGCCAAATGCGTCGGGCCGGTATCATTGCCAATGCAAAAGGCAGCGCGCCGGGCCAGCGCCGCGATATCGGCAAAGCTGGTCTTGCCCGTCAGGTCACGCGTGCCTGGGGCGGTTTGCGTGATGGCGGCACCCAGGCTCGCCTCAGCCGGGCCACCCAGGATCACGGCGGGGATATCGAGCGCCGCCGCCAAGGCGCTGAAATTGTCTACCGGCCAACGCTTGGCCGGGCGGCCGGGGGAGGCGCCGGGGATCAGCAGGGCAAAGCGCTCCGGCAGGGCTAAGCGCGTGATATCCGCATCCAGCCAATCCAGCGCGGGCGCTGGGAAATGGCTGATACCGGCCATTTCCAATTGCTCCCGCTGACGTTCCACTGTGTGCATGAAATCGCGGCGCGGATTGGCATGCGGGTGGGAAGCGCCGGCGGCAATGCCGGACCATTCCACGCTGCGACCCACAAGCCAGAGATAGCGCGATGACCGGCCAGAGGTCTGCAAATCATAAACCCGATCAAACCGCGCCGCGCGCAACTGCCGCCTCAGCGCCCAAAGCGCGGCGAGGCCCCTTGGCCGGCCATTCTCCCAAACCTGGTCAAACCAGGGCGCCTGGCGCGCCAGCGGCGCGAAGGGCGGCGTGGTCAGCAGGGTGATCTCTGCCCCCGGATGATGCGCCCTGATCGCCGCAAAAGGCCCGAAAGCCTGGGCGAAATCCCCAAGTGCGCCGAGTTTGATGACCAGGATGCGCGGCGTCATCCGATCAATTCCCGATAAACGGCGATGGTCGCGGCCTGCATGGCTTCTGTGGTGTAGCCTGACAGCACCGCTGCCCGCGCCCTGGCGCCAAGGGCGGCGCGTTCGGCGGGCGGCAAGGCCAGCGCCTTGCCAATGGCTGCCGCAAGTGCCGCCGCATCGCCGGGCGGGATGCGCCAGCCCGTGACACCCTCGGCCACGGTTTCGCGCGGCGCGCCAAGATCGCTCGCGATCACGGGCCGCGCCATGGCCTGGGCTTCGATCACCGTGCGGCCAAAGGCTTCTGCATCGGTCGAGGCATGGATAACGACATCCGCGAGCAACAGTGCCGCCGGCATGTCAGCGGCGTGGCCCACCAGGCGCACACGGTCTTTCAGCCCCAGGCTTTCAATGCGCGCCAGCAATTCCGCCTTGAAGGCTGGGCGTTCTTCTGCGTCACCCACCAGCAGGGCAAGCGAATCGCCCGGCAGCCGCGCCATGGCCTCCACCAGCACCATCTGCCCCTTCCAGCGTGTGACGCGCGCCGGCAGCATGATGATTGGGCGGCGGTCGGGCAGGCCCCAAGCCGTGCGGAGCTTGTCCAGCCTTTCGGCACTCACCAGCGCGGGGTCAAACCGCCGAGGGTCCACCCCGCGCGGGATCACCCGCAGGCGCGATTCCGCCACCCCATGCCGGGCCCGGATCAGATCAGCGATGAAATGGCTGATGGCAATCACGCGATCACCGCGCGCCATGACGGAATTATAGAAGCGCTTGCCCGGAAAGCCTTCATTATAGGCGCCGTGATAGGTGGTGACGAAGGGCAGGCCCGCGCGCCGTGCCGCCATCAGCGCCGACCACGCCGGTGCGCGGGAACGCGCATGGATAAGCGCCACCCCTTCTGCCCTTGCCAGCGCGGTCAGCGCCGCCGCGTTGCGCCACAGGGCCCAGGGCGATTTGGCGGTCAGCGGCAAAATGATGTGCTTGGCGCCCAGCGCCTCCAAGGCCGGCACCATCTCCCCACCCGCCGAGGCCACAATGGCGCGAAAGCCAGCGGCGATTTGTGCCTCGGCAATCTCAAGCGTGCCGCGCTCCACGCCCCCGGAGCGGAGCGCGGGCAGCACTTGCAACAAGGCAGGCGGAGGGGGGCTCATGGCGCAGGGTTAGCGCGGAATGAGGCGAAGGGCGACCTTGGCAGGCAAAAAACCCCTTGCCGGCAGCACGGCGGGGCGGCAATGAAGCCGGGTGACTCTCTACTACACCGCCATGGTGCTGCTTTCGATCGGCGCCTTCATCCAATCCAAAAGCGGGGCACCTGAAATGCGCCCGGCTTCCGAGGCCGCGTCCATCTTCTGGCATTGGCTGGCGCGGGCGGCCTTCATCGCCTGGATTGCGCTGATTGTCTGGGGCTTTCGCGAATTGCATTGGTCCCAGCCGGTGGCGGCGGTGATGGTGTCTCTGGTGGGCAATGCAGTGATTGCCATCCGCGGCCCGCGCAATGCCTGGCCGATGCTGTCCATGCTGTTTTGCGGACTGGGTCTGGCGGCGACCGCGATTATCTTCCTGGAGGGTTTGGGTCCTACTGGTTAACCCGCCGGGATCAGCTTCACCCGCCGGCCATCCACGCCTAGCGCCAATTGCCCGGAACGCAGCGCCAAAGCGGCTTCCCCAAACACTTCCCGCCGCCAGCCATGCAGTGCCGGCACATCATCCTGCCCAGTCGCGAGCTTTTCCAGATCATCGCCGGAAGCAAGCAGGCGGGGGGCGACATCATGTTCCTCGGACTTCGCGGACAACAGCACCTTGAGCAAGGCAATCAGGGCGGGTGACGGCGGCGGGCCGGCCTTTTCCTTCTGCAATTGCGGCAATTCTTCTTCACGCAAAGCGCGGGCTTGGCGGATGGCGGCAAGCAGCCCCTCACCGGATTTGCCCTTGGAGAAATTCTCCGAAATGCCCCGCGCACGCGTGAGTTCCGCCGGGCTATCGGGCATGGTGGCCGCGATCTCCAGCAGCGTATCATCCTTCACCAACCGCTGACGCGGAATATTGATGCGCTGGGCCTCACGCTCCCGCCACGCCGCAATGGCACGCAAAACGCCCAAAAACCGTCGGTTGGAGGTGCGCGGGCGGAGCTTTTCCCAAGCCGTATCGGGGTCCGTCAAATAGGTCGCGGGGTCGGCCAGCGCGCCCATTTCCTGCCCCACCCAGTCAATCCGGCCTTCCCGTTCGAGCCTGAGCGTGAGGGAGACGAAAATCTTGCGCAAATGCGTCACATCCGCCGCCGCATAGGCCAATTGGCTTTCGGAAAGCGGCCTTGCGGACCAGTCGCTGAAGCGATGCGCCTTGTCTATCTGCACGCCCGCCAGCGACCGGCAGAGCGAATCATAGGAAGCCTGATCGCCAAAACCGGCCACCATGGCGGCAATTTGTGTGTCGAAAATCGGGTAGGGAACGGCGCCGAATTTCAGCAGAAATATTTCCACATCCTGCCGGGCGGCGTGAAACACCTTCACGACATGGGGCTGCGCCATCAATTCCCCGAGAGGGCCAAGATCAAGCCCCGGCGCCAGGGCATCCACCAAAGCGACCTCATGCTGGCCGGCCAATTGGACCAGGCAAAGCTCTGGCCAATAGGTGCGTTCACGCATGAATTCCGTGTCTACGGTCACGAATGGCTCATGCTTCAGCCGGTCGCAAAGCGCGGCAAGGCTGCCGGTATCCGTGATCAAGGCGGGGTTTTGGTCGGCTGCCGGGGCGGCGTGGCGGCGGTTCATACCATTTCCTTACAGGGGCGGCGGCCCCGGGGAAAGCGGTGGGGTTGACAGAAACCCCTCCCTGGGGCGCTTTCCCCCGCCTTTCCCGCCCCTGAGGATGAATTTTCGCCATGCATGCCTATCGCACCCACAAATGCCATGAACTCCGCGCTTCCGATGCCGGCTCCACCGCGCGGCTTTCTGGCTGGGTGCACCGCAAGCGCGACCATGGCGGCTTGCTGTTCATTGATTTGCGCGACCATTACGGCATGACGCAATGCGTGGTGGCGCAGGGTTCGCCCGTGCTGAAACTGCTGGAAGAACTCCGCCCCGAGAGCGTGATTACCGTCACGGGCGATGTGGTGCCGCGCGAAGCCGGCACGGTGAATGCCAAGCTGCCGACGGGCGAAATTGAGCTGCGCGTGCGTGAAGTGGAAGTGCAATCCGCTGCCGAAGTGCTGCCGATTCAAGTGGCTGGCGATGCGGAATTCCCCGAAGAATTGCGCCTACGCTATCGCTTTTTGGATTTGCGGCGGGATCGCCAGCATCGCAACCTGATGCTGCGGAGCCAGGTGATTTCTTCCATCCGGCGGCGGATGATTGATCAGGGCTTTACGGAATTCCAAACGCCGATCCTGACCGCTTCCAGCCCCGAAGGCGCGCGCGACTTTTTGGTCCCCGCACGCCTGCATCCGGGCAAGTTCTACGCGCTGCCGCAGGCGCCGCAGCAATTCAAGCAGCTATGCATGGTGGCGGGGTTTGATCGCTACTTCCAAATCGCGCCCTGCTTCCGTGATGAGGCTTCGCGCGCAGATCGGTCCCCAGGCGAATTCTATCAGCTCGATTTCGAAATGTCCTTTGTAACGCAGGAAGATGTCTTTGCTGCGATTGAACCGGTGCTGGCCGGCGTCTTTGAGGAATTTGCCGATTGGTCCGGCACGAAGCGCGCCGTAACCCCGGCACCCTTCCCGCGCATCCCGTATCAGCAGGCGATGCTGGAATATGGTTCGGACAAGCCGGATTTGCGCAACCCGATCAAGATCACCGATGTGAGCGCGCATTTCGCCGGTGGCGGCTTTGGCTTGTTCGCGAAAGTGACCGCATCGGGCGGCGTGGTGCGCGCCATTCCGGCACCCGGCGCGGCGGGCCGCCCGCGGTCTTTCTTTGATGGGCTGAATGAATGGGCACGCGCCGAAGGCCAGGGCGGGCTTGGCTATATTGCCTGGGATGCCGATGGCGCGAAGGGACCGATTGCCAAGAACCTTGAAGCTGATCGCGTGGCCGCCATTGCTGCCGCCTGCGGGCTTGGCGCGGGTGATGCGGTTTTCTTTGTCGCCAACAAGGAAGCCGATGCCGCGAAATTCTCGGGCGCCGTTCGCAACCGTGTCGGGCGCGATTTGGGGTTGCTCGAAGAAAACGCCTACCGCTTCTGCTGGGTGACGGATTTCCCGATGTATGAACGGAATGAAGATACCGGCCAGATCGAATTCAGCCACAACCCGTTCTCCATGCCGCAAGGCGGGCTGGAAGCGCTCAATTCCATGGACCCCTTGGACATCAAGGCCTTCCAATACGACATTGTCTGCAACGGGATTGAGCTTTCCTCAGGCGCCATCCGCAATCATCGCCCGGATATCATGATCCGCGCCTTTGAAATCGCGGGCTATCCGGCGGAAGAAGTGGAGCATCGCTTTGGCGGCATGTTGAATGCCTTCCGCTATGGCGCGCCGCCGCATGGCGGCTCGGCGCCCGGCATTGACCGGATTGTGATGCTGATCGCCGATGAACCCGCGATCCGCGAGGTGATCCTGTTCCCCATGAACCAGCAGGCCGAGGATTTGATGATGGGCGCCCCGGCCCGCGTGCCGCCGGAACGCTTGAAGGAATTGCATATCAAGTTGGATCTGCCGCCGGTGAAGGGTGCCAAGCCGGGCTGATCCGGCGCCACCCAGGCTTGTTACGAAAAACCGATTCCTTTGCGGCGGAATCGGCTGTATCAGACGGAAGCGGCCCCTGCCGCCCGGAGTATCCGATGCGGTTTTCTGCCCTTCTCGCCCTTGCGCTGATACTTCCCGCCACCCCTGGCCTGACCCAGGGGGCCAAGGATGCGCCGGCTGCCGCGCCGCTTGCGCCGCTAACGGCCCGCGCGCTTGCCTCCCATCGCGGCATTTACGACCTCAGGCTGGATCGCGCGCGGGAGAATGCCGGGATTGTCGAGGTCTCCGGCGCCATGCTCTATGAATTGATTGACGCCTGCGAAAGCTGGACGACGCGTCAGCGTTTTTCCATGACGCTGCGCAACCGCGAAGGCACGGAACTTGAAACCGGGTCTGATTACGCCACGCTGGAATCCATGGATGGCCGGACGCTGCGCTTCAGCCTGGTTCAGGTAACGCAGGGCGCGGTCAGCAGCCGCGTGGCTGGACAGGCCGAACTGGGCGCCGATGGCAGCGGTGTCGCGCGCTACAGCGAACCGGAAGTGAAGGAATTGCCGATCCCACCCGGCACGCTTTTGCCCAATACGCATACCATCGCCGCGCTGAACGCAGCCCGCGCCGGCCAGCGCCTGCTGGTGGCACCGATTTTTGACGGCACTAGCGCCGATGGCGCGCAGCAAACCACAACCTTCCTGTCGCCCTGGCAGGGGCCGCAGCCCGTGCCTGAAGCGCCAAGCCTTTCCGCGCTTGGGTCATCGCGCATGCGCATCGCCTTTTTTGAACCCGATGCAGATCAGGCCGGCGGGGCGAGCACACCTTCCTATGAAGTCTCGCTCCGCTATTTCGAAAATGGCGTGGCGGATGAGATGATCATGGATTTCGGCGATTTCACCGTGCGCGCCAAGCTGGTGCGCCTGGAAGAAGCGCCGGGCGGCTGCTGAGGAAATTCACCCCCGCCGCAGATTCCACAGGAAGGGGTTCGGCCCCTGCAAGACGCCCGTCAGATCACGCCGGAAGGCCGTGCGCAGGCGGAATAAGCCGGTCGGTGCGAAGGGCAGCGATTCCCAGGTGATTTCCTGCAAGCGGCGCATGGCTGCGTCTTGTGCCGCCTGATCATCGGCATTGATCCAGGCTTCCACCTGCGCTTCCGCTGCCGCATCTGTGGGCCAGCCCGGCCAGGCGGCTTGCCCATTCATGCGAATAGCGAAGCTGACGGCGGGATTGGCGATGGTCGCGGCCGGGCCATTGGTATTGTGCAAATGCCAGCCGCCCTGCGCCGGCGGATTGCGATTGGCGCGCCGCGCCAGAATGGTCGCCCAATCCGCTTCAATCGGCTGGATATTCACGCCAAGCTTGCGCATCAATTCCACCGTCAGGCGGCCCTGCTGCGTGACAGCCGGGAAATCGCTTGGGTTGATGTGGATGATGGGCTCCCCGGCATAACCCGCTGCCCGCAGGGCGGCGCGCGCGCGTTCCATCGCGGCTTCGCCGCGCGCCGCGGGTGGGAATTCCACCACGCCTGGCAGGCCGCAGGGGAACATGGCGTGGCATTCCTGCCAGTCACCTTCCAAGGCAACCGCCGACATGAAATCGGATTGCACAATCACATCACGAATGGCGCGGCGCACCCGCACATCATTGAAGGGTGGGTGCAAATGATTGAAGCGCAGAAAACCCAAAAACCCGTTCGGGTCATAAATCTGGGTTTGCGTATTGCGGTCCCGTTCCAGCACTGGCACCAGATCCGGCAAGGGGTATTCGATCCAGTCAATTTCTCCGGTGCGGAGTGCCGCCGCCGCCGTGCCGCCATCCGGAATCCAGATCATCTCCAGCCGGTCAAAATGCACGCGCTTGCCACCGGAAGCGGCCTCCGCCGGTTCATCGCGCGGCACGTAAGCGTCAT